>CAZWZC010000076.1:0-11420 GCA_964638755.1 uncultured Aeromicrobium sp. | reverse complement strand
TTTTTTTTTTTTTTTTTTTTTTTTTTTTTTTTTTTTTTTTTTTTTTTTTTTTTCGTTGATCCGCTCCCGCTCGAAGATGTCGAGATTGGCCATCGCGACCGCAGTCGACACAGGGTGGCCGCCGAAGGTGTAGCCGTGCAGGAAGCTGGTGTTGCCCTCCAGGAACGGTTCCATGATGCGGTCGGACGCGATCATTGCGCCGAGCGGTGAGTACCCCGAGGTCAGCCCCTTGGCGCAGGTGATCATGTCGGGCACGTAGCCGTAGCGGTTGCAGCCGAACATCTCGCCCAGCCGACCGAAAGCGCAGATCACTTCGTCGGACACGAGAAGCACATCGTGGCGATCGCAGATCTCGCGCACCCGCTCGAAGTAGCCCGGCGGGGGAGGGAAGCAACCGCCGGCGTTCTGCACCGGCTCGAGGAACACCGCGCACACTGTGTCGGGACCCTCGGCGATGATCGCCTCCTCGATCTGGTCGGCGGCCCACTGCCCGAACATCTTCTCGTCCTCGTCGTGCTTGGGTGCGCGGTAGAAGTTGGTGTTGGCGACGTGCACCGTCGAGGGTACGAGCGGTTCGTACGGCTCCTTGAGACCTGGGATACCGGTGATTGAGAGAGCTCCCTGGGTCGTGCCGTGATAGGCGATCTGCCGGCTGATGACCTTGGTCTTGTTGGGTTTGCCGGTCAGCTTGAAGTACTGCTTGGCGAGCTTCCACGCTGTCTCGACGGCCTCGCCACCACCTGTCGTGAAGAACACGCGATTGAGGTCGCCAGGCGCGTACGAGGCCAGGCGCTCCGCGAGATCGATCGCCTGGGGATGCGCAAACGTCCAGATTGGGAAGAACGCCAGCTCCTTGGCCTGCTTGGCCGCTGCCTCGGCGAGCTCCTCGCGGCCGTGACCGGCTTGGACGACGAACAGACCCGCGAGACCATCCAGATACTTCTTGCCCTCGGCGTCCCAGATGTACATCCCGTCGCCCTTGGTGATGATCGGGATGTCGTGGTCGGCGTACGACCCGTGGCGCGAGAAGTGCATCCACAGATGGCGCTTGCCGGCCTTCTGGAGTCGGGCGAGGTCCTCGTCGGAGTAGGTCATGTCGCCATGATCGCAACAGGTGACCGACGATGACAAGGGATTTCGTCGTCGAATCCGTGGTTTGCCACGAATTCCGTTGCCACGGTGTTGACTCATGAGGTTGGATGAGGTCATGGCTAGTTCAACTGCGATCAAGAACGTCATCAATGGCAAGCTGGTACCGGCGAAGAGCGGCAAGACGTACGACGTCTTCGACCCCTCGACCGGCAAGGTCTACGCATCTGCGCCACTGTCGGGACCTGAGGACGTTGACCTCGCCCTCAAGGCTGCGTCGACTGCCTTCGAGACCTGGCGCGACACCACACCGTACGAACGCCAGAAGGCAATACTCAAGCTGGCCGCCGCGATCGACGAGCGTGCCGAAGAGATCGTCGCTGTCGAGTCACGCGACACCGGCAAGCCGATCGCTCTGACGATGAGCGAGGAGATGTACCAAGCGACCGAGGTGCTGACGTTCTTCGCCGGCGCTGCGCGGGTGCTCGAGGGCCGCTCGGCCGGCGAGTACATGAAAGGCCACACGTCGATGATCAGGCGCGAGCCGATTGGTGTCGTAGCCCAGGTCACGCCCTGGAACTATCCGCTGATGATGGCAATCTGGAAAATCAGTCCCGCACTCGCCGCAGGCAACACGATCGTGCTCAAACCCAGCGACACAACACCGGCGTCGACCTCCTTGCTTGCCGAGATCGCGCAGGAATTCTTCCCACCCGGCGTGTTCAACGTCGTGTGTGGTGACCGTGACACCGGCAAGGCACTGGTCTCGCACCCGATCCCGCAGATGGTGGCGATCACCGGTTCGGTACGAGCCGGCATCGAGGTGGCCACCGCCGCTGCGCTCGACCTCAAGAAACCGCACCTTGAGCTGGGCGGCAAGGCGCCAGTCGTGGTGTTCGACGACGCTGACCTCGCCGCTGCTGCCGAGGGCATCGCCGGCGCGGGCTACTTCAACGCCGGTCAGGACTGCACAGCCGCAACCCGCGTGCTCGTGCATCCCCGCGTTGCGACCGACTTCACCGCAGCACTGACGGAGGCCGCCAAGGGCACGAGGGTCGGCATGCCCGACGACGACGAGACGTACTTCGGACCGGTCAACAATGCCGATCAGCTGGCTCGGGTCAGCGGGTTCATGGACGACCTGCCAGACCACGCCAGGATTGAGACCGGTGGACAGCGGGTCGAGGCGCTAGGCGAGGGCTACTTCTATGAGCCGACTGTGCTCTCCGGTCTCAAGCAGGACGACCGGGCAAGCCAGGAGGAGATCTTCGGTCCGGTGATCACCGTCCAGCAGTTCAGTGACGAGGACGAAGCCGTCCGCTGGGCCAATGGTGTCGAGTATGGCCTCGCCTCATCGGTCTGGACCAAGGACCATGGTCGAGCGATGCGGATGGCCAAGCGACTCGACTTCGGCTGCGTGTGGATCAACACCCACATCCCGATCGTTGCGGAGATGCCGCATGGCGGTTTCAAGCACTCGGGCTACGGCAAGGACCTCTCGATGTATGGACTTGAGGACTACACCCGCATCAAGCACGTCATGACCAATCTGGAGGCCTGACCGATGAAAATCTTGCTCATAGGCGCTGGAGGTGTCGGCTCGGCGTTTTGTGCGATCGCTGCGCGCCGTGACTTCTTCGAACAGATCGTGGTCGCCGACTACACGGCTGAAAGCGCCGAACGCGCTGTCGCCAGCGTCAACGACCCACGATTCACTGCCGCTCAGGTCGATGCGTCAGACGCCTCGTCGGTCGAGAAGCTCGCGAGCTCGTCTGGCGCGACGCACGTGATGAATGCCGTCGATCCTCGCTTCGTCATGCCTATCTTCGAGGGCGCCTTCTCCGCGGGCGCCGACTATCTCGACATGGCGATGAGCCTGTCCAAGCCACACCCCAACAATCCACACGCAGAGTGTGGGGTCAAGCTCGGCGATGAGCAGTTCGCCGTGGCGGACCAGTGGGAGGCGGCGGGACGGCTCGCCCTCGTCGGCATCGGCGTCGAGCCGGGCTTGTCCGACGTGTTTGCCCGCTATGCATCCGATCAGCTGTTCAGCGAGATCGACGAGCTCGGCACGCGGGACGGTGCCAACCTCACCGTCGACGGATACGACTTCGCGCCGTCGTTCTCGATCTGGACGACGATCGAGGAGTGCCTCAACCCACCGGTCATCTGGGAGGATGGCAAGTGGTTCACGACGCCGCCGTTCAGCGAGCCTGAGGTCTTCGACTTTCCCGAGGGCATCGGCAAGGTCGAATGCGTCAACGTCGAGCACGAAGAGGTCCTCCTCATGCCGCGCTGGATCGAGACGAAGCGCGCGACGTTCAAGTACGGACTCGGCAACGAGTTCATCGAGGTGCTCAAGACCCTCCACAAGCTGGGGCTCGACAGCACCGAGAAGGTCAAGGTGGGGGGTGTCGAGGTCTCGCCCCGTGATGTGGTCGCTGCGTGCCTCCCCAATCCCGCGACGCTCGGCGACAAGATGCACGGCAAGACGTGCGCCGGCCTGTGGGTCCGAGGCAAGGGCAAGGACGGCAAGCCACGGTCGACGTATCTCTATCACGTGGTCGACAACGACTGGTCGATGAAGGAGTACGGCCATCAGTGCGTTGTGTGGCAGACCGCGATCAACCCGGTTGTCGCACTCGAGCTGCTTGCCAACGGCACGTGGACCGGAGTGGGGGTGCTCGGCCCCGAGGCGCTCGATGCGACACCATTCCTTGAGCTGCTGACCGCGTACGGCAGTCCTTGGGGTCAGATGGAGCTCATGCCAGCTTGACGGCCTGCAGCGTGTAGGTGTGCGGTAGTCGCCACGGCCGGTCGCGAAGCCGCCACTCACCGCTCGGCAGCTGCTCCATCTGGTCGTCAATGGCCTCCCAGGGAACACTTTCGTGCTCGACCAGACCGGTGACCGTTAGGCCTGCTTCGAGCAGGGCCGTGACGATCTCGCCGAGCCCGTGGTTCCACTCGTGCGTCACGGTGTGCGTGAACTCAGTCTCGGTAGTCACGTACGTACCCGGCTCGTCCCAGATCGTGGGTTCGACCTGCTCGAAGTACGGGTGCTCAATCGCGAGCAGCCCGTCGGGCCGATCGCCCAACGACCACAGGACGGGGTGACCCTCGCGGAGGAAAAGTCGCCCGTCGAGTGCAAGCAGCCCGGAGACGACTGACGCCCAGCGCTTGATGTCAGGCAACCACCCGATGGCGCCGATGCCGGTGAACACCAGGTCGAAGGAATGCGGCGGAAGCACGCTGGTCGCATCGTAGACCTCTGCCTCGACGAATGTGACGTCGTGGCCGAGCTCGTCGTTGAGGCGTCGTGCCTCGGCGATTGCGGCACCGCTGAAGTCGAGGCCGGTCATGTGGGCACCGAGGCGTGCCAGCGAGATGGTGTCGGTGCCGATGTGACACTGCAGGTGAACTCCCTTCAGTCCGTCGACGGATCCGAGTAGTGGGAGGTCGAAACGGATCACGTCGGAGATGAACGTAGGATCCTCGCGAAACTTCTCGAGGGCGTAGTCGGGGGACTCAGCATGTGCGGGTGCCCGCTCGTCCCAGTTCGCGCGGTTGATGTCGCGGTAGTCATCAGACATTACAGGAATCTAGCGCTGTTGGACGCAAGAATCGACATTGCGGCCCTGCAGTCCGGCTCCATGTCGATGTCTTCGTCCCCGCCCGCTGAACGGATCGACATACCGGCTCAGCAGTTCGGCCTGATGTCGATTCTTGCGTCCTCCTAGAGCGTGCCAGCATCGTGCATGCAGATGGCAACCTGTACGCGATTCGTCACCTCGAGCTTGGTGAAGATGTGAGAGATGTGGGCCTTCACGGTGGCGACGCTCATGTGCAGGTCAGCGGCAATCTCGGCGTTGGACGCACCCCTGCCGACGGCGATTGCAACCTCGCGCTCGCGGGCCGTCAGGGATTCGGCGAGAGTCGTGGCCTCATCGCCTCGGCTGTCGGGTGCCGCCTCGGTGACCTGCCGGATGAGCTGAGCGGTGATGGTCGGCGACAGCATCGGTTCGCCGTCGACGACCTTGCCGATTGCCGCGACGATGTCGGCGGGCGGCGTGTCCTTGAGCAGGAAGCCATGAGCGCCTGCGGCCAACGCGCGTACGACGTACTCGTCGGCGTCGAAGGTGGTCAGGACGATCACCTTCGGCGCGTCGGTCAGGTCCAGCAGTGCAGCTGTTGCGGCGATGCCGTCCAGCACTGGCATGCGGATGTCCATCAGCACGACGTCGACACCGCCACGACGCACGGCCTTGACCGCCTCGGCACCGTTGATGACCTCGCCGACGACGGTGATGTCGGGCGAACCGCCGAGGATCAACGACAAACCAGCCCGAACGAGCGCGTCATCGTCGGCCAGCAGCACTCGTACGGTCATGCAGGCCACGGTAGCCACGCCGACAGGACGAACTCGCGCCCGGGCGTCACTCGATGCATCATGAAGCCACCCGCGAGAGCCGTGCGTTCGGCGAGACCGATCAGGCCCAGACCCGACTCGGGCTTGCTTGTGGACCTCGAGCCGACCGGCAGCAGGTTGCGTACCTCTGCCGAGAGACCCGCGCTGGGCGCGCCGGTGACGCTGACACAGACGAGCGTGTTGGGGGCGTGCTTGCGGGCGTTGGTGAGACCCTCCTGGATGACCCGATAGACGGTACGGCCGAGCGTCTCCGGGATCGTTGCCAGATCGATCAGCTCTGCCTCGACACGCATTCCCGCACGTTGCGCCTCCTCAATCAGCGCCGGCAGGTCAGTCGCCGAAGGCTGCGGCAGCTCTGGCGCGGAGTCGCCGGGCCCGTCCCGCAGCAGCCCGAGGACCTCGCGCAGCTCGACCATGGCCTGGTGCGAGTTCTCCTGGATCACCTCGGCGGCGGCCCGCATCTGTTCGGCGTCGAGGTCTTTGCGGTATGTCAGCGCGCCGGCATGCATCGTCACGAGCGAGATGCGGTGTGCGAGGACGTCGTGCATCTCGCGAGCGATCTGTCCACGCTCTGCTGCCCTCGCCTGGGACACGCGGGCTGCCTGGATTGCTTCAGACGTGTTGGCCCGTTCGCGCAAGGTGGCAAGGAGCTCTCGGCGGGACCCGATGTACATGCCGATGGCGACCGTCACCGCGACTGCAGCGAAAATGATCGGCCACGTGATGACCTGTTCGTCCTGCGAGGTTGGACTGATCGAGTCGAGGATCAGGGCGCCGGCAAGATTGGCCAGCGCTGCCGGGATGACCTCCCGCCAACGCCGACGAGTCGCCAGCGATACCAGTGCGAGCGTCGCAGCCCCGGCAGCGAAGCCGGAAACGCCGCTGACGGCACCGGTGACGAGGGCGATCTGAAGCGGGAAACGTCGCCGGAAGGCCACTAGGACGAGGCAGGCGAAGCCCAGGGCCAGATCAAGCGCCATCCATGAGCGGTCGTGATCGTACTGCCAGGTACCGAGCTCGATCCATCCGGCGATGCTCAGCGCGAGCGCGAGCGCGTAGCGCCATGCATGACTCCACCAGCGAAGCCTTGGCTGGTAGTCGTCGGGGTTCACCACCCAAGATTAGGGTGCTGGGCCTTCCGACGTATCGCCCAACAGGCTCGGGCGACTCATACTTTCGGCTGAGCAACTGCCGCCCAGAGACCGATGTGCGCACCCAGATGTTCCGAGAAACTGTTGCACATGATCAAAGTTGAAAACCTCTCAAAGACGTATGGCGGCTTCAAGGCCGTCGACAACGTCTCCTTCGAGGCCCGACCGGGCTCTGTCACCGGATTCCTCGGACCCAACGGTGCCGGCAAGTCCACGACGATGCGCATCATCGCCGGACTCACGCCTGCCTCGTCTGGAACCGCCACCATCTCCGGCGTCAGCTATTTCGACATTCCCAATCCCGGGACCCAGATGGGTGTGCTCTTGGATGCCTCCGCCCAGCACGCAGGTCGCGCCGGCCGCGAAATCCTGGCGATCAGCGCAGCGACCATGGATCTGCCGTCTTCGCGTATCGACGAGATGCTCGAGCTGGTCAGCCTCACCAAGGACGAGTCCAAGCGACGCGTCAAGAACTATTCGCTCGGCATGCGTCAGCGTCTCGGTATCGCAAATGCTCTGCTCGGTGATCCCAAGATCCTCATGCTGGACGAACCGGCCAACGGTCTCGATCCGGCCGGCATCCATTGGATGCGCAGTCTGTTGCGCGAGTACGCCAACCGTGGGGGCACGGTGCTGCTCTCATCGCACCTCCTGCACGAGATTGAAGTGATCGCCGACGAGATCATCGTCATCGGGCACGGGCGCATCGTGGCTCAGGGCACAAAGGCGGAGCTGCTCCAGACTGCTGGAACATTCGTGAAGGCATCCGACGCGTCGGCTCTCGCCAACGCGTTGACCAAGGCAGGGCTGGTGTCAGCACCATCCGGCGATGGTGGCCTCCGTACGGAATCGGCTCCAGAAGAGGTCGGCAAGGCCGCCGCAGCGGCAGGTGTCGCACTGATTGAGCTCCGGCCCGCCGAGGGCGCCGGTCTTGAGGAGATGTTCCTCGAGCTGACTGGTGACACCCAGCGCGAAACCCAGCCCATCGAAGGAGTCACGGTATGAGCACCGCAACTGTTGAAACGATCGACACAACGAAGCCGGGCGTACCGCTCGGGCGGCTGGTGAAGGTCGAGCTTCGCAAGATGTTCGACACTCGTTCAGGATTCTGGCTGATGATGAGCATCCTCATCATCGGATTCCTCGCGACGGTCGCGGTGATCATCTTCGCGCCTGACCGCAACCTGACCTTTGGGTCGTTCGGGACGGCCATCGGCGTGCCGTTTGCGATTCTCCTTCCAGTGGTCGCGATCCTGTCCGTCACCAGCGAATGGAGCCAGCGAACGGGACTGATCACGTTCACGCTTGTTCCGCACCGCGGGCAGGTCATTCTCGCGAAGGCGATCGCGGCAGTCCTCGTGGGCATCGTGTCGATGATCTTCTCGTTCGCCATTGGAGCCGTTGGCAACATTGCCGGCGCGGCGATCAATGGTATCGACGCCAAATGGGACGCGAGCTTGTCCGACATGCTGTACATCGTCCTTGCGAACATCCTGGGTCTGCTGATCGGATTCATGCTTGGTGTGCTCATCCGCAACTCCGCTGGTGCGATCGTCGGCTACTTCGTCTACTCATTCGTGATCCCGGGAATCTTCGGATTCCTGGCGGCCACACAGCACTGGTTTGAGAAGTTGCAGCCGTGGGTCGACTTCAACTTCGCCCAGACACCGCTGTTCGACGGCGGTCTGACCGGGGAGCAGTGGGCGCAGCTGGGGGTGTCGAGCCTTCCGTGGCTGATCATCCCGCTGACCCTCGGCGTGTGGGCCGTCCTGAGGTCTGAGGTCAAGTAGGACTTCCAATTTCCTGTTCGCCAGGAGACGCAGGAGCCAGAGCGGCGGACCCCTCGGGGGTTCGCCGCTGTGGCGTGTTTGGTGCGAGTGGCTGAGATTGCGCCGACATCAGGGAGAATGGCGGCATGCGAAAGCGTGTCGCCATTCTCGGTTCGACAGGCTCGATCGGCACGCAGGCCATCGAGCTGATCGCCGCCAACCCCGAACGCTTCGAAGTCGTCGCGCTCGCGGCAGGCGGAAGCAACCCGGCACTGCTCGCTCAACAGGCGATCGCGTTCAGCGTCCCGCTTGTCGCCGTCGCGAAGGCCAGCGCGGCTGAGGACGTACAGCTTGCGCTCTATGCCGAGGCGCAGAAGCACGGGTATGAGAACGGTGACCACCGTGTCCCGCGGCTCCTCGCCGGCCCCGATGCCGCCAGCGACGTGGCCCGCGTCGATTGCGACGTGGTGCTCAACGGCATGACTGGGTCGGTCGGTCTGATGCCGACTCTCGCAGCGCTGGAGGCTGGTACGACGCTCGCGCTGGCCAACAAGGAGTCGCTCATCATAGGCGGCGAGCTGGTGACCGGCGCTGCGAAACCGGGTCAGCTCGTCCCCGTCGACTCCGAGCACTCAGCCCTTGCGCAGGCCATGCGGGGAGAGCGTCGCGAGGACGTGCAGCGGCTGATAGTCACGGCAAGCGGGGGACCATTCCGCGGCCGTACTCGTGCCGAGCTCGCCCAGGTCACGCCCGAGCAGGCGATGGCACACCCGACGTGGGACATGGGCCCCGTGATAACGATCAACTCGGCCACGTTGGTCAACAAGGGTCTTGAGGTGATTGAGGCAAATCTGCTGTTCGACATCGGGTACGACCGCATCGACGTCGTGGTGCACCCGACATCGGTCGTTCACTCGATGGTGGAGTTCACCGACGGATCGACCATGGTGCAGGCATCGCCGCCGGACATGAAGCTCCCGATAGCACTCGGCCTCAGCTGGCCGGACCGGGTGCCCGGTTCTGCCACGCCCTGCGACTGGAGCACGGCATCGACGTGGGAGTTCCTCCCACTCGACAACGATGCGTTCCCTGCTGTGAGACTTGCCCGCAAGGCGGGGGAGTTCGGGCGTACTGGTCCGGCGGTGTTCAACGCCGCCAACGAGGTGTGCGTTGACGCGTTCATCGCCGGACATTTGGACTTCCTCGGCATTGTTGACACGGTGGGCACGATCTTGGACGAGCATCTCGGCGACCCGGACGTTGCCCGCCAAGCTGAATCGAATGACCGCCTGACTCTCGACGGCGTTCTCGGCGCCGACGGGTGGGCCCGCATCCGGGTTGCCCAACTCCTGGAGACACGATGAACAGCCTGATCTACACACTCGGCGTGGTGGTCTTCGTGTTTGGCGTGGTGCTCTCGATCGCGCTGCACGAGTTGGGCCACATGTATCCCGCCAAGAAGTTCGGCATCAAGGTCACGCAGTTCTTCGTCGGCTTCGGCAACACGGTCTGGTCGACCAAGCGCGGCGAGACCGAGTACGGCTTCAAGTCGATCCCGCTGGGAGGCTACGTCAAGCTCGTCGGCATGTTGCCGCCTGCCAGGGACGCTGACCCGCACGAGGTGCGCCAGACCAACACCGGCCTTTTCACCCAGCTCGTGTCAGACGCTCGCAACGCCGAATATGAGCACGTCGACGACCAGGATCTCGACCGCCTCTTCTATCGCAAGCCGTGGTGGCAGAAGCTGATCGTGATGGCCGGGGGGCCGACCGTCAACATCATCATCGCGGTGTTCCTGTTTGCTGTCGTGTTCATGGGATTTGGAGCCCTGACGCCGACAACGACGGTCCAGACGGTGTCGGACTGCGCGATCAGCACAGCAGAGGAAGGGCGCGCGTGCACGGCGGCCGACCCCATCGCCCCAGCGAGCAAGGCCGGCATCGCCGCAGGTGACCGCATTGTGTCGTTCAACGGCTCGAAGATCACCCAGTGGGACCAGCTCACCAAGCTGATCCGCGCCAACGGCAATCGTCAGGCGACGATCGAGCTCGAGCGCGACGGCGCTTCCCGTACCGTCACAGTTGACACCTCGGTCCTGGCCCGCCTCGACATCGACGACCCGACGAAGACCGTCGACGTCGGCTTCCTCGGGGTTGCTCCGACCGAGACGATGCAGCGACAGGGCCCCGTCTACGTCGCTGACGTGATGAAGGACTACGTCAGCGGCACGGCAAGTGTGATCGTGCACCTGCCACAACGCATGGTCGGGGTGGTCAAGGCAGCATTCGGCGGCGAGCGTGAAGCAAACGGGCCGATCAGTGTCGTCGGAGCCAGTCGGGTGGCCGGTGAGCTGGTCACCATCGACGACCCGAGCTGGACAGAGCGTGCCCAAAGGGTGCTCGTGCTGCTTGCGGGTCTCAACTTGTTCCTTGCGATGTTCAACTTCATCCCGCTGCTCCCTCTCGACGGCGGTCACATCGCCGGTGCGTTGTGGGAAGCCATTCGTCGACCCATCGCCAAGCTGCGCGGTCGACCCGATCCGGGCTACGTGGACGTCGCCAAGATGCTACCGATCGCCTATGGCATGGGCGTCCTCCTTATGCTGATGAGTGTGATCCTGATCTACGCCGACATCGTCAACCCCGTGAAGCTCTCGTGAGCACCCGATGACTGACCTCGGTCTGCCAGCGATGCCACCTCCGGTGTTGATGCCTCGGCGCAAGACCCGCAAGATCAAGGTCGGCTCGATCGACGTCGGCGGGGACGCCCCGGTGTCGGTGCAGTCCATGACCACGACTCTGACCTCAGACGTCAACACGACACTGCAACAGATCGCCGAGCTCACCGCCGCCGGATGCGACATCGTCCGAGTGGCATGCCCGAGCCAGGACGATGCAGACGCACTTCCCGAAATCGCCCAGCACTCCAACATCCCGGTCATCGCCGACATCCACTTCCAGCCCAAGTACGTGTTCGCAGCGATTG
>CAZWZC010000075.1:0-11909 GCA_964638755.1 uncultured Aeromicrobium sp. | reverse complement strand
TGGTGGTGTTGCGCTCGATGAGCTTGGTCATCACGCCGCCCTTGGTCTCGATGCCAAGGCTCAGCGGGGTGACGTCGAGAAGCAGGACATCCTTGACCTCGCCCTTCAGCACACCCGCCTGCAGGCTGGCTCCGATGGCAACGACCTCGTCCGGGTTGACGCCCTTGTTGGGCTCCTTGCCACCGGTCAGCTCCTTGACGACCTTTGCGACGGCAGGCATACGTGTCGAACCACCGACGAGCACGACATGGTCGATTGCGCTGAGGGCGACGCCCGCGTCCTTGATCACGCTGTTGAACGGCGCCTTGGTGCGCTCGAGCAGATCGTGGGTGATCTTCTCAAACTCCGAACGGGTCAGCGTCACGTCGAGGAAAACGGGGTTCTTCTCTGCATCGACGGTGATGTACGGCAGGTTGATCGACGTCGACTGGCTCGACGACAGCTCGATCTTGGCGCGCTCAGCGGCCTCGCGGATGCGCGGCATCGCCATCTTGTCCTTGGTCAGGTCAAGACCGGTGTCGCTCTTGAACTTCGCCACGATCCAGTCGATGACCTTCTCGTCCCAGTCGTCACCACCGAGGTGATTGTCGCCGCTGGTGGCCTTGACCTCGATGACGCCGTCGCCGATCTCGAGCAGCGAGACGTCGAACGTGCCTCCACCGAGGTCGAACACGAGGATCGTCTGGTCGTCGGCCTTGTCGAGTCCGTACGCAAGGGCTGCTGCGGTGGGCTCGTTGATGATCCGGCTGACGTTGAGTCCGGCGATTTCGCCGGCTTCCTTGGTCGCCTGGCGCTGGTGGTCGTTGAAATAGGCCGGCACGGTGATGACCGCGTCGGTGACCGGCTCACCGAGGTATGCCTCGGCGTCCCGCTTCAGCTTCTGCAGAATGAACGCGGAGATCTGCTGAGGGTTGAACGTCTTGCCGTCGATGTCGACGGACCAGTCGGTGCCCATATGGCGTTTGACCGAGCGGACCGTACGGTCGACGTTGGTCACGCCCTGGCGCTTCGCGACTTCACCGGCGAGGACCTCGCCGTCTTTGGCGAATGCCACGACTGACGGCGTCGTGCGCGCGCCCTCGGCGTTGGCGATGACGGTGGGCTCGCCACCTTCGAGTACGGCGACGACCGAGTTCGTCGTGCCGAGGTCAATTCCGACCGCTCTGGCCATGGTGTTTCCTCCTGTGGGGTGGTTCTTGGGATTGCAAGACTTGAGTCAACTGACTTGAGTCTGATGTTATCAACCTTGCTCAAGCATCCGATATTCCGGGTCGAGGCCGACTTTCCGATAGATTCTCGAAATGACCTCCACCACCACCGCCGCTCAGCTGGACGAGCTCTCTCGAACCGTCCACCAACTTGTCATCGAGGCAGCAGCGCACCAGGTGTCACGTGAGATTGCCCACCTCGCGGAGATCACGGTCGATCCGGTCGACTCACATCTCACCCCGCCGCAGGGATATCGCACCCCGTCCGGCGGTGCGGTGACGACCCACGTGATCGCACGCTCATGGGACATCCCGGAGGCAAGCGTCGAGACGCGGGTCTCGGTCTGGGTCACCGGTCCACGGTCCAAAGTCCCCGCATTGCTGATCACCCGGGCCGACAGTGAGCGAGTGCTCAAGATCGACCTAAACGATCTACTCCCCGACCCAACGCCGCACCTGCACGGACAGATCAGCGATTTCGTTGCCATGACCATCGCGCACATGGTGTCGAGCCTGAATGTCGCCATGCAGCGCACCCACATCCGCGAGTGATGAGGGTCAGCACCGCTGACGTGCAGCTTCGTACAAGAACACCGTCGCCGCACTCGCAGCATTGAGTGAGCTGGCCGATCCTGAGATCGGTATGCGAACGGTCGTATCGCACGCCTCGCGCCAGCCGGTGCTCATGCCCGCGGTCTCGTTGCCGATCACGAACAGCGTTGGACCGGTGAGGTCGTGTGCTGAGACCTCGACGTCACCGGACTCGTCCGTTCCGACGATGTTGAGCCCCGAACCACGCGCCCACGAGACCACTTCGACGTGGCTGCGTTCGCGTGTGACCGGCAGTGCAAACAGTGAACCCGTCGATGCGCGCACGGCGCGTGGATCGTAGGGATCGGCGGCGTGCCCGGTGACGATCACCGCACCAGCACCGAACGCATCCGAGGCACGGATGACGGTGCCGATGTTGCCCGGGCTGCTAGGTCGGTCGAAGACGAGCCCCAGGAAGCCAGGACCTACGGGGATGCGTGACAGATCGTCGGGAGGCATCTCGACGACGGCGACCAGCTCGGCAGAGCCATCTTCCTTGCCACTCAGTTCGGCAAGGAGCTCCGCCGACATGGCGACGTGTTCTGTCGCGGTGTTGCTGACGACGCCGTTCGCCCAGTCCGAAAGCTCACGGTCTGCATCATGGATCAGGGCTCGTACGACCCAGCCGTGCTGGATTGCCTGGGAGATCGGACGAACACCCTGGACGAGGAACTCCCCTGCGCGCTGACGCTTGTTGCGGTTGGAGATCAGCGACTCCCACTGCTGGAACTGGGCGTTACGCTTGGAGATCTGCCTCACGGACTGAATCTAGCGGGAGGTCAGGCGTCCTCTGCAGTCAGCGGCTTCGCGATGTTCTCGAGAGTCTCGCCCTCGGCCTTCACGCCAAGGAAGATCGCCACGATGCCGGCGCCGACCATCAGCGCAGCACCGAGGAAATAGCCAGGGGCGATCTCCGCAATCTTCTTGGACTCGGTCGCGTTGTCGATCAAGCTGCCGAAGTACAACGGGCCGGCAATGCCGCCAATCGCCGTGCCGACGGCGTAGAAGAACGCGATGCACATTGCACGCGTCTCCATGGGGAAGACTTCCGAAGCCGTGAGGTATGCGGCGCTCGCTCCCGCCGAGGCGAAGAAGAACACGAGCATGCCGAAACCGGTGAGGGTCACCGCAGTCAAGTTGTCCAGCATCATTCCGGCGATCGCGAGCAGAACTCCCGACAGGATGTAGGTGCCCGCAATCAACGGCACCCGCCCCACCTTGTCGAACAGTGGGCCAAGGATGAGTGCGCCGGCGAAGTTGCTGACCGCGAAGGCGGCGATGTACCAACCCGTCTGCTTAACGTCGAGGAACGTCGTGAGGCTGTCACCGAAGGTGAAGAAGAACGCGTTGTAGAGGAACGCCTGGCCAGCGAACAACGACAAGCAGAGAATCGTGCGCTTGGGATAGAGCGCGAACACGGTGTGAGCGATCGTGCCCATGCCGATGGTCTTGCGCTGACGGATCGTCAGCGTCTCATCGACCCCGGGCAGGCTCTTGCCGGTCTCCTCCTCGATCGTCCCTTCGATCTCCTTGACGATCTGTTCGCCCTCTTGCTCCTTGCCGTGGATGAAGCTCCACCGCGGGCTCTCTGGGACGTTCTTGCGGACCCACAGGACGCCGAGCCCAAGAATGGCGCCCAGCCCGAATGCGAAGCGCCACCCGAACTCAGGGTTCACCGTGTCCGGGTTGGTCAGCGGAATGGTCAGCAGCGAGCCGGCCGCTGCGCCGATCCAGAACGAGCCGTTGATCGCGATGTCGATCCTGCCGCGATACTTCGCCGGTATGAGCTCGTCGATCGCCGAGTTGATGGCGGCGTACTCACCGCCGATACCCGTACCGGTGATGAATCGGCAGACGAAGTACCACGTCGGATTCATTGAGAAAGCTGTCATAACGGTACCGACGAGGTAGACGAGCAGGGTGATCATGAACAACTTCTTGCGCCCGAACCGGTCGGTGAGCTGGCCGAAGAAGAGCGCCCCGAGACACGCTCCTGCGACATACACAGCACCAGCAAGGCCGACGTCGGAGCTGGTCAGGCCGAGGCCGGTGTCACCGTCCTTGAGGACTGCCGACAGGTTTCCTACGATCGTCACCTCGAGCCCGTCGAGGATCCAGACGGTGCCAAGGCCGATCACGATCATCCAGTGCCATCGCGCCCACGGCAGTCGGTCGAGGCGTGCGGGAATGTCGGTCGTGATGCGCCCCAGCTCAGCGCCGGATGAGGAGGTTTTGGTGTCGGCCATGCAGGTCGCTTACCCAGTGGTCCAGGTCTCAACCATCAGCACTCGGCAGCGCGCGCAAGCAAAAGTGTGCGTTCCTGCTCGTTGTCAGTGAGTGAGGCGGCGCGCTCGAACTCGGTACGGGCCTCACCATTTCGTCCCAGCTTGGCGAGCAGGTCACCACGGACGCTCGGCAGCAGGTGATAGGACCTCAGCTCTGGAAACGCCACGAGCTGGTCGACCAGCGCCAGCCCCACCTCTGGGCCATGTGCCATCGACAAGGCGACAGCGCGATTGAGCTCGACGACTGCGGACCCGGTGATCTCCGCAAGCGACTCATACAGCGACGAGATGTGCGCCCAATCGGTGTCGGCCGCAGTCAGGGCTCGCGCGTGACAAGCGGCTATCTCGGCCTGCAGGACGTACGGGCCCGGTGCTTCGCCCAGCGCCACGGCGCGTTCGAGTGCTGCGAGCCCGCGCCGTATCAACAGCTGGTCCCAGCGCGCGCGATCCTGGTCGAGCAACAGAATGGGTGCCCCGTCCGGGCCAGTCCGTGCCGCCGTGCGCGACATCTGGATCTCCATCAGCGCCGTCAAGCCGAGAACCTCAGGATCGTCGACCACCAATCCGGAGAGGACCCGACCCAGACGGACGGCCTCCTCGCTGAGCGCCGGGCGCATCCAGTCATCACCCGCGGTGGCGGAGTAGCCCTCGTTGAACAGCAGATAGACCACGCCAAGCACCGCACTGAGCCGCTCTGCACGCTCGTTGTCTGCGGGCTCTTCGGTCGGAGCATCGACCTCGGCCAGTGTCCTCTTGGCGCGGGTGATGCGCGCTCCGATCGTGGGTTCGCTGGTGAGGAAGGATCGGGCGATCTCCCTGGTGGTCAGTCCCGCGACCAGGCGCAGCGTCAACGTGCGCTGAGCGTCTGCACCCAAGGCTGGGTGGCAGCAGATGAACATCAGCCGAAGCACGTCATCCTCGACGTGGTCAACTGCGGTTTGGATGCCGGCCACGACGTCCTCCTGATTCTCCGCGATCGTGCCGTATGCGCGGTCCTGGCGTTCACGGCGCCGGAATCCGTCGATCGCCCGCCGCTTCGCCACTGCCATCAGCCAGGCAGCGGGGTTGTCGGGTACGCCGGACTCAGGCCATTGCGAGAGCGCGGCTTCGAGTGCATCCTGCGCGAGATCCTCAGCGAGACCGAGATCGCGGGTGATTCGTACAAGCCCTGCAACGAGCTTGGCGGACTCGAGTCGCCAGACGGCTTCGACCGAGCGGTGGAGGTCTGAGACGGTCATGAATGTTTCCCGCCCCCTGCTCGCAGGGCTCGCGGGGGACCCCCAGCTGCGCTCGGTCATGACAACCGATCAAACCACGGCCTCACGTCGGAGTCATTCCGGGTCGGTGAGGCTTCCGGAGACCTGACGCAGCTCGGTGAAGAACGAGTCGGGCATCTCCGGCCAGTTCGCGACGTGCAGCTCGACGAAGCCACGCGTCCAAGCTGCGGCGTCCTCGGGTGTCGCCGCGTCGATCATGATGAAGCCGCCGACGACCTCCTTCGCCTCGGCGAACGGCCCGTCGGTTGTCGTGACCTTGCCGCCGCGGGGAGTGACACGGATCGACGCTGTCGTTGGTGCCAGACCGGCGTCGGTGACGACTCGAGCATGCGTCTCGTCGGCGACGTGCGCGATCATGGCGTCGAGCAGGGCCGCAGGCGGTTCCTCTGTGACGTACTCGTCGAGATGGATCAGCACCAGGTACTTCATGTCAGGCTTCCGGTCCGAAGACCTGGCGGACCACACTTGTGCCCTCAAAGCCCGGCCACGTGTCGAGGTGGATCTGCATGAAGCGCCGCGAGTACTCGACGGCCTCCTCCACGGAGCGGACCTCGTACATGCCGTAGCCGCCGATGACTTCCTTGGCCTCGGCGAACGGACCGTCGGTGACCGTGAGCTTGCCGCCAGAGACCCGGATGTGCGGGCTGGCCTCAATCGCGGCAAGTCCGCCGGAGTCGACAGAGACACCGGCCTTGACCATCTCCTCGCCGAACGCGCCGATGGCCTCGAACA
Source organism: uncultured Aeromicrobium sp. (assembly GCA_964638755.1). Taxonomy (GTDB): domain Bacteria; phylum Actinomycetota; class Actinomycetes; order Propionibacteriales; family Nocardioidaceae; genus Aeromicrobium. The sequence goes on along the minus strand of CAZWZC010000075.1, from coordinate 5,816 downwards.
GCTCCGGCGGTGGCGGACCGAAAGGCATCTTCGGATCGGACTCGATATAGGCGAGGAATCGCATGGTGTCTCCTTTGTCAGTGGCAGGCCCGCTGCGGGTCAGCCTTCACCACCACGTCGACTGGAGTCGACCCAATTCGACACGCTTGCCAAAGTTTTTTTTGAGCTTCAACAGGGAAGCCCGCTCATGAGCGCGCCGACTCCACCGTCTCGGTCAGCTTGGCAATCGCGAATCCCCACACATCGGAGGCGGTGACCTTGCCGGGAAGAGAGACCTCATCCGGGTTGGTGACGGCATCAAGCAACACCGGGCCGGGATGCGCCAGCGCTTCTGCGACTGCTTCGTCGAGATGAGCTGGATCCTCCACGCGAACACCGTGGAGCCCGCATGCCCGGGCAACTGCGGCCAGGTCGGGGTTGGCCAGAACTGTTCCAAATTCTGGCAGCCCGCCCTGCTCCTGCTCGAGCTTGACCATTCCGAGCCGTCCGTTGTTGAACACCATGAGCTTGACCGGTAGGCCATATGAGACTGCAGTGATCAGGTCGCCCATTAGCATCGTGAGACCGCCATCGCCGCAGAAGGCGATGACCTGCCTGGTGCGATCCAGTGCCGATGCGCCGAGTGCCTGCGGCATGGCATTGGCCATCGAGCCCAGGTTGAACGATCCGACCAAACGCTGGTCAGGACGACAGGTGATGAAGCGGGACAACCAGACCGTGGACATGCCGGTGTCCGTGGTGAAGATTGCGTCATCGGCTGCGTATCTTTCTATTGCGGCGGCCAGCGCTTCCGGTCGAATCGCATGTTCGGGGTTGTCGAACACCTTGCGGATCGCACCCAGCCGCTCGTGGTCGTAGTCGGGCTCGGCAAGTTTGGACTGCCGCTCGCGCCAGTCCTCGTACGCCGACCGTGCCGAGTCGAGGTGCGATGTTGACTCCTTGGCCATCAGCGCAGGAGCAAGCGCGCCGAGCGTCGCTCCAGCGTCACCCACGAGGCCGAGATCCACGTGAGTTCGCCGCCCGATGTGGGCGCCGGCGGTGTCGATCTGGATGACCTTTTTCCCGTCTGGATACCACTCCCGATAAGGGAAGTCAGTGCCCACCATCAGCAGCGCGTCACAGGTCTCGAAAGCCTTTTGTGCTGCCGGGTTGCCAATCAATCCGGACTGACCGACCTGAAACGGGTTGTCATGCTCCAGCCCCTCCTTGGCCTTCAGGGTGAGCACCATCGGCGATGCCAGCGTCTCGGCAACGGCCAGTACCTGCGACCTGGCTTCGCGCGCTCCCTGACCAACCAGCATCGTCACTGAGGCGGCCGCGTTGAGCATCGCGGCCGCCTCGGCGACATCGCCGGAGTCCGGTGTCGACGTCGCGCGAGTTTTGACGAAGTGTGGAGGGACGGCGTCCTTGGGGAGGTCAAGACCTCCAACATCTCCCGGGATCGTCAGCACGGCCACACCCTTTTGCTGGAGTGCCGCGTTGACAGCCTGTTCGAGCATGTACGAGACCTGGTCGGCAGACGTGATCGTGCGGGCATACACGGCCACGTCGGCAAACAGTCGATCGTTGTTGACCTCCTGGAAGAAGTCGCTGCCGAGCTCTGCGAGAGGGACCTGACCGCAGATCGCCAACACTGGGGCGTGCGACTTCTTTGCGTCGTACAAACCGTTCAGCAGGTGCACCGAGCCCGGGCCGACTGTGCCCATGCACACGCCGATCCGGCCGCTGAGCTGGGACTGTGCCGACGCCGCGAACGCCGCAACCTCCTCGTGGCGCACGCCGATCCACTCGATCCGATCGTCGGTACGGATCGCGTCGGTGATCGGGTTGAGGGCGTCTCCGACGACCCCCCACACCGAGGTGACACCTTCGTCGGCGAGAGCCGAGACGAGCATGCGGGCAACTGTGGTCATGTGGACTCCTGGGCATCGAGGCGGAAGGTGTCGGGATCGGCGTGTAACCAGTCAGCGGCCCAAGCCTTCGGTGGATCGGCGAGAAGTTCTCCGGGCTGAAGCCAGTCATACATCTCGGCGTACGAACGGGTCTGGAGGTGGCCCACAACTCGTCGCAACATGTGTGGCCGGACTTCGGTCGGGCTGCTGAGGCCCATCGAGGCGAGGATCTGGCCCGTCTCGGCGACAGTCGCCTCGTGATAGCGAGTCACGCGTTGACTCTTGTCTGCCACGACCAAGGCCCGTGCGCGACGGGGATCCTGGGTCGCCACCCCGACGGGACACGTGTTGGTGTGGCACCGCTGCGACTGGATGCAACCCGTTGCCATCATCATGGCCCGGGCCGCATTGGTGTAGTCCGCACCCTGTGCAAGCCGCTTGACGATGTCCGCGCCGGTGGCCACCTTGCCCGAGGCTCCGATCTTGATGTGATCGCGCAAGCCAGTCCCGACCAGCGCATTGTGGACCATCAGCAGACCCTCGGTCAGGGGGGTCCCCACCCAGCTCTCATACTCGGGCGGCGCCGCACCGGTGCCGCCCTCCCCGCCATCGACGATGATGAAGTCCGGCGTGATCTGCTCACTCACCATGGCTTTGCAGATCGCCAGGAACTCGCGAGAGGACGACACGCACAGCTTGAATCCCGTGGGTTTCCCATGTGCCAGCTCGCGCATCCGCGCCACGAAGAGCACGAGCTCGCGTGGGGTGGAGAAAACCTGGTGGGCGGGTGGGCTGACGCACTTCTCGCCCTGGGGGACGCCGCGCGTGTTGGCAATTTCGGCGGAGACCTTGGATCCCGGAAGCACTCCGCCGATACCTGGCTTCGCTCCCTGGCTCAGTTTGAGCGAGACACACTTGACCGCCTCGTGGTCGGACTTGTCGGAGAACTCCAACGGATCGAACCCACCATCGTCGGTTCGCGCCCCGAAATAGCCGCTGCCGATCTCCCAGACCAGATCTCCGCCGCCCTCGAGGTGGTAGGGGGAGATGCCGCCCTCGCCCGTGTCGTGCGCGAAGCCACCTTCCCTCGCGCCGATGTTGAGCGCGCGGATCGCGTTGGCAGACAGTGCGCCGAAGCTCATTGCAGAGACGTTGAGCAACGACATGTCGTACGGCTGGGTGCAGTCCGGCCCGCCCACTCTGACTCGATGCGGAGCGTCAGGCGGAGAGAGCGGTGCGGTCGAGTGGACGAGATATTCATAGCCCGGCTCATTCACGTCGAGCTCGGTTCCGTACGCCTTCTCCCCGTGGATCCCCTTGGCGCGCTCGTAGATGACTGATCGGGTGTCTCGGTCATAGGGTCGGCCATCGAAGTTGCGCTCGATGAAGTACTGCTGGATCTCCGGGCGAATCTTCTCCAGCAGGTAGCGCATGTGTCCGATGACTGGATAGTTCCTGAGCACGGAGTGGCGCCGCTGCACGGTGTCCCAAAGGCCGAGGACGATCAGGCCGACTACGAGGACGGCCAAGACCAACCAAGCCCACGAACCGAGAACGGCGGCGAGACCAACGAGCACCACCAAGACGCTGAACAGCAACAGGAGGAGGAAACGGGCCATACCTCATGTGTACGCCTCAAGGCCTGACGCCGCAGGTCGGGATCAGCGAAGGGCGACGAAGATCACGCCGACCGCGACACCGCCGATCAGGGTGCCGAGCAGCGCAGCGACCACGGCCGCGCCGCCAAATCCCGGTAACGGCTGTCCCGTACGGATGGCTCGCTCAGTCGCGCGCCACCGCCGCCAGGACTCGATCACAGCAACACTCGCTGCGAGCAGCAACAGCAGGGAGGCGAAGGTGGCAACCCATTCATCGAGGCTGACGGCTGGCACGTGAACCGCGACGGCGCCGGCGAGCAGTGCGAGCGCCGTTCGGATCCAGGCAAGGAACGTCCGCTCGTTCGCCAATGAGAGTTGCGTGTTGGGATCGTTGCCTTCGCCGTAGACATCGCGAGGAAAGCGCTTGTCCGTCATGCCGACACCGAAGCGTGAAGGCCGCACATCTCGTCGATCCCGAAGCACGAGATGCAGCGATTCATTTGTCGGACGCAGGAGACATTGCCGCAGTCAGCGACGTGGTTCGTTGGTGCGCCACACGCATCACACTCACCGACGAGGGCGGTGTGGTCGGAGAAGTCCATGGTGATTCGATCGTCGAACACATACAGGGATCCCTCCCACAGACCGTTGTCGCCGAAGACCTCGCCGTACGCCGCGATCCCACCGTCGAGCTGATAGAGCTCCCCGAATCCACGGTTCTTCATCAGCGGTGTGAGCACTTCACAGCGGATGCCACCGGTGCAGTAGGTCACCACCGGCTTGTCCTTGAGGTCGTCGTACGCGCCACTGTCGAGCGCTGCGATGAACTCTCGAGTGGTTTCGACCCCAGGGCGAACGGCGCCGGCAAAATGACCGACGTCTGACTCGATCTGGTTGCGGCCGTCGAAGAAAACGACCTTCTTGTGGGCGACAAGCGTGTGCAGCTCTGCAGGAGTCAGCTTGGTGCCACCTCCGACGATGCCCTCCTCGCCGACCTCGATCTCGTCTGGCGCACCGAACGTCACCAGCTCATCGCGAACCTTGACGCTCAACCGTGGGAAGTCCGCCGTGGTGCCGTCCTTGAGCGCGCGACCCTCACTCCACTTGAAGTCGATCTCCTTGAACGGCGCATAGGCACGAGTGCCCCGCACGTACTTCTTCATCTCGACGACATCACCGCCGAGAGTGGCGTTGATGCCGTGCGGAGAGATCAGGATGCGGCCCCGCAGCCCGAGCGAGTCTGCCAACGTGTGCTGCCACAATCGGATCGCCTCTGGGTCCGCCAACGGCGTGAAGGCGTAGAAGAGCAAAACCTTGGGTGTGGCCACCCCGCAATTCTAGGAGGTCGCCGACCGCCCGCTGACCGACCTCATCCGGAACCACGGGTTGCCGAACCAGCCGCCAAGGCCGTGACCTTCGACGCGAACGTCATGTGCCCCACCTGCGCGGAGCGCGTCGGCGTACTCGCGAAGGTGGTCGATGTCGGCAATCACGACCCCGCCGCCGGGCTTGAGAACCCTGAGCGCCTCCGCGATGGCGGACTCCCGGTGCGCCACGTCGTGAATGTTGTGAATCACCAGCGAGCTGACCACCAGATCGAAGGTGTCGTCCTCGAAGGAAAGCGAACCAACGTCGCCGGTGTGAAGCTGCACCCGGTCCGACACCCCGGCGGCGACCGTGTTCGCGCGGGTCGCCTCCTCGACATTGCCGCTCTGATCGACCGAGTGCCACAGGTCCACGCCGTCGACCATGCCGTGTGGTACGCGCCGGGCCGCGGCAATTGTCACCGCACCCCGCCCACAGCCGAGATCGAGGATCCGTTCGTCCCCGCGAAGTTGGGCATCATCGAGAAGCGACTCCCAGATCACGAACTTCCCATGGAGCGAGGCGTACAGATAGACCGCCAGCTGCACCAGAGCGCCGGCCGCGATGATCAACCACGGCCAAGCGACACCCACGAATTGCGCCAGCGCGAGAGCCACGACGGCGGCGGCGGCAAAGGCGAGCGGAACCATCGGGGCGTCGATCCCGTACCGCTGCCTTCCGCTCTCGGAGATGACCTAGCCCTCGTCCAACGAACTGCCACCTTGGGTCACGATCACCTGCAGCGATCCAAGCTTGTCGATGAGCCTGTGCACGGGAAACCCCTTTCGTTCAGTACGAGCGTGGCCCCTCGCGCCGCGATTGGCAACGGCCATCGCCGCTGTGTCTAGGCTCAAGGCATGACCCAGCTGCACGAGCTCGACGCCACCGACCAGGCCGCGGCCCTTCGCGCGCGGGAGGTCTCATCCCTCGAGCTCGTGCAGCATCACCTTGATCGCATCGA
>CAZWZC010000074.1:0-11935 GCA_964638755.1 uncultured Aeromicrobium sp. | reverse complement strand
CCGCGGTCTTGATCGAGTCGACATAGCCGGTCGAATACGCCCGGATCTGGTTCTCCAGCCCATAGAGCGAGCCGTTGTTGTATCGCCAGTTGTCCGGGGCTTCGCGCTTGCCCATGATGTCGAGATATCCGTCATGGACCGACACGTTGTCCTTGTCGATGAAGGCAGCGTCCTGGTTCAGGAAGGTGTCATCACGAATGCGCCACTGCGCGGGGTCCAGCTGGGTGCCGTTGAACTCATCCGCGTACGTAAGGACCCCTTGTGTCGGTTGCGAGTAGTCGATGTCGTCGCATGTCGCGGGGGCAGGTTGCGTGGGGGTGGCGGCCGGCGTAGGAGTCGGGGTCGGCGTGGGGGTCGATGTAGGCGTCGGCGTCGGGATAGGCGTGGGCGTCGGCGTGGGCGTCGGTGTGGAGATCGGCGTCGGCGCCTGCGGTGTGGGATTCGGCTCGACGACGTCGGGAAGGGCGACTTCCTGATTCATCTGCCGCAGCCGGAAAGAGCTCTTCCCGGTCAACGCCTCCTCGACGTGCACGGTGACCCTGCTGCCTGCGTACATCGTGGTCAGGTGGGCGCCGACCCACTTCCACCGGTTCGCGGTGGTCATCTTCCGTGGATCAGTCCACGTCCTCAGAACCTTGCCGCTCGGGTCGACCTCGCGGAGCTGGAACGTGATGGTGCGGCCCTTCTGGCTCGTGGACACTTGTCCCGCGACGTGCACGTACGTGCCCCGCGGCAGCACCACCGAGGCAGACGAGTCGATCGCGATCGTCTTCGTGCCCTTCTTGACCTTGGCGGTGACCTGACCGGCCGGGACACCCGCAACAACCACACGCGCCAGCGTTGCGTTGCTCGACACCTGCCAATCGGCAGTGCCCGCAGAGAATGACGGATTGGCCACCGCTTCGGTTGCTTGCGTGGGAGAAGGCCCGACTGCTGCCACAACTGCGACAGTCAGCCCAGCCGCCACAAGACGGACTCGCATCCCAGAGGATGTCAGAGATTGTGTCACTTGGGAATCATTCGTCACATCCGTAACACGCTCGTGGAACCGGCCCAATTGAACGGACAACCAATAGTATTCAGTGATGACTGACATCTCCGGAAAGCTCGTGATCGTCACCGGCGCCGCCAGTGGCATCGGTCGGGCCACCGCGCAGACGGCCGCCGAACGTGGCGCACGGGTCGTGCTCACCGACATCTCCCCCTTGGACGAGACCATCGCGACGATCCAGGCCGCGGGTGGTGAGGTCGCACATGCGAAGTCGTTGGACATCACTGACGTCGATGCCGTCATGACCTTTGCCCAGGAGGTTCACGACTCCCACGGCTCGGTGGACGTCGTGATGAATGTCGCCGGCATCTCGGCATGGGGAACGGTCTCGGCGCTCGAGCATCGGCACTGGCGATCGATGGTCGAGGTCAACCTGATGGGACCGATCCACATCATCGAGGCCTTCGTACCCGCGATGGTGGACGCGGGGCGTGGGGGCCACCTGGTCAACGTCTCATCGGCGGCTGGGCTCATCGGTATGCCCTGGCACGCCGCATACTCGGCCAGCAAGTTCGGCCTGCGCGGGGTGTCTGAGGTGCTGCGCTTCGACCTGCGACGCCACGGCATCAGGGTCAGTCTCGTGTGTCCGGGCGGCGTCGACACGGGTCTGACCGAGACGATCGAGGTCGCCGGCGTCGACAAGGGGAGCAAGGCATTCAGGAAGGCGCAGGCGCATTTCAAGAAGCGCGCCGTCACCCCCGACCATGCGGCCCGCGCCATCTTGCGGGGCGTCAAGCGCAACCGCTACATGGTCTACACCTCGCCAGACATCTTCGCGATCTTCACGTTGCAGCGTGCCTTCCCACCGGGCTACTCGCTCGCGATGCGGATTTTCAACAAGGTCGCCAACAAGGTCCTCCCCGAGGCCGAGAAGGCACGGGCGAGGGCGTCCCGATGACAAAGCCACGCATCACGTCCGGCAACTGGCGCCAGACCGGACCGGTGATCCGCGGCTTCGGCTCGCTGGCGGGCCGCGCGATGGGCACCGAACCGCCGCAGGTCTTCCTCGTGCTGGGGCGCACCAAGCGGCTGTTCTGGGGTTGGCTGATGTTTGCCGGCGGCCTCATGCCCGGCGGCAAGCTGCCTCGACGTGAGACAGAGCTGATCATCCTGCGCGTGGCCACACTGACGGGCAGCGCATACGAACGCTCCCACCACGAACGAATCGGCAAGCGGGCCGGCGTCACGAAGGACGATCTCGGCGCCGTGACCATCGGCCCCTCCGACCCGCACTGGAGTGCTCGGGAGGTCGCCCTCCTGACCGCCGTCGATGAACTTCACGGCACGAAGGACCTCACCGATGCCAGCTGGACAGCCCTACGCGAACACCTCGACGAGCGACGCTCAGTTGAGTTTCTGCTCCTCACGGGGCACTACGAGATGCTCGCAACTGCCCTCAACACCCTGCGGATCGAGCCAGACCCGCCCCGCAGGAAGTAGCCGCACCCTCGTCCTAGTCTGGACGGCATGGACCTCGGACTCGCTGACCGCACATACATCCTCACTGGCGCGACCGGAGGACTCGGACTGGCCACCGCGAAGGTTCTGCTCGCCGACGGCGCCAAGGTCGTCATCTCCTCTCGATCGCAAGACTCAGTCGATCGCGCGGTTGCTGACCTCGGCCCAAATGCAGCAGGCATCGCCGCCGACAACACCGGTCCGCAGACGCCCGCCCGGCTGATCGCCGCCGCTCACAAGACGTTCGGTCGCCTCGACGGCATCCTGATCAGCGTCGGAGGACCACCTGCCGGACCGCTCATGGAGCGCACTGAGGATGAGTGGCGTGCAGCGTTCGAGTCGGTCTTCCTCGGCGCAATCCGTCTGGCAACTGCAGTCGCACCAGAGCTCGGCAACGACGGCTCGATTGCGTTCGTGCTCTCGACCTCGGCCAAGATGCCGGTAGCCGACCTGGCGATCTCCAACGGTCTGCGCCCTGGACTCGCGATGGCGGCCAAGACGCTCGCCGACGAGCTCGGCCCTCAGGGTATCCGCGTCAACGGACTGCTTCCGGGTCGAGTCGACACCGAGAGGGTACGTGACCTGGATGCCCTTGCCGATGATCCGGCGGCCGCCCGTGCCGCTCATGAGGCGAGCATCCCGCTCCGGCGCTACGGCAGACCCGAGGAGTTCGGCAAGGTCGCTGCCTTCTTGCTCTCGCCCGCCGCAAGCTTCATCACCGGCGTGATGATGCCAGTCGACGGAGGGCTCATCCGCGGGCTGTAGGTCACGGCGGCGATGTCGCGCGCGGCGAGCGCTCCGTGAAGGTAGAGCGGGAACAGCCACCAAGGCACCCCGAGCAGGTCCGGCCGCAGGTAGCTGAACTCGCCAATCGCGGACAACGCCGCCTCGCCGAGCACGCCGCCTGTCGCGATCGTCGCCGCGGCAGCAATGGCGGGCCCGCGTTCGCCACGCCATACGATCCGCACAACCCACGTCACCAGCAACAGCGCCGCGTACGCGGGAGCGAGGCCTTGATCGACGAAGCCCGACACGAGGTACGCACTGGTGACGGCGACAAGACTGACAACGACACTGCCCGCGTTCGTCGATCGCGGTTGGACCCGCTGGGCGCGACGGCTGATGTCCAGCATCAGGATCGCTGCGATCAGGAATGTCGCCGGCACGACGATGGTCTGGTCAAACACCTGAGGATGCCAGTGATAGGCCAGCGTGCCGGTGCGCACGTGGAACAACTGGTCGCACAGCGTCAGGACAACAGCCGTGCCGATGGTGACGAGCGCGAACCGCTTCACGCGTTTGACAGCTCGCGCGGCTGCTCGACTTCTGACCGCCGTTCGCCCGGTTGCCACCCCGGAGGCATGAAGACGTACCCGAACTTGTCGCGCCAACAGGTTGCGTGGTGCACGTCGCGGAACAGCTCTGCAAACGGTCCGTACTGCAGACGAAACACGTTGTAGGTGTTGACCGGCAAGGTGAGCCCGTACGTCGGGCGGTGCAGCTCCTTCTGGAACGTGCCGAGCATCCGGTCCCAGACAATGAAGATGCCCGCGTAGTTCTTGTCGAGGTATTCGGGATCGCTGCCATGGTGCACACGGTGGTGTGACGGAGTGTTCATGATGAACTCGATCGGGCGCCCCATCGTGCCGATCTTCTCGGTGTGCGTGAAGAACTGGTAGACGAGGTTGAAGCCGAAAGCCACGTACAAGGTCCACGGCGCAAATCCGAGCAGCGGGAACGGCAACCAGAAGAATGCATCCGCCCACGGGTTCCACTTCTGTCGAAGAGCGGTCGAGAAGTTGAAGTACTCGCTTGAGTGGTGAGCCTGATGCGCGGCCCAGCCGATGCGGACCCGGTGCACGAAGCGATGGTTGAGATAGAACGCCAGATCGAGGCCGAGGATCAGGGCGATCCAGTACCACCACGTGTCGGTCGGCAGGTGCCACGGAGTGATGTAGACGCTCACCGCGACGAACGCGACCAGTGTTCCAGCCTTGAAAAGAGCGCTCGACACCAGCGAGCCGAAGCCCATCAGGATGCTGGTCCGCGAGTCGACGCCGCTGTAACCGTGATCGTCGTCATCAGTCTCGAGCACCCGGTAGGCAATCAGCTCGATCACCATCGACGCGATGAAGAACGGGGCGGCGACGAGTGTCGGGTTCTTGAGCGGATCGAGCAGTTCGTTCATGGGCTCACTCTCTCGGAGGCATATGACTCTTGGGTAAGTTACCATGTGTTCATACAAAGCCGCTAGACTCACTTCGTGGCCAGACCCAATGCCGGGACCAAGGGCGTCCCCCGCCTTGACCGGGAGAGTCAGATACTTGACATCGCGTCGGCACAGTTTGGCACCCTCGGCTTTGCCGCGACCTCCGTCGCCGCGATTGCCGAGCAGGCTGGCATCTCCAAACCCCTGATCTACAACTACTTCGGCTCCAAGGAGGGCCTGTACGAGGCGTGCCTCGACCGCGGCGGTGCGATCGTAGCCGAGGAGATCGAGCGCATCGCCAGTGGTGACGCGGTTGGCATCGATCGCGGCATGCAGACACTCGAAGGCATGTTCACGCTGCTCGAGCCCCAGCCGTACCTCTGGCGGCTGTTCTTCGACACCACCGCGCCGACGACCGGCCCCATCGCCGACTCGGTCGCTTTGTACGCCGACCGCATCGGCAAGCTCGCCGAAGAAGGTGTCGCCGAGCTGATGACCTTGGCGGGCAACTCCGACGCGCTGGACATCTCCGCGATGACCACCGTGTGGCTCGGGATCGTCGACTCGTTGATGGGTTGGTGGCTCGATCATCCCGACGAGACGGCCGATCAGATGATGCAGCGCTGCATGCGACTGCTTGCCGCACTGTTCGGAGATCAGTCATGAAGCTTTCTGGCCAGACCATCGTCCTGACCGGGTCATCGAGCGGTATCGGCGCCGAGGCGGCGCGCAAGCTTGCCCGGCTCGGTGCGACGGTGTGCCTGCTGGCGCGCCGCGAGGACCAGCTCGAGGAGGTCAGGGCAAGCATCATCGCTTCCGGAGGAGTGGCCCATACGTATGCCGTCGACCTCGCCGACCCTGAGGCGGTGGACGCTGTTGCCGCCACGCTGCTTGTCGACCACCCGCGGATCGATGCGCTCGTCAACAATGCCGGTCGTTCGATACGACGCTCGATCAGCGAGTCGGTCGATCGCGCTCACGACTACGAGCGCACGATGGCAATCAACTATTTCGGCGCTGTCCGGCTGACCCTGACCCTCGTACCGCGATTCATCGAGCAGGGCCATGGTCATGTCGTGATCTCCTCCAGCATGTCAACGCAGGTTCCGATCCCGCTGTTCTCCGCCTACCTCGCCAGCAAGTCCGCACTTGAGTCGTTCACCCGTTCACTCACCGCCGAGCTCGGCCATCACGGCGTGACGTCAACGGTCGTCTACTTCCCGATGGTCCGAACCGAGATGTCGACGGCGACCCAGATCTACCAGGCGATGCCGATGCTCAGCGCGGAAAAGGCAGCCAACTGGCTGGTCAAGGCGATTGTCGACAAACCGACAAGAGTCACGAGTCTTGCGGGCACGATGGGTGAGCTGGGCATGGCCGCGCTTCCTGGCATCGTGACCAAGGCGTCCCAACCGCTGTTCCGGCGCATGGACAAGTCGCTGGCCAAGCGCGCCAACGACTAGCCTCCGCTCAGCACCACACGATTCGTTCAGTTCATCGCCCACCCAGGTCGCGGCCGCGATCCTGACAGCTTGTTCACAGGTACACCTCCGACGACTCTCAGCATGGCAAGCAATATTGAGGAGACCATCGGAAAAGGAGCATCCCGTGCCCAGCAAGAAGAACCCCAACAAGGACACCACTCCCGAGGTCGAGCCGGCACCGGCCCCCCCAGCAGACGAGGCGGCCCAGGTTCCGGCGACGGCCACGCCGACCAACACGGCAACGCACTTCACCCGCGGCGTGATCGCAGCAGGGGCAGCTGGACTGCTCGTGGCTGGTGGGCTCGCCGGCTTCGGCATTGGGCGCGCCACCGGCGACGACAACGGGCCGCAGTTCAACCGATCAGGTCAGATGCACCCCGGCCACCACGGACCGGACCGAGATGGCCGCAGGGGCGGCTTCGACCGCGGACAGCGCGACTCCCGATCCCAATCCGGCCAGGACGCGCCCGAAGACAGCGTGACCCCGGCTCCATCTGGCAACGACTTCAGCTCCAGCGGCACATGACCGTCTCAGTCAGCGCCCTGCCGGCCATGGCCCACGCTCGACGTGACCACGGCAGACGAGCACGCGTCGACTCGCGCGTACGCGTGGGTGCGAAGGCAACGCTGTGGCTCAGCCTTCTGCTCGTCGGCTACTGGTGGCTCGCTGGCAGTGGCTTCCAGGACCTTGGCGGCTGGGAGTCCGGGCTGTTGTCCACCGGGCGGCTGACCGGACTGGTCGCGTCCGTGCTGCTGCTCGCCCAGGTGTTGATGATGGCTCGTCTTCCCGTGCTCGAGCACGCCTACGGCCAGGACCGGCTTGCGCACCTGCACCGGCTCATCGGCTTCACCTCGTTCAACCTCATGGTCGCTCACGTGATCCTGATCGAGTGGGGGTACGCCGGTGGCGCTCTGCCCCAGCTCCCCAGCGTCACCTGGCAGATGGCACTGAACGACCCCGGCATGCTGCTCGCCGTCACCGGCACCGGGTGTCTGGTCATGGTCGTCGTGACCAGCATCCGTGCGGCGCGCGCGAAGATCCGGTACGAGTCGTGGCACCTTCTCCACCTGTACGCCTACCTCGGCGTCGGCTTGGCGCTTCCGCACCAGCTGTGGACCGGCCAGGAGTTCCTCGGGTCCACGACGCGAACGGTGTTCTGGTGGACTGCATGGGCGGCTGCGGCGGGCAGCATCCTCGCCTTCAGGCTCGGCATCCCGCTGATCCGCAATCTGCGTCACCGCGTCCACGTGACCCAAGTCGTGCGTGAGGGCGACGGTGTCGTCTCGGTGCATCTCGGCGGTCGGCACCTGCACGCGCTGCACGCCGAGGCGGGCCAGTTCTTCGTATGGAGGTTCCTCACCGGAGACGGCCGCTCGCGGGGCAATCCCTATTCACTGTCAGCTGCGCCCGACGGAGACACCCTGCGGATCACGGTCAAGGATCTCGGTGATCAGAGCCGCCGACTCGGCGAGCTCACACCTGGAACGCCAGTCGTCTTCGAAGGGCCGTTCGGTCGACTCACGGATCGCGCACGGACCCACGATCGCATCGCACTGATCGGCGCGGGTGTCGGAGTCACGCCCCTTCGTGCCCTCGCAGAAGGGCTCGACTACGCACCAGGTGACGCCATCCTGCTGCACCGTTTTCGCGATCGTCCACTCATGCGCGAGGAATTCTGCGAGTTGGCAGGCGAACGCGGGCTTGAGCTCCTCTGGCTGCCCGGACGTCGGCGTTCGGACGAGTCATGGCTCGGCACGCATGCCGGCAAGGCGAGCGACCTGGCGTCCCTGACATTCTGGGTGCCCGACATCGCCGACCGCGATGTCTACGTGTGTGGGCCCTCGGTGTGGACGGCCCAAGTCCTGCACACGCTGTCCGACGCAGGGCTCGCCCCCGACCAAATTCACGTAGAAACCTTCAGCTGGTGACCCGATGAAGCGCATCGTGACCTGGTTCCTCAGCACCCTGACAGTCCTCGTACTGCTGTTCGGCTATCACACGTCCACATCCGGCCCGGCCATCAGCAGCGTCGTCGCCACGCCGTTTCGCAGCGGAACGAGCTCCTCAACCTCGTCCAGCGGGTCGACCTCCACGAGCAGCGGCACGACGGTCACCGGACCCAAAGTCAACACCCGATGGGGTCCGGTGCAGGTCGCGATCACCGTCGTCTCTGGCAAGATCACCGCCGTCTCCGTCCCGGTCTATCCCTCTGGCAACGGCAAGGACCACGAGATCAACTCTTACGCGCTCCCGATCCTGATCGACGAGACGGTCAAAGCCCAGACCGCGAGCATTGACATGGTCAGCGGGGCGACGGTCAGCAGTCAGGGTTATCTGACATCGCTACAAGGCGCGATAGATCAGGCGAACCTGTGAAGACCACGAGATACGTCGAGCAGGTGATGGGCATGCCGATCACGCTGGCGCTCCGCGGCAAGCATGCAGACGATGCCCTCGGAGCGCGTGCCTGGAACGACGTCGTCGCATCACTGCGCAAAGCTGACCGGATGTTCAGCACCCACCGATCCGACTCGGAGATCTCAGAAGTGAACGACGGAAGTCGCCAGCTCGCCGACGTTTCTCGGACGGTCGCAGGTGTCCTCGCCATCGCCGAACGGGCACGACGCAACAGCGACGGCGCATTCGACGTGTGGTTCGATCACGCCGACGGTGGTCGGCGTCTCGACCCGAGCGGAGTGGTGAAGGGGTGGGCGGTCGAACGTGCTGCCAAGCTGCTCGAGGATCTCGAAGCCACTGATTTCTGCCTTTCAGCTGGAGGGGACATGGTCTGCCGTACTCGTGCTCAGGGCTCCCCCGGATGGCGGGTCGGCATCGAAGATCCTCGCAACCCGACCCGAATCATCGCGATCCTGCCGATGACAAACGGCGCGGTCGCCACCTCAGGAACGGTCCATCGCGGGGCCCACCTCGTTGATGCAAGGACGGGTCTCAGTCCGGCCGGCGTCGGCTCCGTCACCGTCATCTCGGCATCACTGACGTGGGCCGACATCGATGCCACGGCTGCGTATGCCCACGGCCGCGATGCAGCAAGGTGGCTGTCGACCCGGCCGGACCGCACGGCACTGGTCGTCTGGGCAGACGGCTCCGTGAGCAGTGTTCGCACCTCCGCAAGCGGTTCGACGACAGTCTCTGAAGTGGCCTGAACAGCGGTAGACTCTGGCGTGACTTGCACCACCCCGCAAGCTCAGCGTTGACCGCGCCCACCACCGCACGGTCGCCACCTACAAAAGAGAGCACTACCGTGACCGACTCCAGCACCCCGCCGTCAGCATTTGGCACCCAGCACGAACAGGTCGTGTTCTGCCACGACGAAGCGTCCGGCCTCAAGGCCATCATCGCGATCTACTCCACCGCCCTCGGCCCAGCGCTCGGCGGAACGCGTTTCTATCCGTACGGCTCGGAGCAGGAAGCTCTCGCCGACGTCCTCAATCTCTCGCAGGGCATGGCGTACAAGGCTGCGCTCGCCGGTCTCGACCTAGGTGGCGGCAAGGCCGTCATCATCGGGGACCCCAACAAGCTCAAGTCCGAAGCGCTGCTGCGTGCATATGGCCGCTTCGTGCAGTCGATCAACGGTCGCTACTACACCGCCTGCGATGTCGGCACGTTCAGCCCCGACATGGACATCATCGCCCGCGAGTGCGACTTCGTGACCGGTCGGACCGTGGAGCACGGAGGCGCCGGTGATTCCTCTGTCCTGACCGCGTTCGGCGTCTACCAAGGCATGCGGGCCAGCGCGTTCCACGTGTGGGGTGACACCTCACTCGCCGGCAAGACGGTCGGCGTCGCCGGTGTCGGCAAGGTGGGCCACCACCTCGTCGGACTACTGCTCGAGGATGGCGCGAACGTCGTTGTCACCGATGTCTACGCCCCAGCAGTCGAGGCGCTCAGGGAGACTCACCCATCGATCAGCGTCGTCGCCGACACTGCAGCATTGGTACGCGAACCGCTCGACATCTACGCACCGTGCGCTCTCGGCGGAGCACTCGACGACGAGGTCGTCGCCGTGCTGTCGACCAAGATCGTCTGCGGTGCCGCCAACAACCAACTCGCGCACGATGGCATCGACAAACTGCTTGAGGACCGCGGGATCACATACGCGCCCGACTACTGCGTCAATGCCGGTGGCCTGGTGCAGGTTGCCGACGAGCTCGAGGGTTTCAACTTCGACCGTGCCAATGTGCGGGCAGCCAAGATCTACGACACGACACTCAGCGTGCTCGAACACGCGAAGAGTGAAGGTGTGACGCCGTCGGTGGCCGCAGACCAGGTCGCCGAGCAGCGCATGCGCGAAGTCGGCCGCCTACGCCAGGTCTGGCTTCCATAACCCGAGATTTGGCTGATCCTGCACCAAGGTTGGATGGCGGATTCAACCGGTCGTCGCAACACCGGGTGGATTTGGTTCTCCGAAGACTAGCTGGGGGAAGACTTCCTTGGGTGTGAGGAAGCCGTGGCGTTTGCGGGGTCGGTCGTTCATTTGGTTGGCAACGAAGTCCAGATAGTCCTGGTGGTAGCCCGAGAGGTCGGTGCCTTTGGGGAAGTACTGGCGCAGCAGCCCGTTGGTGTTCTCGTTCGACCCTCGTTGCCAAGGTGAGGCCGGGTCGCAGAAGTAGATATCGGTGTCTAACGCCAGCGAGATGGTCTTGTGGTTGGCCATCTCGATGCCCTGGTCCCAGGTCACTGACTGGCGCAGGAACTCGGGAAGCCGGCCCATCTGCTTGATCATCTGCTCGGCAACCTCAACAGCGCCGTGGCGTTCGGGCAGGTGAAGCAGCATCAGGAACCCGGTCTTGCGTTCGACCAGCGTCCCGATCGCCGAGGCTGAGTTCTTGCCGACGATCAGGTCACCTTCCCAGTGACCCGGAACGGCACGGTCCTCGACCTCGGCCGGGCGTTCGCTGATCATGACCTTGTCCTTGATCCGCTCTCGGCGGCCGTCCGCGACCCGGTGGGGTTTGCGCAACGCCCGACCCGTCCGCAAACAGACGGCGAGCTCACGACGCAGCGCACCGCGACCCTGGACATAGATCGACTGGTAGATCGTCTCGTGCGACACCCACATCTCCGGATCGGTCGGGAACATCAACCGTAGACGTGCGGCTATCTGTTCGGGTGACTCCTTGGCCGTCAACCTGCGCTGCACCTCAGCACGCAACATCGGGTTGGTCGCAAGCTTCGCCGTTTTTGGCCTTGCCCGTGCCGAGGCGCCACGACGGTGAGCGGTCGACGGTGAGTAGTTCCACGGTCTCGTCACCGGCCTGCCCGCCGCCTGGGGGTTCAACGACGATCTCGACCGGTACTGCTGGTGCCACATGTTCGAACGCAGCTCACGCAGCACCGTCGAGGGCGACCTCTCGATCGCTCGCGCGATCTGCCGAATCGACTCACCCGCGTGGATCCCAGCATGGATCCGCTCGCGATCAGAAAGACTCAGATAACGGGTGGTAGCAGGCGGCATCAGACTCATCGGCGGCATCCCACCAGCGTCGCGGAACCACCGACCAGTCGTGCTGCGATTCAACCCGAGGGTGTCAGCTGCCGAAGCCGTCGATGACCCCGCACGAACCAGAACCCAGAACTCACGCTGCAGATCAACATCAGGAACACGACCCATACGACACTCCAGAATTCAAAGTGTTGCGACGACCCCTTGAACCCAAGGATGAATCTTGGTGTAGGTGAATCCAAATCTCGGTTCGGCTAGGAAGCTGCTG
>CAZWZC010000073.1:0-12074 GCA_964638755.1 uncultured Aeromicrobium sp. | reverse complement strand
TGCGGGCGGTGCGGGAGATCGGGTTGCCGAGCTTGCAGGTGCAGCTGCAACCGGGCACATCAACCTTGGTGAACGTGCCGACGATCTTCTACACGAGACCCGAGGCGTTCAGGCGCAGCGTGACGCTGCTCGGATTCAACGTCGACCTGATCGCGGACCCCGTGCGCTACCGCTGGCTGCACGGCGATGGGACCGCCTCGACGACAACACGCCCCGGCAAGCCCTACCCGTCGACCGAGGTGACCTACCGGTATCGCCAGCCTGCCGAGGCGATCAACCCACGCGTCGACGTGACCTACCGGGTGCGATACCGCGTCGACGGCGGCGCCTGGAACACGATCAATCAGACGTTGCTTGCCTCGGGGCCGACCACCGACCTTGAGGTCAAGGAAGCAGCGCCGGTCCTCACCCACCCGTGACCGAACCCCGTGACTTGCCCGGGTGAGAGACTGGCCAGATGCGCATTGCTGAACACATCGTTGAGCTCATCGGCAACACCCCGCTGGTCAAGCTCACGTCCGTCAACGCCGCAGGATCTGCGACGGTGGCCGCCAAGATCGAATACCTCAACCCCGGTGGAAGCGCCAAGGACCGCATCGCGGTCAAGATGGTCGACGCCGCCGAAGCCTCAGGTGCTCTCAAGCCCGGTGGGACGATCGTGGAACCGACGTCCGGCAACACCGGCGTCGGACTCGCACTGGTCGCCCAGCAGCGCGGCTACAAGTGCATCTTCGTGTGCCCCGACAAGGTCAGCGAGGACAAACGCAACACCATGAAGGCGTACGGGGCCGAGGTTGTGGTGTGCCCGACCGCCGTGCCGCCTGAGCACCCCGACAGCTATTACAACGTCTCGGACCGGCTGGTACGTGAAACCGAAGGCGCCTGGAAGCCCGACCAGTACTCCAACCCTGCCGGACCCGAGAGTCACTACGAGACCACCGGCCCAGAGATCTGGGACGACACCGACGGCAAGGTGACGCACTTCGTCGCCGGTGTCGGCACGGGCGGCACCATCACCGGCGTGGGCCGCTACCTCAAGGAAGTTTCCGGCGGCACGGTCAAGGTGATCGGGGCCGACCCCGAAGGGTCCGTCTATTCCGGTGGTACGGGTCGCCCCTACCTCGTCGAAGGCGTCGGCGAGGATTTCTGGCCCACCGCGTACGACCCGGACATCCCCGACGAGATCATCGCCGTCTCCGACGCAGATTCGTTCGACATGACTCGTCGCCTCGCCCGCGAAGAGGGTCTCCTTGTCGGTGGATCCTGCGGCATGGCCGTCGTCGCAGCACTCCAGGTCGCCGAGAAGGCTGGCCCCGACGCGCTGATCGTCGTGCTGCTGCCCGATGGCGGACGCGGCTACCTCTCCAAGATCTTCAACGACCAGTGGATGTCGTCATACGGGTTCCTCCGCGAACCCCTCGACGGCCAGGTGCACGAGATGACCGTGGGTGACCTGCTGCGCAGCAAGTCCGGCGCCATGCCCGCCCTCGTCCACACTCACCCCTCCGAGACGATCCGCGATGCGATCGAGATCCTGCGCGAGTACAACGTGTCGCAGATGCCCGTGGTCGGACCCGAACCGCCGGTCGTGATTGGTGAGGTCGCCGGAAGCGTCAACGAGCGCGCGCTCATCAGTGCCGTGTTCGAAGGTCGCGCCGCACTCACCGATGCCGTCTCCAAGCACATGGAGCCGCCTCTCCCCCTTCTCGGCTCGGGTGAGAGCCTCGAGGACGCACTCAAGGCGCTCAGCGCCAGCGATGCCGTCATGGTCATCGAGGACGGCAAACCGCTCGGCGTGCTGACCCGCCACGACCTGCTCGGAGTTCACGTCTGATGAGCGAGCGCAAGAGCAAGGCGGACGAGGGGACGACACAGGGGTTCGCCACCCGGGCGATCCATGCAGGCTATGAACCCAACGCCGAGAACGGTGCGGTCAATGTGCCGATCTATGCGAGCTCGACCTTCCAGCAGGACGGTGTCGGCGGTATGCGGGGCGGCTATGAGTACGCCCGTACGGGCAACCCCACACGGACGGCCTTGGAGGGCAACCTCGCCGCCCTCGAGGGAGGCTCATACGGACGTGCCTTCAGCTCCGGCATGGCCGCGACAGACTGCGCCCTGCGCGCGATGCTGCGGCCCGGCGACCACCTGGTGATTCCCAATGACGCCTATGGCGGCACGTTCCGGCTGATCGACAAGGTTTTCAGCCAGTGGGGACTGACCTACACGCCCGCTGCTGTCAACGACCTGGACGCGATCAAGGCCGCCGTGACACCGGCGACCAAGGCGATCTGGATCGAGACACCCACCAACCCGTTGCTCAACGTCGGAGACATCGCGGCCATCTCCGAAATCGCCCATGCTGCCCGCGCCAAGCTGGTCGTCGACAATACCTTCGCCTCGCCCTACCTCCAGCAACCCCTCGCCCTCGGCGCTGATGTCGTGCTGCACTCGACGACGAAATACATCGGAGGCCATTCCGACGTCGTCGGCGGCGTACTCGTCACCCACGACGAGGAGCTCGACGCGGCGTTCGCATTCCTGCAGAACGGTGCGGGTGGCGTACCGGGACCGTTCGACGCCTACCTCACGTTGCGCGGCGCCAAGACGCTCGCCGTACGCATGGACAAGCACTGCGACAACACCGAGGCGATCGTCGACATGCTGGTCGGTCACCCCGCCATCGACTCAGTGCTCTATCCGGGACTTCCCGGCCACCCCGGACACGAGGTCGCCACCAAGCAGATGAGGCGATTTGGCGGAATGGTGTCAGTTCGTATGGCCCAGGGCCGACAGGCGGCACTGGATCTCTGCTCGCGTACCCAGCTGTTCACGCTTGCCGAGAGCCTGGGCGGTATCGAGTCACTGATCGAGCATCCCGGCGCCATGACACATGCGTCGACGGCGGGATCACTGCTGGAGGTGCCCGACGATCTCGTACGGCTGTCGGTCGGCATTGAGGACATCGCCGACCTCGTCGGCGATCTGGAGCACGCGCTGAGCTAGTGGGCTGGTACGCACAGGACCGGCCGTGACGACAGGTGAAGCAGCTTGTGCGGCGTTGACCCGAGCATGGCGCCCTTGAGCGGGCTTTCACCCCAGTTGCCGACGACGATCACCCGGGCATCGTGCTTGTCGGCAACCTCGATCAGCGCCTGAGCTGGCCTGGCGTCGACGATCTCGACCGTTGTCGGAATACCTGCCGCATCGGCTACCTCGACAGCGTGGGCCAACGCCGCACGGCCGATCTCCTTGAGCGCCTCGGAGTGCGACTTGTACTCCTCGCCCATGCCTCCGGGCGCGCCCGCACCGTAGACCAGCACGAGCGGCTCACCAAATGCCGAAGCGACCTCTATGGCCGCGTCGAGTGCGCGCGCCGCGCCGGGTGACTCGTCATATCCGAGGACGACAGACATCTCAGAACTCCTTGCTACGGACGAGGTCCGGGTCGGCGACACCGGGTCGCTCCTGCCAGAACTGTGGGGCGACAATTCGCCAGTAGAGCATGGTCACCACACCCGCGAGGGCGATGCTGATACCGATGACCAACGGCGGTCCGAGGCCGAACCACGAGGTGCCGCTGTAGGAGTTGGCCGGATCGGACATGTCCCTGATCGACTCGATGAGCAACCACGCCAGCATGACCGCACCGACCACGGGGCCGAGACCGATCAGCAAGAAGTTCTTCACGCTTTCGGTCAGGTGACGTCGGTAGTAGACCGCGCACGCAACGCCGGTGAGCGCGTAGTAGAACGCGATCAACAACGACAGTGCAGTCAGCGAGTCGAACAACGCGTTCTCACTGATCAGGTTGACGATGAGGTACCAGGCGATCGCGACGGCCGCGACCCACCAGGTACTCACATCTGGTGTACGGAACCGATGGTTGATGTGGCCGAATGTCGCCGGGAGCGCGTTGCGACGGGCCATCGACAGTGCCGTACGTGACGCGGGAATGATCGTCGTCTGGGTCGACGCGACGGCCGAGGTCGCAACGGCAAAGAACACAATCCAGTCCCAGTTGCCCAGCACCTCGTGAGCCAGCAGCGGGAAGATGAATTCCTCTTCGTCGGCGTTGTCAGCGAGGAATCCGGTGCCGGCATACGCCACGATCGCAATCGCGACTCCGAGGTAGGTCACCAGCAGGATGATCGTCGACCAGACACCGGCCCGGCCGGGGGCAGAGGCCGAGTCCTCGGTCTCCTCCGTCAGGTTGACGGCTGACTCCCAGCCCCAATACATGAAGACGCCCAGCAACAGACCGGATGTGAGCGCGGCTCCGCCTGCAGCGAACGGATTGAGCCACCCGATTGCGGGTTTGATCGAGTCGAGCGTGCTCGTGTCGGCATACACCTTGTAGATCGCGACGGCAGAAAAAATCAGGAGGAACACGACTTGGGCGAGGATCAGGACGTTCTGCAGTCTCGCCGACCCCTCGGTGCCGGCAACGCAGATCGCGGTCATGACGATGATGAGCAGGACTGCGAGCGACTGCCTGATCCAGGCGTTGTCGGCCCAGGAGTCGAGCCCAAATCCGCGAAGGGTGAAGCTGACGCCGACGTCAGCGAGCGAACCGACGACGAGGACGCCCGTCATGGTGATGGCCCACCCGCCGAGCCAGCCAGCCCACGGACCCATTGCACGCGTGACCCACGAGAACGTGGTGCCGCAGTCCTGGTCGACCTTGTTGAGGTAGAAGAACGCCGAAGCGATGAGCAGCATCGGCACGAAGGAGGCCAGTATGATGCCTGGCGCGTGCACGCCCGCAATCGCCACCATCGCGCCAATCACGGCCGCGATCGAGTAGGCCGGCGACGTGGCATTGAGCCCGATGACGAGCGCGTCGACAAATCCGATCGCTCCGGGTTTGAGGGTGTCCTGGGGCTTTTCGTCCAGCTGTGACATGCACGTGCCTCTCGCCTCGTCGTACGCACATAAAACCGGGAATCCGGTGCGGCGTCTAGGTGATGGGCGTGAATCCGTCGTTCAGCCCGTTTCTTCCTCATCATGTGAGGCCGGAAAGGTGATCTGCTCGAAGTCGATCTCGGGGCGTTCGACGTCCTCCAGGATCTCGAACTCCGACTGGTCGAGACGACGTGTCTGAGCCTCGATCATCCGGGGCGTGCCGATGACCTTGGACTCGTTGAGCCCGTCCATCTTGCGAGCTGTCACGAGTACACGTTGCTCGAGCGAGCCGGCGAACGCGTTGTAGTTGGACACCGTGTTCTCGATCGACCGACGCAGCTTGTCGGAGTGCTCTGCCATGGTGGCGAGGCGCGAGTAGAGCTCCTTGCCGAGGTCGAAGAGGTGCTTGGCGTCCTCGGTGAGGACATCCTGCTGCCAGGTGAATGCGACGGTCTTGAGGACCGCCCACAGGTTGACCGGCGTGGCCAACAGGACTCCCTTGCCGAACGCGTAGTCCATCAGCGCGGGGTCGGCGTCGATCGCGGCATTGAGAATCGACTCGTTGGGGATGAACGCAATCGTGAACTCGGGGCTCGCCTCGAGACCTGTCCAGTAGCGCTTGCCCGACAAGGCGTCGACGTGCGCCTTGACCGCCTTGACGTGCTGGGTGAGCAGCTGCGAGCGCTGCGTGTCGGACATGTCAGGGCGGTTGGAGTCGATGAACGCCGCGTAGGGCACCTTGGCGTCGATCGCCATGTGCTTGCCGCCCGGCAGGTTGACAACCATGTCGGGGCGTCGCGCGCCGGACTCGGCCTCGATCGACTCCTGCGTGGTGAAGTCGACTCGACGCAGCAGGCCCGCCGACTCTACGAGTGTCTTGAGCTGGGTCTCGCCCCACACGCCTCGCGTGGAGTTGTTGCTCATCGCGGCAGCGAGCGTCTCTGCCGCGAGCTTGGACTTTTCGGCCGTCTCGCGGGTGACCTTGATCTGTGCGGCCAGGTCACCGTGCTGCTGATGGCGCTGCGCCTCGAGATCGATGACCTTCTGGCTCATCGACTTGAGCTGGTCGGCGACGGGTGCGAGCTGCTGAAGGACCTTGTTTTCGGCTTGATCTGAGGCAGCACGCTTCTGGGCGTCCTGCCGGTGCCGCTCGACGATCTCGTCGTACTGGGACTTGGCGGTGACCAGCTGCTCACGGAGGCCGATAACGGTGGCTCGTGCCTCAGCAAGCTCCTGCTCGATCTGCGCCCGTTGGGAGCTCTCGCCGTGCCGCAGTTCGGCGATCGCCGTGGCGTGCCGGGCCTCGAGGACCGCTGAATCGCTCCCCTCGGCCGGGGCACGACCGATCAGCCAGCCAACGACAAGGCCGAGCAGCAGACCGCACACGAGCACCACAATCAGTTCCATGTGACCAGTGTGACGACTGATGCAGACACATTTGCGGAGACAGGCCGGGGCGACCCCATAGGCTTGCGGGTATGTCACGTCGTCGGCTGCTTGGAGATGTGTCCTGGCTCCAGATCACGGCCAGCGTGCTTGCCGCCGTCACCGCCGCCTGGATTGCGTCACGGCTCGGCGTCGCAGGCACTTTGATCGGCGCGGCGCTCGGTAGTTTCGTGTTCACGACCAGCTCGGCGTTCTTCGGTCGCACGCTCGACCGCACCCGCACTCTGCTCATCCAGACAGAGTCTGGGACGGTCATCGAGCGCCAGGTCGAGGACGGCGATGTGCGCGAAGCCCTCGACGAGGCCGCAGACGTCGACTCCGCGGCGCGGGGCGCACGATTCGTCGATGCGAAGTCGCGTCTGAACTGGAAGTCGATCATCGTCACAGCTGTCGTGGTTCTCGCACTCGCGCTCGCGGCCATCTCCACGATCGAGCTGGTCACCGGCCGTACGCTCGACGGCGACCACGGTACGACAATCGGTGACAGCTTCGGCGGTAAGCGCGACACGCCGAGCCCGACTCCCACGCCGTCTGAGACCACAGCGACCACTGCGACCCCGACCGACACCACCACCACTGCGACCCCGACCGACACCACCACCACCACCACTCCGACTCCGACCGTGCCGACGGAGTGAGCGTTGACAAGACGGTCTGGGCGGCCGGAGCGCTGGCGGCGGCACTCGTCTTCGCGCCGCCTGCTTGGCGACTCACCCGTCATCTCGTGACGCTCGTCCATGAGGCGGGCCATGCCATGGTCGCGGTGCTCACCGGGAGGCGGCTCAACGCGATCCGTCTGCACACCGACACCTCGGGGCTCACGTTGTCGACCGGCAAGCCACGTGGGCCGGGCATGATGGCGACCGCGGCGGCGGGATACCTCGCACCTGCTGCACTTGGGCTCGGATCCGTCGCGCTCGTACGCGCCGGCCGAACCGACATCGCGTTGTATGCCGGGCTCGCCGTGCTGGCACTGATGCTCCTGTTCATCCGCAACTGGTTCGGCTTGCTGGTCGTCGGGCTCACCGGAGCGGGTGCTGCGTTGCTGGTCTGGAAGGCCGATCAACGCGTGCAGGACTTTGCGGCGTTGACGTTCTCCTGGTTCCTGTTGATCGCCGCTCCACGAACGACCCTTGACCTCTGGTCACACCGCCGCCGGGCGCGCACACGTACCAGCGACGCTGACATCCTGGCCCGGCTCACCCACCTGCCGGCTGGCGTGTGGAACCTGCTATTCCTGCTGCTCACCGGAGCAGCGCTTGGTACGGCGGTCTGGCTGGTCGGCGGTGTCTGATCTGATGGGCAGAATGTTCACGATCGGCCAAGAGCTCGAAGGAGAGCTCGGGCGTACCGGCACGATCAGCACGCCGCACGGCGAGATCCAGACCCCGGCATTCATCCCGGTCGGCACCCGCGCGACGGTCAAGTCCGTGTTGCCAGAGACGATGGCCGAACTCGGCGCCCAAGCGCTGCTGGCGAACGCCTATCACCTCTACCTGCAGCCCGGAGCCGACATCGTCGACGAGGCTGGCGGGCTTGCAGCGTTCATGAACTGGCCCGGTCCGACGTTCACCGACTCGGGTGGATTCCAGGTGCTCTCGCTCGGGGCGGGATTCAAGAAGACGCTGTCGATGGATGCGACCGGCGTCGAAGCCGATGACGTCATTGCGCCGGGCAAGGATCGGCTCGCCACCGTCGACGACGACGGGGTCACGTTCAAGTCGCATGTCGACGGCTCGATGCACCGGTTCACGCCCGAGGTGTCGATGCAGATCCAGCACCAGCTCGGTGCCGACATCATGTTCGCGTTTGACGAGCTGACGACGCTGATGAACACCCGTAGCTACCAGGAGCAATCAATCGTACGTACGCAGGCGTGGGCTGAGCGCTGCGTGATCGAGCACCAGCGACTCACCCTTGAGCGTGCAAGCAAGCCCGCGCAGGCGCTGTTCGGTGTCGTCCAGGGTGCTCAGCACGAGGACCTTCGTCGTACGGCAGCCCGGGGCCTGGTGTCGCTCGACGTCGACGGCGCTGGATTCGACGGTTTTGGCATCGGCGGTGCGATCGAGAAGGAGCGGCTCGGCACGATCGTGCGGTGGGTCAACGAGGAGCTGCCCGTAGCCAAGCCACGTCATCTGCTGGGCATCGGCGAGCCCGACGACCTGTTCACCGCCGTCGAGAACGGCTGCGACACCTTCGATTGCGTCGCAGCCTCACGAGTGGCGCGGTCCGGGCGCGTCTATACGACGAGGGGCCATTTCAACATCACCGCCGCGGCATCACGTCGCGCCTTCAGCCCGATCGACGATGAGTGCGACTGCTACACCTGCACTCATTACACGCGTGCATACCTGCATCACCTGTTCAAGACCCGCGAGATGCTTGGCGCGACCCTCGCCACGACCCACAACGAGCACTTCATAGTGCGTCTCGTCGACCGTATGCGCGACGCCATCGAGTCCGGCACGTTCACGGACTTCAAGGCCGACTTCCTGGCCCGCTTCTACGCCTCCTGATTCCCAGCAGGTCCCCGGAAACTGTCACTCCACCCTTGTTGCAACGAGTGTGGAGTGACAGTTTCCGGGGACCTGCTGGGAATCTTGTGACGGCGAGCGGATTAGGCCCAGTACGTCTCTTCGCGGGCCTTGAGGATGCGGATGACGACCATGGTGAGCGGCATGACGATCAGCTCGACGGTGCACTTGTAGATGAAGCCGATGACGAAGTAGTTCCAGAACTGACCCATCGAAGAGATGCCGATCGCTGATGCGGCGATCGCGCAGAAGATCAAGGTGTCAGCCGCCTCGCCGACACCCGTCGAGCTGGCAAGCCGTGCCCAGAGCCGCGACTCCGACGTACGAGCCTTCATGCGCACCAGCACGTACGAGTTCAGCAGCTGACCAACGACGTACCCGCACACGCTTGCAAGGACGATCTGCGGCACGAACCCGAGCACGCTCTTGAATGCCGCCTGGTTCTCATAGAACCCGGCCGCCGGAGCGTGCTCGACGACCAGGAACGTCAGCGCCGCGAGGATCGCCATCGCGAAACCGGTGAAAATCGCTCGACGAGCGGCCGCGAACCCATAGACCTCCGAGATGACGTCGCCGAGGATGTACGCCAGCGGGAACAGGAACGCGCCACCGTCGGTGATGATCGGGCTGATCTGGATCGAGCCGATCGACCACTGCCAGGTGCCGAACTCGATGCCCTTGGTGGCGGCGATGTTGGACACCACGAGCACGACACAGAACAGCGCGAGGATCACGTCGAAGTATGAGGACCCGCGCGAGGCGTAGTGGATCTTGCCAGCAGCGGGCTCGGTGGCGGCTGAACTCATGGGTCACATCCAACCATTCCCACAACGATGGGAGAATCAAGACATGACCGCCCTGCCCACGCGTACCGACGTGCTTGTCGTTGGCGCTGGCCCGGCCGGCGCGGCAGCAGCAGCGTGGACCGCACGGCTCGGCATGGAGACCGTGCTCGCCGACGCTGCTACGTTCCCGCGCGACAAAACCTGCGGCGACGGTCTGACCCCGCGCGCCATCGCTGAGATGGAGCGACTCGGCCTCGGCGAGTGGGTACGCGGCCACGGCACCAATCGCGGACTCCGCGCTGCCGGCTTCGGCCAGGAACTGCTGCTCCCCTGGCCCAGCGGATCGCTGCCTGACTACGGCTCGGCGGTCCCGCGCACCGAGCTCGACGACAAGATCTTCCGCGTGGCCATCGAAGCCGGTGCCAAACCCCTCGAGGGTGCGCGCGCCGTCGACGCCGAGCGGGACGCCTCAGGCAAGGTCAAAGCGGTGACCTTCAAGCTTGGCAAGGACAAGACACCTCACCCGATCGAGTGCGATCGCCTGATCGTCGCGGACGGCGTTCGTTCGCCGCTCGGGCGGGTGCTCGGTCGCGAGTGGCACCGCGAGACCGCCTATGGCGTTGCCGGCCGCTCGTATGTGAAGTCCGGCCGCAGCGATGACCCGTGGATCTCCTCGCACCTCGAGCTCCGCGGCGAGGAGGGCGAGCTCTTGCCCGGATACGGCTGGATCTTTCCGCTGGCCGATGGCGAGGTCAACCTCGGGGTCGGTGCCCTTGCAACCTCCAAAAGACCCACTGACCTGCAGATACGCCCGCTGATGGAGTACTACTCAACACTCCGCCGCGAGGAGTGGGACCTCAGCGGCGAGCTGCGCATGCCAACCAGCGCGCTGCTGCCGATGGGCGGAGCCGTCTCCGGTGTGGCCGGACCCAACTGGATCCTGATCGGCGACGCGGCAGGTTGCGTCAACCCGCTCAACGGCGAAGGCATCGACTACGGCATGGAGACCGGCCGCGTCGGTGCCGAGCTGATGGCTGCCCAGACCGACCTCCAGGACGCTTGGCCCGCGCTGTTGACGCACCACTACGGCGAGGCGTTCTCGATCGCTCGTCGCCTTGCTGGCCTGATCACGGTGCCGCGCCTGCTGCCGACGGCAGGCCCAATCGGCATGCGCTCGCACACCTTGATGACGTTCGCGCTTCGCGTTATGGGCAACTTCGTCACCGAAGAGGACCACGACTTCACGGCACGCCTGTGGCGATGGGCCGGTCGCCAGTCCGTACGCCTCGACGACCGGCCCCCCTTCACGTCAACCACGGCATGACCCGTCCCAGGTATGACCTCGAGCTGCTGCTCGACGTCGCGATCGAAGAGTTCACCAAACGCGGCTACGACGGCACCAGCATCGAGCACCTCTCGACGGCCACCGGGCTGTCGAAGTCGTCGCTCTATCACCACGTCGAGGGCAAGGAGCACATCCTGCGCCTCGGCCTCGAACGTGCAGTCACTCCCCTGCTCGATCTGCTCGATGAGCAGGAGGCGCGCGAGGGCAGGGCGATCGACCGGCTGACATACGTGCTGCGCCGCCAGATCGCGATCCTCGCCGACCAGCTCGCTGCGGTGACCCTGCTGCTCCGCGTACGCGGCAACACCGAGACCGAGCGATGGGCGCTGGAGCAGCGACGCACATTCGACACGTTCATCGCCGATCTCGTACGCGCTGGTGTAGCGGACGGGGACCTGAGAGACGACCTCGATCCTGCCGTCGTCGCCCGACTACTCTCCGGCACCGTCAACTCGCTCACCGAGTGGTACCGCCCCGGCCACGGATCACTCAGCCCCGAAACCATCGCCGACACGATGCTCTCCTCCAGCCTCACCGGCCTCCGCGCCTGAGCGGTGACCCAGTCGCCCATGCCTCCATCTGGCGGTGGGCCAATCGCCCCTTCAGGTACGCGAAAGGCGACCGCTCCACCGCCCTGCGCGCTTGCTCTGACCTCGCGCAGGGGCGATGATGGAAACCGAACGATCATTCGGTTCTTGGAGGCGGTATGCAGCAGGTCCAGGCGGACGACCTCGGCGATCCCGAGTTCTTGGCGCTGCTCGGCGACGAGGGTCGCATCGAGCCCCGCGACGCAATGCCCGACTCCTACCGCAAGACCCTGATCCGCCAGATCGCCCAGCACGCACACTCAGAGATCATCGGCATGCAACCCGAGGGCAACTGGATCACCCGGGCACCCAACCTGCACCGCAAGGCGATCCTGCTCGCCAAGGTGCAGGATGAGGCCGGCCACGGGCTCTACCTGTATGCCGCCGCCGAAACCCTCGGCATCGATCGGTCCGAGCTCCTCGACGCTCTGCACGAGGGCCGGCAGAAGTACTCCTCGATCTTCAACTACCC
>CAZWZC010000072.1:0-12100 GCA_964638755.1 uncultured Aeromicrobium sp. | reverse complement strand
TGCCGACGACCTGATTGTCGTCATCGCCGCACTGGTCCCGAAGGGGCCGATCATCCTCGTCGGACACTCGCTCGGTGGCATGACGATCATGGGACTCGCCGATGTGAAGCCTGAGCTGTTCGGCAAGCGGGTCAAGGGGGTCGTACTCGTTGCCACGAGCAGCGGAAAACTGGCCCGTTCGAGTCCTGCGCTGCGCCGCTTCCTGCCGTTCGTACGAGTCGCGTCGCCGCTGCTTGACTGGGGCCGTGCCTTCAACAGCTATTCGGTGATCCGTCGTTGGGGACTCGGACCACACGCGCTCGAGCGCCATGTCGACATGACCAACGAGATGATCCTGCAGGCACCGACGCACGTGCTGATGGACTTTTATCCGATCTTCATCGGCCTTGATCTCGATCACACTCTCAAGACCGTTGGCAAGGCATCGACGATCGTGATTGGTGGCACGCACGATCTGCTGACGCCGCTCAAGCACGGTCGGCGGCTCGCCGAACGAATCCCCAACGCCCGCCTGATCGCGGTCGAGGACTCCGGGCACATGATCCCGTTCGAGGCCAACCAACAGGTCACCGAGGCGATTGAATCCCTCATCGAGGAGGTCACATGACGGCATCCCTCAATGTCATCGAGGCCGGCCCCGAGCATGCCCAGCAGATCGTCGACATCATCCGCCGATCATTTGGAGTCAGGCCGGTCCTCGACCCTCCGTCGACGGCGATGGATGAGACGGAGGAGTCGATTGCTGTCGTGCTCGCCGGACCTGGAGGTCTGCTGGTTGAGCGGCGCGGACTGCCGATGGGAGCGCTGCTGTTCGACGAGTCACGCCCCGGACTACTTGGCCTGCGCCGGGTCGCCGTCGACCCCGATCTGCAGGACCGCGGAGTCGCATCGGCGATGGTCGGCGTCGCCGAGGACACGGCTGAAGAACGCGGCAAGGACGGTATCTGGCTCCACGTGCGCGAAGAGCTTCCCGAGACCGTGCAATTTTGGACTCGTCGCCTTTACCACCCGCACACCCAGGAGGGCTCGACGATCGAGCTGGGCAAGACGCTGTGGCTGTCACGCGAGATTCCGACGGCCGACGACATGTTCGCATTTGCCGCCAGGCTGGCAATGCTGCTGCACGCAGGTGATCTGCTGGTGCTCTCCGGCGACCTTGGTGCAGGCAAGACGACGTTCACGCAGGGGCTCGGCGACGGCCTTGGCGTACGGGGCCCGATCACCTCGCCGACCTTCGTGATCGCTCGTACGCATCCGTCGCTTGTCGACGGCCCGCCGCTGGTGCACGTCGACGCCTACCGCCTCGGCGATGCCGCCGAGATCGACGACATCGACCTCGACGCGACGACCGACGACGCCGTGACGGTCGTCGAGTGGGGTGACGGGCTCGCCGAGCAGCTGAGTGACAGCTGGCTGCACGTACGGATCGAGGTGCGAGGCGCGCGTCCCGGCGATCCGCTCGGCACCCCCGCAGTTGCAGCAGCTGAAGACAAAGAGTCGCGGGTCGTGACAGTCAAGCCGCACGGACCCCGCTGGGTCGGCGTCCCTCTCCGCTCAACCCTCCTCCCCTGACCCATCGCTGAGGGGAGAGTTGCGCACGCTGAGGGGAGAGTTGCTGCTGCCGTGGGGCGACAATAACCCTCCCATCAGCGACGAGAAGTCTCCCCC
Source organism: uncultured Aeromicrobium sp. (assembly GCA_964638755.1). GTDB lineage: Bacteria > Actinomycetota > Actinomycetes > Propionibacteriales > Nocardioidaceae > Aeromicrobium. The sequence continues at coordinate 10,432 of CAZWZC010000072.1, read as the reverse complement.
CACCGTAGGGTGCTGACGTGCTGCTCCTTGCTTTCGACACCGCGACGACGGCAATCACGGTGGCGGTTCATGACGGAACGAACGTCGTCGGAGAGGCTTCTGGACACGGGGCCATGGCGCATGGGGAGCTGTTGGCGCCGGCGATTCGCGACGCGATGGGACAGGCCGGTGCGGTGATGGACGACCTCACCGATGTCGCTGTAGGTGTGGGTCCCGGGCCCTTCACGGGACTTCGGGTCGGCGTGGTCACAGCACTGACGCTCGGCTCCACGTTGGGGTTGGCGCAGCACGGTGTCTGCTCGCTCGACATCGTCGCCTTCGACGTCACGTCAGGGTCAGAATTTCTGGTCGCAACAGATGCTCGCCGTAGGGAGGTCTATTGGGCTCGCTATGCCGCCGACGGCGCACGACTTGACGGCCCGCACGTGTCGTTCCCCGCAGATCTGGCGCAACAGCACCCGGAGCTGCCGACATACGGGCGTGGTGGAGAGCTGTACGACGGCGTGCTGCGTCCGGCTGGCAAAGCGCAGGACCCGCGGGCTGCTGCGCTCGCATCGGCGGTGATTGCTGGTCGGGTGGTTGAGATGCCGCTCGAACCTCTTTACCTCCGCCGTCCCGATGCGGTGCCGCAGATCGTCAACCCGCGGGCATGATCCGCCGCGCGACAGAGGCCGACGTCGCGACAATCGCGAGGATCGAGGTCGAGTGTTTCGGGACGGAAGCCTGGAGCGAACAGCTCGTACGCGAGCAGCTTGTGGCCGATCATCACGTCGTCCTGGTCGGCCACGCCATCGCGTACGGTGTCGTCTCCTGGCTAGGTGATGTCGCAGACCTTGATCGCATTGCAGTCCTGCCGTTCGCGCGCCGCCGCGGCATTGCCGGTGATCTCCTCGAACAGCTGATTGAGGCAGCGCGCGGGCTGGGCGCAGAGCGCATGCTGCTCGAGGTCGCCGCTGACAACGACGCGGCGACAGGACTTTACCGGTCATACGGGTTCACGACCATCACCACGCGCACGGGCTACTACCCCGCGGGCACAGACGCTCTGGTCATGCAGCTCGATCTCTGACTTGACTGTTCGGTGTGGCATGCCATTGTTGAACTATGACCGAGACACCTGATGGACTGCCCGACGAGTCTGACAACCTGGACCAACTCCAGCCCGAGGACACCCTGATCGATCGTGGTGTCGCCGACGTGCTCGACGAGGGCTATTCACCCGCCGAGAAGTGGTCGGCCGGCGAAGGATTCGGTACGACCGCCGACGAGGCGCGGCAGGGCGAGAACCTCGATCAGCGCATCGCGCAGGAGGAGCCGGACGTGGACCCATACGCCGAGGCCGACGGTGAGGATCTCGACGACGGCGAGGTCGGCACTGAGCGCTCGGGGCGCCTGGTTGCTCCCGACCAAGGACTTGGCGAAGACGTTGACTCTGAGCTCGTCGGTGAGGACATCGGCATCGACGGTGCGGGCGCGAGCGCGGAAGAAGCGGCAGTGCACGTGGTGGAGGACGAGGACTAGAGTTTCCGGATGCGTGACATTACCTACCCGCCGGTCATTCTCACTGCCAAGACGCTGTTCAAGGTGCTCGGCATGAACTTCCAGATGTCGGGCACTGAGCACATTCCACGCAAGGGTGGCGCGATCCTTGCGGCCAACCACATCGGCTATGTCGACTTCATCTTCGACGGTTTTGCGGCTCACCCCAACAAGCGACTGGTGCGCTTCATGGCCAAGAAGGATGCTTTTGACAACAAGATCTCCGGCCCGATCATGCGCTCGCTCCATCACATCTCGGTCGACCGCGAGCATGGCGTCGAGTCGTACAACCAAGCGGTCGAGTACGCCCGCAGCGGCGAGATCGTCGGCATCTTTCCCGAGGCCACGATCAGTCGTTCGTTTGAGATCAAGGAGCTCAAGACCGGCGCCGTACGCATGGCCGCAGAAGCCGGCGTACCGCTGATCCCGATGGTCACGTGGGGCACCCAGCTGCTCAAGACCAAGGACCACGAGCCGGACCTGAAGGGTCGTGGCAAGACGATCGGTCTGCACGTCGGCGCTCCGCTGGAGGTCACGGGTGAGGATCCGGTCGCCGAGACCGCCAGGCTCCGCGAGGCCATGGCCGCCCTCCTCGACAAGGCCATCGCCGAATATCCCATCAGCCCCAAAGGTCAGTGGTGGGCGCCCGCACGTCACGGCGGCACTGCCCCGACGCCTGAGAAGGCAAAGAAGCTTGACGAGGAGGAGCAGATCGAGCGTGCGGCACGCCGAGCTGCCAAGGCGGCGAAGAAGGACTAGCTGCCGACCGACCCGTCGGCCATCTCGCGCAGCAGATCGAGATGGCCGTTGTGGCGGGCCGTCTCCTCAATGAGGTGGGCGACGACCCAGCGGACATTGGGGTGGAAGTCTCGCAGCGCCTTGTCGGCCTCTGTGTCGAAGTCAAGACCTGCGAGCAACCTGCGGGTGAGTTGCACCTGCTCTGAGTAGCCGTCGATGACCTCGTGGAGCGGCACCACGAGTCCTGCCTCCAGCTCGCCGTCTGGGCTCTCCTCGCTCCATGGGGCTCGATCCTCGCCGCCGAGAATGACGACCTCGACCCAGTAGTGCTCATTCCACCGCAGGTGGTTGAGCAGCGATGCCGGGTTGGTCAACGGTGACGTCGAGATCGGTGCCGTACGAGCCAGCTGCTCGGTCAGACCACGTACCTTGAACAGCGCGGTCTGCTGCACGTACTCAAGCAGCTGCATCATCACCGAGCGTTCGTCGCCGGCCGGTGGGGTGTCTGTACGAACCATGGAGCCACCCTGCCACGGAGGCATCAGGGCCGGTACGCCTGTCTGGCAGCCACCAGAACGGTCAGGACTGACGCGTCAATGAGCCGTCGGCAGTCGCATTGGCCATGTGTCGGGATTCTCCCGTCTGGCCCAGCCTCACCAGAACGTAGGGCGACGTGTCGTTGACGCGCACCCGCGGCCAGCGTCGGGCGTACGAAGCAGCAACGTTTGGATGCCGGGCGTCTGCCCGCGTCACCAGCTCTGCATGGCCGAGCTGCCACCTACCATTCACGAGGATCTCGACGTCCGGACGGCCCGCGAGATTTCGCCACCACATCTTCTTCTCAGCGCGGCCGGGTAGCACAACCCACCCGTCATCGACCTCGGCGATCATCACCGGGAACCGGTAGACCCGGCCCGTGCGCGTACCGGTGACGGCGAGACCGGAAAGGCCCGGCCACCGCGATCGCCGCGTTCGGGACTGGAGGATTGAGAGCATCAGTCGGTGGCGCAGAGGAGGGCCATCGAACGTTCGAAGGAACGGGCCGGTCAGCAGACCGAGAACCAGACCCGCGCCAGCGCCGGTGACCGTTCCAGCCACCACCACCTGACCCCATGGCCAGTCAGCACCCACCGTGGTCGCTCCCAGAAAGATCACCGGCATGGCCCCTGCCCAGCCGACGACGCTCGCGGTGATCCACCGCCACGGGTGCCGAGCGTGCCCGCGTAGTGCCCAGCCTTGGGCAGCGCCTAGGAACACTCCCATGCCCGCGCCGAGGGCGGCCGCCCCGAGCAGCACCGCGAGCACAGACGGTTCCGAACCGGTGCCTGAGTCCTCAGCCAGAGCGGAGGGGGCGGATCCGGCTGCCCACCCGACTCCGGCCACCAGCACTGTGGCGACCAGCCAGCGCACCCGCCCCCGGTGGCCGAGCAGGCCACCGAGGGCACGGGACTGCAGTACGCCCAGGGCGGTGCCCTCGACCAACCCACCGAGCACAACGAGAGCAAATCCGACCTCGGAGGCGTGTGCGACACCTCCGTCGCTCAGGACGGTGGCTCCGCGGGCCGCTCCCGCGGATGCGGTCATACCAATCGACTCGGCGATCACGCACGCCACCAGCCACGGACGCATCAGACCTGTAACGGTTCCCATCGGTTCATGTCCTCCTCACCCACAATTTTCCAACAACCGAGCGGCTTGGGGAGGGTCAGAGGTCCCGATTGGTGAGGAGCCACGACACTGCTCGATCGATGCGAGGTCCCTGACCGCCGACCATCGGCCGTCCTGATCACGCCCGCCAGGGCGCCTGTCAGAATGGCGTCGTGAGCGAGCGCAGCGAGCGAACCATCAAGCGGCCATCACGTTGGCGCGCCCGTAGCGTGGGTTCTTCAACGGAGGTGGCGGCGTGAGCGAACCACTTGTGCTCGGGATCGAGTCGTCCTGCGACGAGACCGGTGTCGGCATCGTCTGCGGCACCGAGCTTCTCGCGCACGCGCTTTCGTCCAGCATGACGGAGCACGTACGTTTCGGCGGCATCGTTCCGGAGGTCGCCAGCCGCGCGCACCTCGAGGCAATGGTCCCCACTCTCGAGCACGCCTACGCCGAGTCAGGAGTACGTGTCCAAGACGTCGACGCGATCGCGGTCACCAGCGGGCCAGGTCTCACGGGCGCGCTTCTTGTCGGCGTTGCCGCGGCCAAGGCGCTCGCGCTTGCCCACGACAAGCCGCTCTACGGCGTCAATCATCTCGCCGCCCATGTGGCAGTCGACCAGCTCGAGCACGGTCGCTTTGAAGGTCGAGTGGCCGCGATGCTGGTCAGCGGCGGTCACACCGAGATCCTGCTCGTCGACGACATTGCCACCGACATCACGCTGCTCGGACAGACGATCGACGATGCAGCGGGGGAGGCGTTCGACAAGGTGGCTCGTCTGCTCGGGCTGCCCTATCCCGGCGGACCACACATCGACCGAGTCGCCCGTGAAGGTGACCCGGATGCGTACGACTTCCCGCGCGGGCTCACGACAGGTCGAGATGTCGACAAGTATCGGTATGACTTCTCGTTCTCCGGTCTCAAGAGCGCCGTCGCGCGGCTCGTGCAGCACGAGCAACGCATGGGTCGTACGTTCGCGGTTGCCGATGTGGCGGCCGCGTTCCAGGACTCTGTGTGCGATGTGCTGACCAAGAAGACGATCGCTGCGTGTCTCGACCACGACGTGGACACACTGATCATCGGTGGAGGGGTGGCAGCCAACGCGCGACTGCGCCACTTTGCCGAAGAACGCGCCGCCAAGGCGGGCATCACGGTGCGGGTTCCGCGACTTGGACTCTGCACCGACAACGGAGCGATGGTGGCGGCGCTCGGAGCCGAGGTCGTACGCAGGGGGCTCCCGCCGTCGTCGCTGGACCTCCCGGTGGACTCCAGCATGCCCGTCACGCAGGTCCTGGCGGCGTAGTGCCGAACCATCGGGCACTTCGAGAGTCGCATTTTCGCCGCAACCTGTCCGTCGCAATCACCGCAGTCATCGTCGGCGGGGCTGCCATCTGGTGGTTGGGTCGCGGCGACGCAGTGCCGGCCCCCGCGATCACGACGCCGGCTGCTGTTGGTACGACCTCGGCTCCCGCGAGCAAGAAGGCGCTGGGATGGGTGCCGACCAGCGTCGAACGTGAGGCGGCCGAAACACTTGCCCATGACCTCAGCCTTTCGGACCTCGCCGGTCAGCTGATCGTCGCCCGGCACAAAGGTGCTGAGTCGTCACTGGCCCTGGTGCGGGACAAGCACTTCGCCGGCGTGATGGTGACGAGTCCGCAGATCCTCAATGTGACGACGCAGGATCCCCTCAGCCAGGTCAAGCGGTTCAACCAAGAGCTTCAAGACGCCGGCGGTGATCGCGACTATCCCGTGATGGTCCCGATCGACCAGGAGGGCGGGCTCGTCGCACGGATCAAGCAGCCGATGACACCGTTCCCCACGTTCATGTCAGCTGGTGCGGCCATCGCGGGTGATCCCAAGGCTGGTGCGCAGGCAATCGCAGCGGCGACCCGCGCATCGGGTGCAGAGCTGCGAGCGGCTGGATACAACGCGGTGTTTGCTCCAGACGGTGACATCACGATCGGGGCAACGGACCCAGTCATCGGCAGCCGGTCCGCTGGCACCGATCCCAAGGTCGTGGCGCAAGCCGTCGTCGCTGCGGTCACGGGCTATTCGCAAGCAGGTTTGATCTCGGCGGTGAAGCACTTCCCGGGTCACAACGTCGCAACTGACAGCCACAGCTCACTGCCGCTCCTGTCCAGCGACAAACCGCGTCTCACTGCGCACGACCTCGTGCCGTTCAAGGCAGCGATCGGCGCGGCTGCGCCCAGCATCATGACGGGTCATCTGAACGTATCGGCTCTCGATCCCGGAATTCCGGCGTCGATGTCCCGCAAGGTCGTCACCGACAGTCTTCGCAAGGATCTCGGTTACGACGGCATCATCATCAGCGATTCCCTCGGCATGGGTGCGGTGATGAAGCGCTATCCCGGCGGCGATGCGACGGTACAGGCGATCAAGGCAGGTAGCGACCTTGCGCTGATGCCCGCGGACAACGGTCGAGCGTACGCAGCGGTGCTCGCAGCGCTGAAGTCCGGCGAGATCCCCGAAGAGCAGGCTAGAACGAGCGCAGCACGCGTCATCGCGTACCTCCTGCATGCTGACGCTTCACCGCACGTGAACGGTGAGCCGGGTAGCCACGCAACTGAGTCCCAGGCGCTGAGTGCTGCGGCGGTCACGATGGTCAGTCGGCCATGTGGGACGGTCGATCAGGTCACCGCCGTTCGACCGAGCGGCTCCTCTGAGGCCGTCGCCAACTTCGAGGTGGCTGCCAAGGAAGCTGGTCTGACGACCGGTCGAGGCACCTCGATTGCCTTCGTCGGATCCCGGAGTGGTTACGCCGACATCGTGGTTTCGACAGATCGTCCCTATGCGTTGGCCAGCAGCACGGCGCCGACCAAGATCGCACTGTATGGCACCGACCTGCCGGCGATGCGCGCCCTCATCGCCGTGATCACCGGCAAGGCTGAGGCGCGCGGCAAGCTCCCCGTCGATGGCATCTCCGTCAAGGAGTGCTAGGACGTGCGCCCCACGGCGCAGGCGCTAGATGCGGCTTCGGAGGGAATGTGGTCGATACGATTCAAACCTCCGGCAGATCGGCGGTTGTCATGAACCTCACTGGGCGCGTCGTCACGTTGGTTGGCGTGATGACCCTGCTTCTGAGCGCATGCGGCGACGACGTCCCCGACGAGCCGACGACGACCACCACCTCGGTCCCATCGCCGACGCCAACGGCTACGTTGCCAGACGCATCGACGTCCGATGTGACGGAAGAGTCTGAGTCTTTTGGTCAGCTCACCGCAGTCAGGGTCGGGCAGCACCCCGGCTACGACCGTGTGGTGCTTGAGTTCGCCAAGAACGTTCCCGGCTACACCGTGAAGTACGTGGATCTGCCCGTGGCTGCCGACGGGTCCGGCGAACCCGTTGAGCTGCCGGGTGCCGAGTTCGCCGTGCAGATCGTCCTGACCCCGGCCTCTGGGTACGACATGGATGCTGGCAAGCCGACCTACAAGGGACCCAAGACGGTCAAGGACGCCAAGACCGAAGAGATCACGACAGTCGAAAGCTCAGGCGACTTCGAATCAGTCCTGAGCTGGGTGGTCGGCCTAGGCCACGAGGTCCCGTTCAAGGTCACCAAGCTCGACAGTCCCGCGCGCCTGGTGGTCGACTTCCAGACGGGCTGACTACTTCAGGAACGCGTCGAGGGCGTCGTTGATCAAGACGCTCGGGCTCACGCCGCGTTCGACGGCCGATGCGTTGATGCGCGACTTGACCTCCATCGACAACTTCGGAGCCTCATCGTCTGGCTGGTCTCGACCGAATGCCTTCATGGCGGCGAGCACCACGGTCCCGAGCACGTCGAGGATTGCGACAACGCCGAATGTTCGCCAGAATCCGTCGCCGAGGTCCGCTCCGTCGACGATGGCACGCGTGATCATGCCCGCAACGATGACGATCGCGACGAGAGTGCCTGAAAGGCCAAGACTGATCCTCTTTCGACCGGCGAATGCGAGCAGTAGGCACACCTGCGCCAGTGACGCCGCGATCGTGACTCCGACGCCGAAGGTCTGCCACAGTCCGTCGTCTCCGAAGTTGTCGTTGTCGGCCCAGGTCATCCACAGCGCGAGGCCGAATGGAACCAGCGACACGATGCCACCGACGATTCCGACAATCGCTGTCGGGCGACCGGTAACTGCGAGGTAGCAAAGCACCGCGATCGACTCGACCCCGACGATCACCGTCGTCAGGAGCACCCGACCCTGCGTGTCGCCGAAGTCACCTCCGCCCAGTAGGGCAACTATTCCCAGTATCGCTGCGATGGAGAATGAGCCGATGACCAATCGGACGACGAACTTCCTCATATCCTTCATGGGTTGATCCTTGCGTAGATCGCCGAGCTTTGGATCAAGCTGCCCCAAGAATGTGCGTGAAGTCGTGCAGGATCATCCGGATCTCGGGGGGCGGGAGCGGAACCGCAGGATCTGCCCGGGGCGTGCCTGGCCAAGACGGTCGGTGTCGGCGTCCGCCATGACGGCGATCACCGGGTAGCCACCGGTCACGGGATGGTCCGGGCCGAGCACGATCGGCAGCCCCTCGGCGGTGACCTGGATGCTGCCCCGCAGGCAAGGCTCGCTCGGCAGCTCGCCAAGCCTCGTGCGATGGAGGACCGGGCCGTCCAGTCGCACGCCGATGCGGTCAGAGGCCGGGCTGACCTGCCAGCCAGATTCCAACAGCAGGCGGACGGAATCGGCGCTGAACCAGTCGGCCCGCGGACCGAGAACGACGCCCAATGTCAGCTCGCCAGCCTCGGTGAGGGAGCGCACATCTTCGGTCGAGGGCGTATCGCGTGGGGTGCCCACCCCAAGGCGCTGACTTGCCTCGAGAGGCGGTGGTCCGAGTCCGGCAAGGGTGTCACGGGATGCCGAGCCGAGCTCGCGGGCGAGTTCGACCCCGCCGGACACGCCCACGTACGCTCGGATTCCGGCCGTGATCGTGTCCACATGCAGTTGCTGACCCTGACCGAGCAACAGCGACCGCCCATGCGCAACTGGATCACCATCGACCGAGAGCGGTCCGGTGCCGCCGGTCACGGCGACAACGTGTGCCCGCTCTGCGCGCACGATCAGTCCGCCGCCGAGCACCTCAATCACGCCAGCGGACGGATCGTTGCCGAGGATCGCATTGGCCTGCCTCATGGCGATGCGATCGAAGGCGCCGGAGGAGCTGACTCCGAGCCTGCCGAGACCGGGTCGACCTTGGTCCTCGACCAAGCTCAGGACCCCGGGTGCCTCCACCAGCAGGCTCATTGCTGCACGAACCGTACAGACATGCCCGATGTGAGCAGCGCGGGCGGATCGCGGTGGGTGTCCCACAACGACAGCGTCGTACGTCCCAACAGCTGCCACCCGCCTGGTGACTCGCGTGGGTAGATGCCGCTGAACTCGCCAGCCAATCCCACTGCTCCCTGTGGAACTCGGGTCCGCGGTGATTCGTGGCGAGGCACCCGCAATTGAGGACCCGCGCCCACCAGGTAGAAGAAGCCGGGGGCAAAGCCGCCGAATGCGACGGTCCACGGCGTTGCGATGTGGGCCTCAACGACCTCCTGCTCGGTGAGGCCGGTCAGTTGGGCGATGTTGGCGAGGTCTGGCCCGTCGTACGTGACCGGAACGTCGATCCCGGCGACGCCAGCAGGGGTCAGTGGAGGGGCCGCAGATGTGTGCGCGACGAGCCGACGCAACACCGCGGGATCCCCCCGCAGCAGCACGCTGCGGGCGCCGAGCACTGCCTCGGCATGGGCCTCGAGCGCGACAAACCAGCTCTGCGCCTCCTCGAGGGACTCACAGTCGATCAGTACGGCGGCGTCGCCGTATGCGCGGATGTTCACAGGCTGGCAACCTGAGCACCGGCTGCCTCGAGCGCGGCACGCACTGCGCGGGCGAGGGCGAGAGCGCCCGGGGTGTCGCTGTGCACACAGATCGAGTCGACATGGCCGAGCAACCGTACGGCTTGTCCCGCGACGGCGGCGGCATCATCGAGAACGGCGCCGGGCTGCTCGCGGGGAACGAGCCAGCCCTCCGAGGCATACGCCCGGTCGGCGAAACCCTCGCGGATGATCGAGACACCCGATCCCGCGGCGATGCTCAAGGATGCCGATCCCGGCAACCCGGCGAGAGGCACGGCCCTGGCGAGACCGAGGATCGCGTCCACCACGGCCTGCGCCTGAATGTCGTCGTGGACGATCGCGTTGTAGAGCGCACCGTGCGGCTTCACGTATGCGACCGTGCCGCCGACGGATGTGGCGATGTCGGTGAGCAACAAGATCTGGCGCACCACCTCATCGCGAAGTGCCGCCGGCGGCATCGTCATTGCAGCACGGCCGAAGCCTTCACGGTCTGGGTATCCGACCTGGGCCCCGATCGCAATGCCGTGCGCAACCGCTGACTCACAGGTCGCCTGCATCAACTGCTCGTCGCCGGCGTACGCCCCACAGCAGACGTTTGCGCTCGTGACGAACTCGAGCAGCGCCACGTCTTCGCCGGACTCCCACCGCGGCCAGGACTCCCCAACG
>CAZWZC010000071.1:0-12503 GCA_964638755.1 uncultured Aeromicrobium sp. | reverse complement strand
GCATGACGTGAATCAGCACAGAGGAGAACAATGTTCGGCTTCCTAGGCGACATCGGATCGGCCATCATGACGCCGCTCTACTACGCCGTCTCCGCGGTGCTGCTCGCTTGGCACCGGATCTTTGCAACCGTTCTGCCACGAGATTCGGGCTGGACCTGGGCACTGGCGATCGTGGGCCTGACGATCACGATCCGCGCGCTCCTGATCCCGCTGTTCGTGCGGCAGATCAAGTCGAGCCGCAACATGCAGCTCCTGCAGCCTCAGATCAAGGAGCTGCAGAAGAAGTACGCGCACGACCGCGAAAAGCTGACGCAAGAGCAGATGAAGCTCTGGAAGGACACGGGCACCAACCCGTTCGCCTCCTGCTTGCCGTTGATCCTGCAGATGCCGATCTTCTTTGCCCTTTTCCGCACGATTGACCACGCGGCGCACGGGAAGCCTAAGGGGTTCATGAGCCTTGCTGACGCGGAATCGCTGTCGAATGCGAAGCTACTCGGCGCCAAGATTGCCGACACGTTCGTCAACACGGACCTGACCGAGACACGGATCCTGACGATGACTCTGGTCGTCGCGATGTGCATCACTCAGTTCACGACGCAGCGTCAGCTGATGTCCAAGAACATGCCGGCCGATGCGATGAGTGGGCCGTACGCGCAGCAGCAGAAGATGTTGCTCTACGTACTTCCTGTGGTGTTCGCCGTGGGCGGTGTGGCGTTTCCGCTTGGTGTTCTCTTCTACTGGACCACGTCAAACCTCTGGACGATGGGCCAACAGTTCTACGTGATCCGCAACAACCCGGCGCCCGGCACACCTGCTTTCGCTGCCAAGCAGCAACGAGACAAGGCGCGCGGCAAGACCGTCGCCGAAGACCCGCTCAAGAAGCCCGAAGTTGAGGCACCCAAACCCGCACCGCGAGCGCAACCGAAGAACCAGCCGCGGGCTCAGCGCAAGAAGCCGGCACCGGCTCCCAAGCCCAAGCAGCGGGGCGGCCCCAAGACTGGCCCCCAGCAGCCCAAGAAGAAGCCGGACATCACGGCCAAGCCTGACAAGGACAGCAACTGATGACTGAACTCGCAAAGAGCCTCGAAAAGGAAGGCGACATCGCCGCCGATTTCCTCGAGGAGCTGCTCGACATCGCCGACCTCGATGGCGACATCGACATGGACGTTGATGGTGACCGCGCTGCCGTCGAGATTGTGGGCGGCAACCTCGACCACCTGGTTGGTCGCGGCGGCGAGGTCCTCGAAGCCCTTCAGGAGCTGACCCGTCTCGCCGTCTATCGCGAGACCGGCGAGCGGAGTCGCCTGATGCTGGACGTGGCAGGCTTCAGGGCGGCACGGCGTACTGAGCTCGTTGCCGTCGCCGAGAGTGCCGTCGAGCAGGTGAAGGGCGGCGAACCATCGGTATCGCTTGCTTCCATGACGCCGTTCGAGCGCAAGGTCGTGCACGATGCCGTTGCAGCTGCAGGCTTGAACAGCTCGTCGGACGGTGTTGAGCCGCAGCGCCACGTTGTCGTTCTCCCAGCCTCGGAGTGACATGAGCTCTGACGAGCGTCCCGATGTTTCACGTGAAACACCCCCGTCGTCCGCGGCGGGGGTGTTTTCGTCACGGCTCCCGATCGCCGAGCAGTACGCCGATCTGCTGGCGAGCGAAGGTGTTGTTCGCGGGCTGATAGGACCGCGGGAGGTGCCGCGCCTCTGGGACCGGCACATCCTCAACTCGGCCGTTGTCCTGCCCCGCGTTCCACACGGGGCGACCGTGGCAGATGTCGGGACGGGTGCTGGCCTTCCTGGCCTGGTCTGGGCGATAGCGCGTCCCGACCTCATAGTGACCCTGATCGAACCGTTGTTGCGTCGGACGACATTCCTGGACGAAGCGGTGATCACGCTCGGTCTCAACAATGTGACGGTGCAGCGGGCGCGAGCCGAGGACGTGAAGCACACGTACGACGTGGTGACCGCCCGCGCGGTTGCTCCCCTCGACAAGCTCGGCCGCTGGTGTCTGCCGCTGGTCCGGGAGGGCGGCGTGCTCCTGGCCCTGAAGGGGCGCACTGCCGCGCAGGAGCTGAAGGCCGCGACGGCGACTCTCCACCGTCTGGGTGCGACGACTATCGTGGTCTCGACGTACGGGGACGACGACAATCCAACTACTGTGGTGGAGGTGACCAAGTGATGGCGCAAGGTCATGTTTCACGTGAAACAACCGAAGGATCGATGTGAACTCCCCCGCCCGATCGGCCGCATCGTATGGCGCCACTCCGGTGCCGAGCTCTGACGCCTCGACCCCGTTGGCTGCCGAAGCTCAAGAGCATGTGGAGCTCGCACAGAGAGTGTCTTCAACCCCGCGTTTTGAGAAGCCCGATCAGACCCGGGTGTTCGTGGTCGCAAACCAAAAGGGTGGCGTTGGCAAGACGACGACCACGGTCAACATCGCGGCGGCCTTTGCGATGCGCGGTCTTCGAGTGCTGGTCATTGACCTCGACCCCCAGGGCAATACCTCGACGGCACTCAACATCGCGCACCAGGAAGGCACCCCGGGAGTTTACGAAGCGATCGTCGACGGCACCGATCTCGACGAGCTCGTCAAGCCATGTCCAGACATCGAGGGACTGACTGTCTTGCCGGCGTCGATCGATCTCGCCGGTGCCGAGATCGAGCTGGTTTCCCTGGTTGCTCGTGAGTCACGACTCGATCGCGCCCTGCAGACCTACCTCATGGACTGTGTCGAGGCCGGCGACCGCATCGACTATGTTCTGATCGACTGCCCTCCATCGCTGGGCCTGCTGACCGTCAACGCGATGGTCGCAGGCCGTGAAGTGCTCATCCCGATCCAGTGTGAGTACTACGCGCTCGAGGGACTCGGCCAGCTTGTCCGCAACATCGAGCTGATCCGGTCACACCTCAACCCCAAGCTTGAGATCACCACCATCCTGCTGACGATGTACGACGCACGTACGCGGCTGTCGTCCGGGGTTGCAGACGAGGTGCGTTCCTTCTTCACCGACAAGGTCCTCAAGACGGCGATCCCACGGTCTGTACGGATCTCTGAGGCGCCGAGCTATCAGCAGTCCGTGTTGACCTACGACGGCGCCTCTTCCGGCGCCCTGTCCTATCTCGAAGCGGCACGTGAGATCAGCGTTGCCGGATCCAAGGAGAGTTGATGGCCGCCACACGCCGAGGACTCGGGCGAGGACTCGAAGCCCTGATCCCGTCTGGCCCTGAAGAGGCTGAGGCCTCTGGTCTGCAACAGGTCGATGGCGCGCGCTTTGCCGAGCTGCCACTCGATCAGGTCGTGCCCAACCCGCGCCAGCCTCGGCAGGTGTTCGACGAGGACCACATGGCCGAGCTCGTCCTATCGATCAAGGAGGTCGGCCTCCTGCAGCCGGTCGTGGTCCGAGAGGTCGCCAAGGATCGATACGAGCTGATCATGGGGGAGCGTCGCTGGAGAGCCAGCGGCCAAGCCGGGCTCACGACGATCGGCGCGATTGTCCGGGACACATCAGACGACGACCTGCTCCGAGACGCGTTGCTTGAGAACCTACACAGGTCACAGCTCAACCCGTTGGAGGAGGCCTCGGCCTACCAGCAGCTGCTGGAGGATTTTGGGTGCACGCACGACGAGCTCGCCCAGCGCATCGGGCGATCGCGCCCTCAGATCAGCAACACCATTCGGCTTCTCAGACTGACCCCCGCAGTCCAGCGGCGGGTCGCGGCGGGGGTCCTGTCGGCGGGTCATGCGCGAGCCCTCGTGGGCATCGAGAACACCGAGATCCAGGACCGGTTGGCGACCAGGGTCGTCGCCGAGGGTCTATCGGTGCGCGCCCTTGAGGAGATCGTCGCGGTCGGGCCCAAGGCCACTAAGGAGTCACGCAAGGCTCGCCCAACCATCTCGGCTCCCAAGCTTGCCGACCTCGCCGAGCGGCTCTCAGAGCGCTACGACACCAGGGTCAAAGTTGACCTGGGACAATCCAAGGGACGCATCAGCATTGAGTTCGCCACCCTTGAGGACCTCGAGCGCATCGTCGACATGCTGGACCCAAAAAGCAATAAGTCGACAAGTTGACTTATTGCTCTTGGACGGGGTCAGGCAGTGTGCTCTTCAAGCTCGCTGAGGATCGCGGACTTGGGACGGACGCCCACGATGGAGCGAACAACGTCACCCTTGTAGTAGAGGTTCATCGTCGGTAGACCGGTGACGCGGTACTTGGCGGGTGTGACGGGGTTGGCGTCAGCATCCATCTTGAGGATCGTGAGCTTCTCACCCTTCTCGCTGGCGATCTCTTCGAGGATCGGCGCGAGCTGACGGCACGGTCCGCACCAGGCGGCCCAGAAGTCGACGAGGACTGGGCCGTCGGCATTGAGGACGAGATCATCGAAGTCGGCGTCGGTGACTGCCGAGAGAGTGCTGTCTGCCATGGTGTTCTCCTTTGAGGTCTGTTGGGTAGTTGAACGTCAGGCGCTGACAGTTATTCCGTGCTCGATGTCAGCGAGGTAACGCTCGGCATCCAGAGACGCCGCGCATCCGGTGCCTGCAGCAGTGACGGCCTGGCGGTACGTGTGGTCGACCAGGTCGCCAGCAGCGAACACACCTCGGACGTTGGTCTCCGTCGTGCCGGGCTGGACCAATACATAGCCCTCGTCGTCGAGCTCGACCTGTCCCTTGAGCAGCTCCGAACGTGGGTCGTGGCCAATCGCGATGAACAGGCCGGTCGCGTCAATCTTGCGGAGGTCACCTGTTGCCGTGTCGCGCAAGGTGATGCCCTCCAGTTTGTCGGCGCCATGGAGTTCGGCGACCTCAGAGTTCCAGGCGAACTCGATCTTGTCGTTGGCGAAGGCGCGGTCTTGCATGATCTTGCTGGCTCGCAACTCGCCACGGCGGTGAACAAGGGTGACCTTGCTGGCAAAACGGGTGAGGAAGGTCGCCTCCTCAACTGCTGAATCGCCACCGCCGACGACCACGATGTTCTGCTCACGGAAGAAGAAGCCATCACACGTCGCACACCAGCTGACGCCGTGACCGGACAACCGATCCTCGCCCTCGATCTCGAGCTTGCGATAGCCCGAACCCATGGCGAGCACGATGGCCTTGGCCTTGAACGTTGCGCCGTCGGCGAGACTGACGGTCTTCACGTCTCCCTGCAGATCGACGGCGGTCACGTCATCTGCAACCAGCTCCGCGCCAAATCGCTCGGCCTGGGCGCGAAACTTGTCCATGAGCTCGGGGCCCATGATGCCGTCCTCAAAACCGGGAAAGTTCTCCACATCGGTCGTGTTCATCAGCGCGCCACCGGACGTCACCGAGCCCTCGAACACCAACGGCGTCAGATTGGCACGGGCAGCGTAGATCGCGGCGGTGTAGCCCGAGGGTCCCGAACCGATGATGATGAGGTTGCGTACGTCGTCTGACATGCATTCGCCTTTGATCTGAAGTCACCTGACTCAACGAATCCTAGGTGGCGACTATTCCTCGCGGTGGGCGACTCGGCCTACGACCGTCCACGTACGACCACTTCACGAATCTCACCGCGGAAGGTTCCGGCGCTGACCTCAGGCAGTCGTTTCAGCCACACGACGACATAGCGCGTCACCTCGCCCGACCCGACAGAGAGTGAGGCGTCGACCCCGGCACCGTCGAGAAACGCGACCTGACGGACATCCTTGAGTGACTTGGGCGCACGTGACGCCTCTGCAACCGCGACATAGATCGCGAGATCGGTCGGAGCGCCCTGCAGCTGGATCCGTAGGCTGTCGACCTCGCGTGGGCCGCCGAGGTCGAGGACGATTCCGACACCGGACTTGACCCCGCCCAGCAACGGCGAGCCGAGGTAGGTCGACGTACGCCATCCGGTCTTGATGTTGCCGTCAGTTGCCAGGCGCGCCTGATCAGGGTTTTCCTCACCGTCCTGGCCGAGCGGATCGAAGTCGGCAACCCGTTGCACCGGGAGCACCCTGACAGGCGACGAGTCGTTGATCTTGTCGCTCCCTCCGTTGTTGGTTGAGCGTCCGACGAGGAACGCCAGAACCGATGCAATGAGGAGCACGACTCCGACGCCCAGCAGGACCAGGCCGCGATCACCCTTGGCCGCGCGACGGGCCCGTTGTACGTTGCGCTCCATTGTGGTGGGTGGGGCGGGCTCGTGGGCCTTGGGTCGGCGACGCGGAGGCTCCAGGCCAGGCGGCGGCCCGACCGGCCGGATCACTGGGTCAAGGCGCAGAAGATCGGGCGACGAGATTCCAGCAAGGCTGGGCTGCTCATCGCGCACCTCCTCATCTTCACCCGAGAGTCGGAGGGTGCGCGCGATGGCGGCGGCGCTGCGCAACGGTGTCTCGTGATGGCGCGGGGGTGTGCTGAGGATGCGGTCTGCGACCGCGTCGACGTCGCGTGCAACCCCGGCTCGCACCTGCCGCGGCCTGAGCAACCGCCCGTGCTCCGTCGGAGCTGCGCGGAGCCCATCGACCTGGGCGCCGGGCCACCGACTCACGAGGCACGCATAGAGGAGCTTGCCGAGCGCTTGGACGTCAAGCTGCTCGTATGCCTGCAGATCGGCGAGGGAGTCCTGGCGACCGACAGGCGACAGCGCGGTCGTCACGCCGAGTCCCACGACGCGTACGGCTCCGGACTCCTTCAACAGCACCTGGTGTGGAGTGAGGCGCCGATGATAGACGCCGTGCTCGTGGGCGTGCGCTATCGCCTCGGCCACTTCGGCGACGACGGTGGCGGCTCGACGATTGGGCAGCGGTGACTGGGCCAGCAGCTGATCAAGCGGAAAGGCGCGGGCCCACTCTCGAACGACGAGATGGTGGCGTTGCTCGTCCTCGATCAGGTCGAGCACTCGAAGGAACCGCGGGTCAGTCACGGCCGTGGACTCACGGGCTGCGAGGAGGAAGTGGTCAGCCCGAGGATCGGCGCTCGAGAGCATCTCGATGCCCACATTGCGGTTGAGGATCTGGTCGTGGGCTCGCCATGTCGTGGAGCCGAGCTTCTCCGTGACCAGGTCCTGGAGTTCGTAGCGGTGCGCCAGAACGTCTCCGGAGGCCAATGGCCGCCTGTCGCTCATCAACCGCCCCTCCTGTGCTACCGCCATGCTACGGGTCGAGGGATGCAGCCGTGGCCAATCAGGACCGTCGGCGCAGGGTTTTGACAAGGTATGAGAGCTGATCCATGTGAAGCAGCTTGGCCGCGAGAAGGTAGGCGGCCGCACCGCCGGCGCCAGCCGCCAGAGCGGTCGGCAGGCCACCGGCTGGCACAGACTGGTCGAGCCCGGCTGACTCCAGAGCGGCCGCTATCGAAAGCATCACGGCGGCGGCAGCTGCCGACGCAATCAGGAGCTTGCCGGCGAAGACGGCCATCTCACGGTCGACCACTGAGCCAATCGTTCGTGACAGCAGCACCGAGGACAGCATCGAGCCGACGAGGTATGCGATCCCGTATGCCAGGGCGAGCATCATCGCAACCTTTGCGGTGCCGACCATCGATGTCAGCGCCAACGCGGCGATCACGTTGACTGCGGCGATGACGACCTGGATGAAGAAGGGTGTGCGGGTGTCCTCATTGGCATAGAAGCCGCGGAGCATCAGGTAGTGCACCGTGAACGCCACCATTGCCAACGCGAAGCACTGGATCGCCCAGCCGATCGCGTCGGTCTTGCCTTCAAGTGAACCAACCAGCCCAGCCACTGTGGCTGCCTGCTTGCCGAGGCATGCCACCGCGACGGCGAGTGGGACGACTATGACGAGGGCAATGCGCACCGTACGGGCGAGCTCGATCCGGAACCGACCGTATTCTCGATCGGCCGCAAGGGCAGACAGCGTCGGGATGATCGCGGTGGCGAGTGAGACGGTGATGACACCGTGTGGCACCTGGCTGACCAGGAAGCCGAGACCGTACACGGTTGACCCGGCCGCCTCCTCACCCTTGGCAGCACCTTCAAGGGTCGAGCGGTTGCCCAGTCGGATGACCACGATGTATGCGATCTGGTTGACGACGATGAAGCCGAGAGTCCACAGCGCCAGACGGAACGTGTGGCCGAGACCCACTCCCCGAAAGTCAAAGCGCGCCTTGAAACGGAACCCGGCGAGGCGCAGGTACGGCACGAGCACCAGCGCCTGCAGGGCGATGGCAGCTGTTGACCCCAGTCCGAGCAGGAGAGCCTGTGAGGTGGCAAAACCGTCGACACCATCGGACGAGCCGTAGAGCACCGCATAGGTGATGAGCACTGCAATGGCAGCGATGTTGTTGACTATCGGGGCCCACATCATCGGACCGAAGCGCTTTCGGGCGTTCAGCACCTGGCCGACGAGCACGAATGCGCCGTAGAAGAACACCTGCGGCATGCACAGCAACATCAGCAGCTGTGCCGACTCGCGCTGATCAATGTTGGACGCGTCGAAGAGCCTGCCGTCATAGAAGACATGCAGCAGTAGCGGCACCGCGATGACCAAGATGGCTGTCGCACTCGCGAGGACCACCAGTCCGAGGGTGATGACACGGTTGGCGTATGCCTCCCCGCCATCCTCGTCCTGCTTCATGGTGCGGACGAGCTGCGGCACGAGGACCACGTTGAAGATGCCGCCCGCGACGAGGATGTAAAGCGAGTTGGGAATCGTGTTGGCAGTGTCGAAGATGTCGGCGTTGAGCGACTTGCCGATCACGAACACGAGCAGCAGCAGCCGGAGCAGCCCGGTGATCCGCGAGACGATTGTGCCAAGTGCCATCCAGGCACTGGCCCGTGCGATGCCGGCGTCAGTCATCGTCCACCGCCTGCACCTGCGTGCTCCTGTTGCGGCGGTGGAATCGGCGGACCATCGCAACGAGCACCAAGACTCCGGCGAGGCCGATGGCCACCCAGACAACGACGCCCACCTTGCTGGATCGGACGTTGAAGACTGCAGGTGCACCAATTGTCGTACCGCCGGGCGAGATCAGATGGGCGGTCAGCTGCGTCGTCCGCTGTCGGCCGAGGTCGATGTTGACAGTCAGGGTGTGGCGTTCTCCAGCGGCGATCTCGACGGGTTTGACCGGAGGAAGATTCAGCGCCGGGTTGCTGGAGTCCAGGCTGACGCCGACTCTGATGTCGTTGGACGTGTTGTTGATGATCGTGAGCGGGAAGCCACCCTGTGAGCTCGACAGCGTCACTGAGGGTGGACCCTCGATCTTGATCTTCGCCAGCTCCGTCATGGCACGAGAAGCCTGGCTGCTGGCGACCGAGATGCCGAGCGGTGGATCGAGACGCCATCGCACGCCAAGTACTCCGGCGACCTCGCGTGAATAGGTTCCAGGCACATCCCGGTCATCGGCGGCGATCGAGGTCAGGGCCTCGCTGACCGATGCGAGGTCCGCGGCTTGCTGCAGCTGCGATCGGCTGACGGTCTTGACCGAGACCGTGGCGGGCACGCCCCCCTTGTACTTCGACACCGGTCGGGCCAGTAGGTCATCGAGGGTGGTGCTAGAGACGAAGGGAGCATCGAATGCTCCGCCGAGTCCGGTGGCGGCTGCTTGCGGGCCAGGGTCCCATTTGGGATCGATCAGCGTGACGGCGTCGGCACGGGAGCCGGAGTCGAGCGTACGTTGCAGACCAGCGAAGGCGGCGTCGGTCAGGATGCGCTGGCGCAGGCTCACGATCGATGTCCCACCCGGCACGGCCGCGGGGACGTCGTTGACCAGCAATGGCACCGGTCCTCGGGTGGAGTCATAGCTGACGATCGACCCCAGCCTGTGTTCCCAGCCCGGCACCGACCCACGAGTCACGATCACCGGGGTGTCACCGTCGCCGCGCACCGTTGCCAGCAGGCTGGCGGTCACACCCTTGTTGGTCGGCCAGGTCACGCGGCGTCCGGAGAGCTGGTAGGTGGTCAGAGCCGACTCGGTTGCCTCGTCGACAGCATCGGCAAGCGGTCGGCGTAGATCGGGGCTGTTTGCCATGGCCAGCACATCAGGTCGGTCGAAGTCGAGGATCCAGGTGCTCTGTGAACGCAGATATGCGAGCAGCTCCGCGAGGAAGGTCTTGGCCTGGATTGCCTGCGCATCGCTGATCTCGACATCTTTGGCGATGTGTCGCTTGTTGGCGATGTCATCGATGCCCACCAGCAGTGCAGGGTCGATCAGCACAGTCGACGAGCGCAGCGGGGTAGTCAAGGCGAGGTCGAAAAGATTGCGAAGCCGTCCACCAGCACCGATCAGGCTCAGGGTGCCGACCGGGTCGTGGTAAGTGCCGTCCTGCCTGCGGTAGTCGGGCATCAGGAAAGGCCAGACGACGGTGGTGGGTACGGGATCCTGCTCGGGTGCAACGTTGGGCAAGAACGTGGTTGCTCGCGCGATGGCTTCGTTGGCGCGGGTGCCATCGGCGTCTGTGCCCAGTATCTGAACGCCCACGGGGTAGACGCCGGCGCCACCGGATATGCCGAGCTGCTGGTACGGGACCTTGACCTCGAACGAAACGGACTGCCCGGGCTCAAGGTCACCCAGCTCGTCAAATGTGCCCGGTTCGATGACCCTTGTCCCGGTGTAGGCCGATGTGTTGGTGACTGCGTCGTTGAGCTGGGCGCGTGTGGCGAAGGGTGTTGCCGGTATGACGAGATAGGCCTGTACCTCCCCCCATGCGTGGTCGTCCTTGTTGGTGATGGTTCCGCGCATCGTCACCTCTGAGCCAGCTTTGAGCCAGCTCGGGGTGAGCGAGGTGATCGTGACGGCGAGCGTGGGCGTGTTGTCTGCGGCCTGAGCAGGGACGCCGGCCGCAGGGGCCAGGAGCACCGCGATGTTCGTCGCCAGGATCGCCACACAGATGCGACGAAGACGGCTGCTCACCTGAACATGTTAGTCGGGGTCGGCAGCCCGATAGAGTGTGTCCCCGTGCCCACGTCAGAGCTGACCGTAGATCGCAGGGCCAGGATCGACGCCGTGCTGGCTGCCAACTCGTTCTTGGCTGATCTTGGCACGCTCTTCGCCGATTCGGGTCACGAGCTGGCGATCGTCGGCGGACCCGTACGCGATGCCGTGCTTGGTCGTCCGGGCAGCGACTGGGACTTCTCCACCTCCGCCACGCCGGACGACATCGAACAGATCGTGAGTTCGTGGGCCGACGCCGTGTGGGATGTCGGGCGCGAGTTCGGCACGATCGGACTTCGCAAGGGCGATCACCAGCTTGAGATCACGACCTATCGAAGCGACGCGTACAAGGCTTCTTCACGCAAGCCCGACGTCGCATTCGGGGACACCCTCGACGGCGATTTGTCGCGCCGCGACTTCGCGGTCAACGCGATGGCGATCCGGTTGCCGTCGGCGGAGTTCGTCGACCTGTTCGGGGGTCTTGCAGACATCGATGCGCGCATGTTGCGCACCCCCATCACACCCGAGCAGTCGTTCAGTGACGATCCGTTGCGGATGATGCGGGCTGCCCGGTTTGTGTCGCAGCTTGGCTTCTCGGCCTCGCCCGATGTGGTCAGCGCGATGACCGACATGGCGGCCCGCCTCGAGATCGTATCCGCTGAGCGAGTTCGCGATGAGCTGAACAAGTTGCTGATCGGCGACGCCCCGGTCATAGGTCTTCGGCTTCTGGTCGAGACCGGGCTGGCAGCACAGATGCTCCCCGAGCTGCCGGCGCTGATTCTTGAGCGGGACGAGCACCATCGCCACAAAGATGTGTACGAGCATTCGTTGATCGTGTTGGAGCAGGCGATTGCACTTGAGGGCCGCCTCGAGAGCACCCCGGACCTGGTGATCAGGCTGGCGGCTCTTCTCCACGACATTGGCAAGCCCAAGACCCGACGATTCGTCGAGGGTGGCACGGTCACGTTCCACCATCACGACGTGGTCGGAGCCAAGCTCGTACGTAAGCGGATGCGCGCTCTTCACTACAGCAATGACGTGATCGACCAGGTCGCCAAGCTCGTCGAGCTGCACCTGCGCTTTCACGGCTATGGCTCAGGAGAGTGGACCGACTCAGCGGTGCGGCGCTACGTACGGGACGCCGGCGATCAGCTGCAGCGACTCCACATACTCACTCGCGCCGACTGCACCACCCGCAACCACAAGAAGGCCATGCGCCTGCAGCGCACCTACGACGAGCTTGAGCAGCGGATTGCCGTGCTGGCCGAGGCTGAGCAGCTCGACGCGATTCGCCCCGACCTCGACGGTGCCCAGATCATGGCGATCCTCGGTATCCCGCCCGGTCCGGAGGTCGGCGAGGCGTACCGCTTTCTGCTCGACCTGCGCATGGATCGCGGCCCGCTCAGCGAAGCCGACGCAGCCGAGGCCCTCAAGTCCTTCTGGGCCGCACGGTCATAGCGCAAGAAGGACCGGCCCTTTCGGACCGGCCCTTTCTTGACGAACGAGTGATCAGCGCTCGACGGTGCCCGCTATGAAGGCCTCGAGCGTCTCGCGACCGATGTCATCGGGACGCTGCTCGGGGGGCGACTTCATCAGGTAGGACGAAGCTGACAGCAGGGCGCCGCCGATGCCACGGTCCTTGGCGATCTTCGCCGCACGGATGGCGTCGATGATGATGC
>CAZWZC010000070.1:0-12575 GCA_964638755.1 uncultured Aeromicrobium sp. | reverse complement strand
CCCCAACGGGATTCGAACCCGTGCTACCGCCGTGAAAGGGCGGCGTCCTAGGCCGCTAGACGATGGGGGCCGGAAAACCAGTTCAGCATAGTGGGTGAGCAAGACGGCTCCCAAACTGCGTCGGGCAGGATGGTGGCATGGTCGACGTCAGCGAAGAACGGTTCGCGGAGCTGGTTGAGGCGGCGTTCGACGCGGTTCCGACGGAGCTTGCGGCGCTACTCGACAACGTCGTGTTGTTCATCGAGGATGACGCTCCGGCAGACGAACCAGAGCTGCTTGGGCTGTACGACGGGATCCCGCTGACGGAGCGCGACAGCTCGTACGGCGGGGAGATGCCGGACCGCATCTTCGTCTACCGCAACCCAACGCTGGCGATCTGCGACACTGAGGCAGATGTCATCGAAGAGGTCGGCATCACCGTGGTGCACGAGATCGCGCACCACTTCGGTATCGAGGACGATCGCCTGCACGAGCTCGGCTATGCGTGATGTCCGCCGCGCTGACCAGCGCTTCCGCACCGATGGGGATGGCGCTCAGACGTCGCACAGCTTCTCGTACGGTGCGCACTATGACGCTGACAACATCGGGTTCGGCCCGCTGATCGCGATCAACACCGAGCGGATCGGGCCCAGCAAGGGTTACGGCCAGCACCACCACGCCGACGTCGAGATCGTGACCTGGGTGCTGGAGGGTGAGCTCAAGCACGAGGACTCGACCGGCCACCGCGGACTGGTGTTCCCCGGAAAGGCACAGCGGCTCAGCGCCGGTACGGGCGTGCAGCACTCAGAAAGGAACGCATCGAGCGACGAGCAGGTCGTCTTCGTGCAGATGATGCTGCGGTCGACGTACGACGGCGAGCCTGAGTACGCCGACGCCGAGGTCGATCTGACCCCAGGCGTGCTCACGCAGGTGATCGACGTGCATGCGCCAGCGGAGCTGTTTGCCGTACGGCTTGCACCCGGCGACACGGTCACGATCCCGGCAAGCAGCAAAAGCCTCGTGCACGTCACGCGCGGCGCCATGACGTTGGATGACACCTCGCTGAACAGCGGCGATGAGGCGCGGCTGACGGACGAACCCGCGTACGATCTGAGTGCTGCCGACGACGGTGGCGACGCACTGATCTGGCAGCTGGGGAGCACATGACTGTCCTCGTCCTCAACGGACCCAACCTGGGTCGACTCGGCGTGCGTGAGCCTGATGTCTACGGCACCGCGACCTACGACGACCTGGTCGCGCGCTGCACCGAGGTCGCCCAGGAGACGGGTCTCGAGGTCGAGGTGCGCCAGACCGATGTCGAGTCGGAGATGATCGGTTGGCTTCATGAGGCTGCCGACTCCGGGGCGTCGGTGGTTCTCAACGCCGGCGCCTGGACACACACTTCGGTGGCCGTACGTGATGCGGCGAGCCAGCTCAGCGCCCCCCTGGTCGAGGTTCACCTCAGCAACGTCCATGCCCGTGAGACGTTCAGGCACATGTCCTACCTCAGCGACATTGCCGTGGCGGTCGTCGTCGGCATGGGCCTTGAGGGCTACGCCGCCGCTTTGCGATTCCTTGCAAAGTCGTAATCTGGAGCCGTGAAGGGTTGGCAGACGCATCACAACGCCGTTGACCGGCTCCGGGCATCGTTCGAACGCATCCCGGCCGGCGATCGGGTGCGCCTCGCCAAAAAGACCTCCAACCTGTTCCGACCTCGTGACGCGGCGAGCATCATCGGCCTCGACGTCACTGGCCTCGACGGTGTCATCGAGATCGACATCGATGCACTGACCGCTGACGTGCAGGGCATGTGCACGTATGAGGATCTTGTCGCCGACACCTTGCCGCGCGGTCTGATGCCGTACGTCGTGCCCCAGCTCAAGACGATCACTCTCGGTGGAGCGGTGACAGGTCTCGGCATCGAGTCGACCTCGTTCCGAAGCGGATTGCCACACGAGTCGGTGCTGGAGATGGACATCCTCACCGGCTCCGGCGAGATCGTCACGGCAACTCCTGCGGGCGAGCACGCGGACCTGTTCGACGCGTTTCCCAACTCCTACGGCAGCCTCGGCTACGCGACTCGGCTCAAGATCAAGCTCGAGAAGGTGCCTGCCCGCGCGACTCTTCGTCACGTACGGATGGTTGACGCCTCCGCAGCCATCAAGGCGATAGAGGTCATCGCCGACACCGGAGAGTGGGAAGGTGTGCGCGTCGACGGGCTCGACGGCACCGCGTTCAGCCCGGACGAGATCTACCTGACGCTCGCGAGCTTCAGCAACGATGTGGCGGGCAAGCCCAGCGACTACACCGGTCAACAGATCTATTACAAGTCGATCCAGAACCGTGAGACCGACGCCATGACAATGGAGCAATACATCTGGCGTTGGGACACCGACTGGTTCTGGTGCTCGGGGGCCTTCGGCGCGCAGAACCGTTGGCTGCGACTGATCTGGCCACGACGCTGGCGCCGCAGCGACGTCTATCACCGACTCGTCGGTCTCGATGAGAAGGTGGGGTTGAGCCGCCTGCTCGACCGAATCAAGAAGGTTCCGGGTCGCGAACGGGTCATCCAGGACGTTGAGGTTCCCGTCGACCGGCTGCCGGAGTTCCTTGAGTGGTTCGACACCGAGGTTGGCATGCGCCCGGTGTGGTTGTGTCCGCTACGAACAACTCGATCGTGGCCGGTCTTCCCCCTGGAGCCCGGCACCACCTACGTCAATGCCGGCTTCTGGGGAACAGTCGAAGTCCCTGCCGACGCCGAGCCGGGTGCAGTCAACCGGCGCATCGAGGAAGCCGTACATGGGATGGGCGGCCACAAATCTCTGTACTCCGAAGCCTTCTACGACCAGGACACATTCGACAAGATGTATGGCGGCGAAACCCTCGCCGCAGCCCGTCGGCGCTATGACCCCGACGGACGGCTCAGCACGCTCTACGAGAAAGCGGTGAGGAACTCATGACGACAGATGTTGGCGTACGACTCTCGATCGCCGATGCGCTCGGTAGGTTGATGAAGGACGGTCTGCCGTTCCGGTTCGAGGCCTTCGACGGAAGCGTCGGCGGACCCGAGGACGCACCGATCACCATGCGACTGCTCAACGAGCGCGGCCTCGCCTACCTCATGACGTCGCCGGGCGATCTCGGTTTCGCGCGCGCCTACGTTTCCGGTGACCTCGAGCTCGAGGGTGTGCATCCCGGCAACCCCTACGACGCCTTGGTGCTGATGATGAGCCAGTTGCGGTTCAGGATGCCTTCGGCAGCCGACATGGTCCAGATCATCCGCAGTCTTGGCTTCGGCAACCTCAAGCCACCGCCGCCTCCGGAGGAGGAGCACCTTCCGAAGTGGCGCCGCGCCTTCGAGGGTCTGCGCCACAACAAGAAGCGTGACGCCGAGGCAATCCACCACCACTACGACGTGTCCAACCGGTTCTACGAGCTGGTGCTCGGCCCGTCGATGACCTACACCTGTGCGGTCTTTCCGACTCTTGAGTCAACTCTGGAGGAGGCGCAGTTTGAGAAGTACGACCTCGTCGCCCGCAAGCTCAACCTCCAGCCGGGTCAGCGACTTCTCGACGTCGGCTGTGGCTGGGGCGGAATGGCGCGCCACGCAGCAAAGCACTACGGGGTCAAGGTGATCGGTGTGACGCTGTCGCAGGAGCAGGCGATCTGGGCGCAGGACGAGATCAAGCGCCAGGGCCTTGATCACCTCGCCGAGGTGCGCTTCATGGACTACCGCGACGTCACCGAGTCCGGGTTCGACGCCATCAGCTCGATCGGCCTGACCGAGCACATTGGCGTCAGGAACTACCCGTCCTACTTCACGTTCATGCGCGACCACGTCAAGGTCGGGGGTCGCATCCTCAACCACTGCATCACCCGTCCGCACAACAAGACGATGTCGACGGGTGCGTTCATCGACCGTTACGTGTTCCCCGATGGCGAGCTCACCGGTGTCGGCCGCATCACCACCGCGGCCCAGGATGTCGGACTCGAAGTGCGCCATGTCGAGAACCTCCGTGAGCACTACGCCATGACATTGCGCGGCTGGTGCAACAACCTCGTCGAGCACTGGGACGAGGCGCTCGAGGAGGTTAGCGTCGGTCGCGCCAAGGTATGGGGCATCTACATGGCTGGATCACGCCTCGCCTTCGAGCGCAACGAGGTCGAGCTGCACCACGTCCTGGCTGTCAAGACAGACGACATGGGGCAGGCCAACTGGCCGCTGCGACCCGACTGGCTCAGCTGAGGCTGTTCTGCGTGAGGTCGCGCTGCGTAATGTCGCTCTACTTGATGTCTATGACAACCGGGGCGTGATCGCTGGGGCCCTTGCCCTTGCGCTCCTCACGGTCGATGGAGGCCGTCTCGACGCGCGCGGCCAGTGCTGGTGACGCCAAGATGAAGTCGATGCGCAGTCCGCGCTTCTTGGGGAAGGCGAGCTGCTGGTAGTCCCAGTAGGTGTAGACGCCGGGCCCGGGGGTATGCGGACGGACCACATCGGCGAAGCCGAGGTCGACGATCGCCTGGAATGCGTCGCGTTCCGGCACGGACACATGGGTGTGGCCCTCGAATACCGCCATGTCCCAGACGTCCTCGTCGGTCGGAGCCACGTTCCAGTCACCCATGAGCGCGATCTGCGCTTGAGGATCGTCGTTCAGCCACTGGCTGGAGGCTGCGTGCAGCCGCTCGAGCCAGGCCAGCTTGTAGGTGTAGTGGGGGTCGTCGAGCGTACGGCCATTGGGTACGTAGAAGCTCCACGCGCGTACGCCACCACAGGTCGCACCGATCGAGCGCGCCTCGAGCGCCGCGGGATCGCCGAAATGAGGTTGGTCGTCCGCGTACGAGGTCGCGACGTCCTCAAGTCCGACACGTGAGATCAGGGCAACACCGTTCCACTGGTTGAGGCCGAAGTGGACGTAGTCGTAGCCGAGTGCGGAAAGCTCGAGCCCGGGGAACTGGTCCTCTCGACACTTGGTCTCCTGGATGGCCAAGACGTCGACGTCATTGGCCTCGAGCCAGGCGACGACCCGATCGATGCGGCTGCGGATGGAGTTGACGTTCCAGGTCGCGATACGCATGGAACGAACCTATCCGAGTGCCATGACAGTCCTTCGCCCGTGTCATCGGGCCCCGAATGCCTCGCACATCAGCTCACGGTGGTGCCATGATGAGGCTATGAACCAGGACGAGTCGCCCAACGCCGAGCACAACAAGGACGAGCCTGAGAAGCACGATCCGGTCAAGGATGGTCACACCGACCGCGGCGAGCAGTCCGGCGTCGATCCCGCCAACTGGGTGCTTCGAGTGGTCCTGATCCTGGTCGCCCTTGTCGCAGCATTCGTCGCGTTCAGGGTGTCGGCGGCGTTCTTTCCCCGGTGGTGGGCGCAGCGGGTTGCTGACCAGGTGCAGGGCGGGTTCACGGCTGGCACGCTGTGGGGACTGTTCTACGGATTTGTGTTCACGTTCGTACCACTGCTGATCCTGTTCCAGATTCGCCGACGGTTCTTCAACTGGACATGGCGCTTGATCGTTGCTGTTGTCGCGTTGCTGCTCGCGGCACCCAATTGGCTCACCCTCGCTGTCGTCGTTGGCACAAGCAAGGCCGCGCACGCGGGCGAGCGAATCATGGACGTCGATGCACCCAACTTCCGCGTCGCCAGCCTGATCGGCGCATGCATTGGCGCAGCCGCTGCGCTCGCACTCACGGTCACCGGGATGATGATGACCCGGCGAAAGAACCAGGTGAAGCGCCTGCGCGGCGAGCGTGACCAGCTGAGACGTTCTGTGTCAGAGCGCCCCGACGAATCTCGCTGATTCCTCAGGCTGCGCGACTGATTCCGTCGCGAGCGGGTCTCACAACTTCTGCATCAAAGGTCTAGATGCAAAGGCCACGATCGCGCTAGCATGCACCAACTTTACTGAAAGTTGGGTGCACTAAATGGCGGATCAACTCAACGAGGACGAGAAGCTTCTCGCGAGGCTCGGATACAAGCAGGAGCTCAACCGCAACTGGTCGGGCTTCTCAAACTTCGCGATCTCCTTCTCGATCATCTCGATCCTGGCAGGCTGTTTCACCACATTTGGCCAGGCATGGAACAACGGCGGACCCATCGCCATCTCTTGGGGATGGCCGATCATCTCGATGTTCATCCTCATCATCGGTTTCACGATGTCTGAGCTGGTGTCGGCCTATCCGACCTCCGGAGGCATCTATTGGTGGGCGTCCAAGATGGGTGGTCCAGCGGCGGGCTTCTTCACCGGCTGGCTCAACCTCATCGGGCTTCTGGCGGTGACCGCTTCTGTCGCGTACGGCTGTGCGACCTTCTTCGACCTGACGCTGAGCACCATGAGCAGCGGCTGGGCCGAGGACTACAGCCTGCAGCGGGTCTTCATCATCTTCGTCATCATGCTGGCGGTGGCGGCGCTGCTGAACATCTTCAGCGGGCACCTGATGGCAGTCCTCAACAACATCTCGGTGTGGTGGCACGTGGCGGGCGTTGCGACGGTCATCGCGATCTTGGTGTTCGTTCCTCCCACTCACCAGGCCCTGGACTTCGTGTTCGGTGACAAGGTCAACAACTCCGGCTACGCCAACGCTGCGACCTCGGGCAACCACTTCTGGTTCCTCGTGCTGCCGCTCGGCTTCCTGCTGACGCAGTACACGATCACCGGTTTCGATGCCTCTGCACACCTCTCAGAAGAGACACAGACAGCGTCCGAACACGCAGCCAAGGGCATCTGGCGCTCGATCTTCTACTCGGCCGTGGGCGGCTGGATCCTGCTCCTTGCGTTCTTGTTCGCAGTCCAGGACAAGGATGCTGTCACGGCCGCCGGTGGTGGTGTCGATGCGATCTTCAGCCAAGCCCTGCCGCAGGGATGGCACGTGACGATTCTGGCGATCTCCACCGCAGGTCAGTTCTTCTGCACCATCGCGTGCCTGACGAGTGCGTCGCGCATGACGTTCGCGTTCAGCCGTGACGGTGCGATCCCCGGATCGTCGATCTGGTCGAAGGTCACCGCAGCGAAGGTCCCGGCCAACGCGGTCGTCTTCGTCGCTGTGATCGGAGCGCTCATCACGCTGCCGGCGCTGGTCAAGGTCAACCTCGGCACTGACGATGCTCCGCTGATCGTCCCGATCGCGTTCTATGCGGTTGTGTCGGTCGCGGTCATTGGGCTCTACCTGGCATTCCTGATTCCGATCTGGCTTCGCTGGAAGCTGGGTGACGACTTCAAACCGGGCAGTTGGACCAATGGGTCGAAGTACAAGTGGATGAATCTGGTCGCCGTCGCGGAGATCGCCATCATCTGCATCTACTTCATCTTGCCGTTCACCCCTGCTGCGGTTCCGTGGAACGACGGCTTCTCGTGGAAGTTCGTCAACTACGCGCCGATCCTCACCGGTGGCACGCTGATCATCCTCACGATTTGGTGGCACTTGTCGGCCAAGAAGTGGTTCACGGGTCCGAAGCACACGATCGACGCTGCAGTCGTCGACGCGTTCAAGGACAGCTAACGGGAGGGTAGGACGAGGACGGGCATGTGAGGGTTGTCGCTGTCGACGACGAGGCGCTGGACGAAAAGCCAGACCTCTCAGTCACAGCCGATGAACCCTCACATGCCCGCATCTCTGCCTGGCTGCTGTCACGAGTCGTCGCTGGAAAGCTCCGGGCTGACGACAGGTTGCCGCCCGAGGAGGGGTTGGCGGCCGCCCTCGGGGTGAGTCGGATGACCTTGCGACAGGCACTCGGCTCGCTGGAGCAAAACGGATGGATCGAACGACGCCGCGGTAGATCTGGCGGCAACTTCATCCGTGAACCGCGTATCGAGGTCGATCTCACCGGACTGCCGGGGTTCACCGAGCAGATGCGGAGAGCCAACGTACGAGCGGGTGCGCGAATCGTACGTTCGGGGTTGGTCGACGCCGAATCGGACGTCGCGGAGGGCCTTGAGCTGCCCCGCACCCAGCAGGTGTTCGAGATTGTCCGCGTGCGGTCTGCTCGACGCCAGCCGCTTGCATTGGAGGAGACGTACCTGCCTGCGCACCTGTTCCCGGATCTGCTCGATCATCGGCTGACGGGCTCGTTGTATGAGCTCATGCGAACTGCGTACGACCTTGCTCCTGACAGCGCCGTCGAGTGGCTCGAGCCGGAGATCTCCACAACGGGACATGCCGAGCTCCTCGAGGTCGAGCCCGGTACGGCGCTGATGCTGGTGACCCGCAAGGCCTCGACCGGAGCGGGTGTCGTGGTCGAATACGCCCGCGACCGCTACCGCTCGGATCGCACCCGCATCAGCCTGCAGACCGGTATCGGACCGCACGTCGCCACCGAGCTTCGCGTGGAGCTGCAATGAGGCGGCGAGTGACGCTCTTAGGTCTAGACCTTTGGGCATTTTCGTCGGTAGGGTTCTTGTATGACGGAGCTTGATGCGTTGCTCGATCAGGTCCCAGCGCTTGCGGGCAGACCGCGCACGGTCGAGGACCTCTCGGGCGGGCTAACCAATCGCAATCTCAAGGTAACGACTCCCGACGGTACGTTCGTTGCGCGGCTCAACCTCAGCGACTCAAAGCTCCTCGACATCGACCGTGAGGCCGAAGCGTTCAACACCCGTGTTGCGGAGACTGCCGGCGTCGGCGCTCCGTACGTCGACTTCCGGCCGGATCTCGGGATGCTGGTCATCGGGTTCATCGAAGGACGCACCTTCACCGACGACGATCTTCGTGTCCCGGGCGCTCTGGAGCGGCTCTCGACGGCCGTACGAGCGCTGCACTCGGGCCCACGCTTCCAGATCGACTTTGACATGTTCGTTCGTCAGTCGACCTATCTGCGCACCTGCACCGAGCGCGGGTTCAAGATCCCCGATGGATACGCCGGCTTCGCGCCGGAATTTGCCCGCATCCAGACCGCGCTTGCGGTCAACCAGGTCGAGACAGTGCCGTGCAACAACGACTTGCTCGCCGGCAACATCGTCGACGACGGCAGCAGGCTCTGGCTGATCGACTACGAGTACTCCGGCAACAACGACCCTTACTTCGAGCTCGGCAACTGCTGGTCTGAGTGCGGGCTCGATGACGAGCACCTCACCGAGCTGGTGACCGCGTACGTCGGTCACGAGTCGCCGGAGCTGCGTGCCCGAGCACGGCTCCGTGCCGTGACGTCACGGTACGGCTGGTCGCTGTGGGGGTTCATCCAGGCGGCGACCCGCGAGGACGATTTTGACTTCTACGGCTGGGGGATGGAGCGCTTCGACAAGGCGGTCGCGGACTTCCGCTCGCCTGAGTTCGAGACCTGGCTCGACGTGGCGGCGTCATGAACGTACCTGAGCGGGCCCGCATCGTCGTCATTGGCGGCGGCATCGTCGGCACCAGCGTTGCCTATCACCTGACTTTGAACGGTGAGACCGACGTCGTGCTGCTGGAGCAGGGCGAGCTGTCGTGCGGTACGACGTGGCATGCAGCGGGCCTCGTCGGCCAGCTGCGGGCGACGCAGGCTGGGACAACACTCGTGCAGTACTCCGCAGCGCTCTATGAGCAGCTCGAGGCCGAGACAGGGCTGAGTGCCGGGTTCAAACGCTGCGGGGGCGTGACGGTTGCGCGCACTGAGGAGCGAATGGAGCAGCTGCGGCGCACGGCAGCGACGGCGACGGCGTACGACCTCGAGTGTGAGCTGCTGACGCCGGAGCAGGCGGGTGAGCGGTGGCCGTTGATCGCGACTGAGGATCTCGTGGGTGGGCTCTGGTTGCCTGGCGACGGAACCGCCAACCCGACTGACGTCACGCAGGCCCTGGCGCGCGGAGCCCGTACGCGCGGCGCCAGCGTGATTGAGCATGTCCGCGTGCTCGAGGTGCTGGTGGGCGATGGTGCGGTCACGGGTGTGCGCACCGACCGGGGCGACATCGAGGCCGACATCGTCGTCAACTGCGCCGGCCAGTGGGCTCACCACCTGGCAGCGAAGATCGGCGTCAGCGTGCCGCTGCACTCCGCCGAGCACTTCTATGTCGTCACCGATCAGATCAACGGGGTGCGGCCCGATCTGCCGATCCTGCGCGACCCCGACGGCTACACGTACTTCAAGGAGGAGGTCGGGGGACTGGTCGTTGGCGGCTTCGAGCCGGTGGCCAAGCCGTGGGTCGCGCCTGACGAGATCCCCTTTCCGTTCGAGTTCCAGCTGCTGAGCGAGGACTGGGAGCATTTCCAGATCCTGATGGACAGCGCACTTGAGCGGATCCCTGCGCTGCACGAGACCGGCATCCGCAAGTTCTACAACGGCCCCGAGAGCTTCACGCCGGACAACCAGTTCATCCTCGGCGAAGCGCCATCGGTACGGGGGTTCTTTGTCGGCGCGGGCTTCAACTCCGTGGGCATCGCCTCGGCAGGCGGAGCGGGGCGCGCCCTCGCCGAATGGATCATCGAAGGTGAGCCAAGCGTTGACCTGCTCGCCGTCGACATTCGCCGATTCGCTCCCTTCCAGAACAACATGGATTACCTCCGCGCTCGGGTCGCGGAGGTCCTCGGGCTGCACTACGCGGTTCCCTGGCCCAACCGGGAGTTCGACACGGCGCGACCGCTGCGGACCTCGCCGTTGTATGAACGGCTACGAGACGAGAACGCCGGTTTCGGCAGCAAGATGGGATGGGAGCGCGCCAACTTCTTCGCGCCGACCGGACAGGACCCGGCAATCGGGTACGAGTGGGGCAAGCAGAACTGGCTCCCGTGGTCGGCGGCCGAGCAGCAAGCGTGTCGCACCGGTGTCGCGGTGTTCGACCAGACATCGTTCTCCAAATACGCCGTGCATGGCGTGGACGCCGAAGCAGCACTTCAGTGGGTTTGCAGCAACGACGTCGATGTCGCACCCGACGAGACGGTCTACACCGCGCTGCTCAACTCGCGCGGGGGCTACGAGTCCGACCTGACCGTCACCCGCATCGCCCAGAACGAGTACTTCCTCGTCAGCAGCTCGGCCACCACCGAGCGCGACCAGGACTGGATCCGGCGCAACATCCCTGCCGGGCTCGACGCGCACATCGCAGACACGACCGACCGGATCTCGGTGCTTGGGGTCATGGGTCCGGCATCGCGCGAGCTTCTCAGCAGGCTGACCGATGCTGACCTCAGCGAGGGCGGTTTCGCGTTCGGCGGGAGTCGCGAGATCGAGCTCGCCGGTGCGACGATCCGAGCGACCCGGATCACGTATGTCGGCGAGCTTGGTTGGGAGCTCTACATCAAGAACGAGGATGCGCTGCAGGTGTATGACGCGATCAAGGTCGCTGGCCAGGATCTCGAGATCGTCGATGCCGGCTACTACGCGATCGAGGCGATGCGGCTCGAGAAGGGCTACCGGGCGTTCGGTCGCGAGCTGACACCCGAGGTCAATCCGGTCGAGGCCGGTCTCTCGTTCACCTGCAAGCTCGGGACTGACATCGACTTCATCGGTCGCGCCGCCGTTGAGAAGGCCAAGGCTGCGGGACCGGCACGCCGGATCGTCTCCTTCGTCTGCGACGACCCCGACGCCATGATCTGGGGCGGTGAGCTCCTCGTACGCGATGGGATCGCCACCGGGCAGGCCATGTCGGGCTCGTGGGGGGCGACCATCGGCGCCGGGGTCGGCCTCGGCTGGGTCAATGCTCAAGCAGGCGCGATCGCAGACCCGGCGTACGTTCGCTCCGGCAGCTATGAGCTCGATGTCGGCGGCCGACGCATCCCCGTACGGGTGAGCTTGAAGCCGCTCTATGATCCGTCGGGGGAGAAAATCAAGGCAATCGCTGTGGACCCAACACGAAAGAGTGGGCAATGACTCAGAGCACTCGCCACCCCAAGCTCCTCACCCTCGAGCAGCTCCGCGTACAGATCAGCGAGGGTGCGGTCGACACCGTCATCGTCGCGTTCACCGACATGCAGGGCCGACTCCAGGGCAAGCGCCTGCACGGCCAGTATTTCGTCGATCATGTCATCGAGGACGGCACGGAGGGCTGCAACTATCTGCTCAGCGTCGACGTCGACATGAACACGGTCGCCGGCTATGAGATGTCGTCGTGGGACAAGGGCTACGGCGACATGGAGTTTGCCCTCGACTTCGACACGATCCGGTTGCTGACCCACCTCCCGGCGACCGCCATGATCCAGTGCGACCTGGTGTGGCTCGACCACTCGCCGGTTGTCCAGTCACCGCGCACGATCCTCAAGGATCAGCTCGCCAAGGCGGCCGACCACGGCTTCATGGCGCTGGCTGGCACCGAGCTCGAGTTCATCGTGTTCGACACGACGTACGAGGAGGCCTGGGCGAGCAACTACCAGACCATGACCCCGTCCAACCAGTACAACGTTGATTACTCGATCGTCGGCACGACCAGGGTCGAGCCACTGCTGCGCGACATCCGCAACACGATGTACTCCGCAGGGATGAACGTCGAGGGCGCCAAGGGTGAGTGCAACTTCGGCCAGCACGAGATCGGCTTCCTGTACGACGAGGTGCTGGCGACGGCTGACAACCACGCGGTCTACAAGACAGCGGCGAAGGAGATTGCGTCGGCGCATGGCCAGTCGCTGACCTTCATGGCGAAGTACAACGAGCGCGAGGGCAACTCCTGCCACATCCACCTGT
>CAZWZC010000069.1:4593-12683 GCA_964638755.1 uncultured Aeromicrobium sp. | reverse complement strand
GAACCCATTGTCAGAACCCTCGCTTGTGGCGCTGTGTGGTTTCTTTCAGCTGCAAAAAACCACCCACACGGCGCCACTCGCGGTCAGTCATAGCGCGCCTCCGTCCACCAGGCGCCGTTCTCGACGAGCATCAACCAGGCGCTGCCATCGACACCGACGACCTGGAACCGGGCGAGGCGTCTCGACGATGCCTCATCCCACCACTGCTCGTCGACCGGCCACGGCCCTGCCCACGACGCAACTGGCTGCCAGTCACTGCCGACCGCTGCCCTGAATCGCGCCGGCTCCCCCGTGATCACACCCCGACCCGTGACCCCGATCGGCTGACCCTCGACGCCGACGACCAGCGCCTCCTGCGGCTCGGCATAGACGGTGGCAGGTGCGGGTGGTGGCAGGCTGCCGGGCCACGGCAATCCCGCCGGGCGCTTGGCGACGACGCGCTCACCCCACGGCACCAACAGTCGCCGATCGGCAGGGCTGCGCCCGCCCTGCACCGATGCTGACACCACTGACTCGTGGCCGACGATGCTCTGCACCCGCGCCACCCCGCGCTCGACTCGCTCATCAGGCCCACCACCGAACAGGCTGTCGGCATGATCGCCAAGTGCTTCGGTGACCTCCGGGATGAGCCGTACGGCATCCACCGGTGCGCGCACGGCTTCTCCGGATGTGAGCTGCCAGCGAACCCGATCGATCAAATCGGTGGCGCCGAACCACCGCGGATGCATCCAGCGCCGTGCTGTCGCCAGTGAGCCGTCGGCATCGACCTCGATCAGCACTGTCGTGCACACCAGTCCGTGGGCAGCGAGATCCTTGACGAAGTTCTCGGCTGTGGCGCGCAGGCTGAACGCGATCGGCTCAACCAGCTCCAGCGGCGGCTCCAGCAGCAGCGTGGCATCGAACTCCGGCGGCACCTGACGACTCCCGACCGGCTGCGGGTCGAGCCCGCGAGCCAATCGGTGCAGCAGTTCTCCGTGGGTGCCAAATCGTGTGTGCACGTCGGCTGCAGGCAGCCCAGCAAAATCGCCGAGGGTCTGCAACCCAATCCGACGCAGCAGCCCCACGAATTCAGGATCATCAAGGGCATCGATCGGCAGATCGCGCAGGAAGTGCGCCGAGCCACCACGCGGGATCGCCAAGCTGTCCTGCGCCAAGGCCCGACGGGCAGCCAACTCGGCGGCGAACAGCCCGTCGGCGATGCCGATGCGTACGTCCCACACACCGATGCCGACAAGTCGCTCGGCGATGACTGCCGCCGCC
Organism: uncultured Aeromicrobium sp.; assembly: GCA_964638755.1. Taxonomy (GTDB): domain Bacteria; phylum Actinomycetota; class Actinomycetes; order Propionibacteriales; family Nocardioidaceae; genus Aeromicrobium. The sequence continues at coordinate 11,423 of CAZWZC010000069.1, read as the reverse complement.
TCGGCCTCACCACCGTAGAAGCGGCTCGGCACCCGCAACGCGCACAGTCCCGGTCGCAATGGGGCGACCCCGGGGCTCAACGACTCGATCGCGGTCAGCACTGCCTCAAATCCCCTAGCATCGGCATCGGCGTTGTAGTCGTGCAGCACCAGGCCAGGGCAGCGTGACTGGGCATCGCGGCGACGCATGCCACGGCGTACGCCCTCAGCGCGCGCTGCCTGCGAGCACGCCAGCACCTGTCCCTTGTCGAGCACTGCAGCGGGCAAGGACTGCGGCAGGTCGGCGGCCACGATCGGCCAGTCCGGCGCCCACATGACCATGGTCCTGCCTTCGGACACCTAGCTCACACTCCTGAGCGCAGCCGGTTGTCCCCGCTGGCGGGAAAGAGCGTGCGAGCGGTGGGGGTCCACCCACGAGCGCCGCTGGGGGCACCTCCCGCTTGCGGGGGCGTAGGGGGAGGTGCCCCCACCTCGACCCGACGGATCGTCATATCGGCATCGGGCAGCCAGAGCCGGCCGGAATGTGCCGGCGCAGTGCCGCGGCGTACATCGACCGTCACCTGGCGCGCCTGCAGATGACCATGGCCGCGTCCGAGTCCACCCCACTGCATGTCACGCATCGTCAAGCGCGCCTCGCAGCGCGGCCAGTCACCCCATGCGATGAGGATGGTGCCGCGCTGACGAAGCCTCGCGCTGAGCCGCGCCACCTCACTGTCGGACACCGACGAAGGAGCACGCAGGACCACGACCCCGAGCACGTCGACCAGCGCGGCCGTGACCTCGAGCCAGGCGTCTCCAGGATCGGGAACCAGGATCGTACGGCTCAGCTCGACTCCGGCCGCCGCAGCAGCCTCAAGACCCAGTTCCGTGGAACCCACCACCCCGCACCAGACGCCGTCGGCGGACGGACCCGCCATCAGGGCAATCGCCAGGCTCGCCGAGTCAACGCCATAGCTCGAACCAGTCTGCAATTGCAGTAGTCCCGATAGCGCAGGGTGCGTCGCAACCGGTTGCGACGCAGGTCGGCCCTGCATCTGGTTGACACGTTCGCGCAGCTCACTGAGCTTGTCAGAGCTCGTGGGGGAACCGCCCCCTACGCCCCCGCAAGCGGGAGGTGCCCCCAGCGGCGCTCGTGGGTGGACTCCCCCCGCTGGCACGCTCTCTCCCGCCAGTGGTGGACTCGACGAGAGGGCAGTGGCCATCCATCAATCTTCGAACATCTGTTCGAACAGGTCAACCCGTCAAGAGAACTACTTCATCACTCTTGTGAGAATTAGCGTCCCAGCTCGATCGATGCACCGGGGATGGCGTCCAGCAGCCTGCGCGTATATTCCTGGCGCGGGTTGTCGAACACCTCCGTCACCGAGGCGGACTCCACGACCTTGCCGTCCTGCATGACCAGCACGTTGTCGGCGATCTGCCGGACCACAGCAAGGTCATGCGTGATGAACAGATAGCTCAGGCCGAGTTCGGCCTGCAGGTCATTGAGAAGCTCGAGGATCTGAGCCTGCACCAGCACATCGAGCGCCGAGACCGCCTCGTCGCAGATGACCACCTCAGGCTCGAGAGCCAGGGCACGCGCGATCGCGACACGCTGACGCTGACCGCCCGAGAGCTCGCCGGGATAGCGCGACATCACGGTCGTCGGCAGCGCAACCCGATCAAGCAGCTCGCGAACGCGTGTCTCTCGCTCTTTGCCGGTGCCGACATCATGGGTACGCAGCGGCTCCTCGATCGACTTGTAAATCGAGTAGAGCGGATCCAGCGACGCGTACGGGTTCTGGAACACCGGCTGCATCTGGCGCCGCAGCCGCAGGCGCTCCTTCTTGGACTTGAGCTCACGGATGTCGTGGCCGTCGAACACGACCTTGCCCGATGTCGGCGGCAACAAGTCGAGCACCATGCGAGCAACCGTCGACTTGCCCGAGCCGGACTCACCGACGATCGCCATGGTCGTACCACGCTTGAGCTTGAATGAGACATCGTCGACGGCAGTGAAGTCAACCTTCTGCCACGGCTTTGAACCACGCAACGAGAACACCTTGGTGAGGTCCTCGACCGCGACGACGTCGGATTTGCCTTGACCGAACTCAACCTCGCTCTGGGCGACCTCCTCGGCAATCTGGGCTGCAGTCTGAACAGCCTTCTCTCGTATCTCAGCACGCGCAGACGACAGCCGTCGCGACGCCAGCGACGGCGCTTTGGCGACCAACCGCTTGGTGTAGGGGTGCTCGGGGTTCTGCAGAATGCTGCGGGCCGGACCCGACTCGACAACCCGACCGCGGTACATCACGACCAGGTGGTCGGCGCGCTCGGCCGCAAGGCCAAGGTCGTGGGTGATCAGCATGACCGCAACACCAAGATCATCTGTGAGCTTGTCGAGATGGTCCAGAATCTGCTTCTGGACTGTCACATCGAGCGCCGAGGTGGGCTCGTCGGCGATCAGCAGCTTGGGACGAGCGGCGAGAGCCATGGCGATCAGCGCCCTCTGCCTCATCCCACCGGAGAATTCGTGGGGATACTGGTGTGCACGGCGCTCGGCATCGGGCAGCCCGGCCTCCTCGAGCAGCTCGACGACGCGCTTGTCGGCGGCAGAACCGGTAGCAACACCGTTGGCGACCAACGCCTCCTTGATCTGCGAACCCACCCGCCAGAGCGGGTTGAGGTTGGACATCGGGTCTTGCGGAACGAGGCCGATCGACGAGCCACGCAGAGCAACGATCTGCCCCTTGTTGGCCTTGCTGATGTCGTTGCCCTCAAACTTGATGGACCCGCCGGTGACCTTGCCCGTGCCGGGCAGCAGCCCGATGACCGCGTGTGCGAGGGTCGACTTGCCCGAACCGGACTCGCCAACGATCGCGATGGTCTGGCCCGGATAGATCACCAGGTTGGCTTCATCGACAGCAGTGAGGATCTCCTTGCCGGCACGAAATCCAACGCTGAGATTCTCCACTTGCAGCAGAGGCGCGATGTCGTTCACTTCTTCCTCGCCTTCGGGTCAAGGGCTTCTCGCACTGCTTCACCCAGAAGGATGAAACCGAGCACCGTCATGGCAAGTGCCGCGGCCGGCACGTACATCACGTTGAGGTGCTGGCCGGAGCGAACCTGGCTCTGAGCGGCCGAGAGGTCGTTGCCCCACGACACCACATTCTGCGGCAGGCCCAGACCGAGGAAGGACAGCGACGACTCGGCGACGATGAACACGCCTAGCGAGATCGTTGCTGTCACGATGACCGGTGCCAGCGCGTTGGGGACGATGTGACGACGAAGATTTTTCATCTTCGAGGCACCAATGGCAGTTGCTGCATCGACGAACTCAAGGTTCTTGATCTCGAGCACGGCTCCACGCATCTGACGGGTGATCTGCGGCCAGGCAAAGAGGGAGAGGGCCGCCACGACCACAATGACCGATGCCCAGAATCCTCGGTCGGGGAACGTGTTGTTGAGGACAGAGATGACCACGATGCAGGCCAGCAGCAGCGGGATCGAGAAGAAGATGTCGCTCGTACGCGAGATCAGCGTGTCGGTGAGCTTGCCGTAGAAGCCGGCGATCGCTCCCGTCACCATCCCGAGCACAGTCGTCAGGATCGTGGTCAGCAAGCCGACCATCACCGAGGCGCGTGCACCAAAGACGGTACGGGCCCATACATCCGCGCCCTGCTGTGTGTAGCCGAACGGATGGCCGTCAGACGCTGGCGCGAAGCTGTTGGAAAGGTCTCCTCGCGACGGATCAACATTGGTGAAGAGGCCCGGAAAGACAACCATCGTTGCGATCACAGCAAGGATGATGACCGCAAACCAGAACAGCACTGACGTACGGAGCCGCTTCCAGGCTTCTTTCCACTGGTTCTCGGGCACTTCATCGACGTTGACCGCGTCAATCGCGCGAAGTGGAGTCTCTTCGATGGGTGCGACGAATCGCTCCTGACCCAGTCGTGTCTCAGACATAGCGGATCCTCGGGTCGAGTAGGGCGTAGATCAAGTCCACCAAGAGACTCATCATCACGTAGACCATGACCATGAAGGTGACAATCGCAACGACCGTCGCGGTCTCACCCTTCTGAATCGCGGTATAGGCCGCGTTTCCGATGCCGGGAACGTTGAAGATGGTCTCGGTGATGACGGCACCGGCCATCAGCGAACCGAGGTTGATGCCGATGTAGGTGACGACCGGCACGAGCGAGTTCCGCAACACATGGTTGCGGATGACCAGTCGCTCGGATAGGCCCTTGGCTCGAGCAGTACGCACGTGGTCAGCGGTCAGATTCTCCGCGACAGATGTGCGGGTCAGCCTGATCGTGTAGGCGAAGTTGGCGATCGCCAGCACGATCGCTGGCAAGATCAAGTCTTGGACGGTCCAGTCGCCACCGACGGTTGGCGAGGTCCAGCCGAGTTTGACGCCGAAGATGAGCTGCATGACGAACCCGACCACGAAGATCGGGATGGAGATCAGCAGCAGGGACACCACCAGAGTGCTGGAATCGAACCAACCGTTGCGGCGAAGGCCGGCGATCGTGCCAAGGCTGATGCCCAGGACTGCATCGATCGTGAGTGCCATCAGGGCAAGCACCACCGTGACCGGGAAGGTCTGCTTGATCAGGTCAAAGACAGGCTGACCGGCGAAGGTCTCACCGAAGTTGAAGGTCAGTGCGTTCTTGGCAAACTGGAACCACTGGACGAAGAGCGGATCGTCGAGGTGGTACTGCGCGGCGAGCGCATCGCGTACGTCCTGAGAGACCGGCTTGTTGCCGGCCAGGTTGAGGATTGGGTCGCCCGGTCGCAGCTTCAGCAAGATGAAGAGGATGAGGGTGGCACCCAAAAAGACGGGGATCGTTTGCAACAACCGCTTGGCGACGTACCACCACATGGGTTGGCCTCCTTGGTTCCGTGGAAGGGCAGATCACGGATGGCGCCACGGTACTCCCGTGTCGGGCCACCCGCAGTTTGGGCCGACAGACGGGGGCAGCCAGGTGGCTGCCCCCGTCCGCTAGTCGGACCGGACTTCTACTTGGTGAGCTTGTAGTAGTCGGGCTTCTGCTTCCAGTTGAACTCGAACCCGTTGAGGTCCTTGCTCGTCACTGCGGTGGCGTTCTGGTACCACAGCGGGATGGCCGGCAGCTGCTTCAGCAAGATGGTCTGCGCTTCGCTGATGAGCTTGTAACGTGCATCGCCCTCAGCTGCAGAAGCATCTGCAATCAGCTTGTCGAACTCCGGGTTGGTGTAGTCACCATCGTTCGAACCTGCGCCAGTGGCGTAGATCGGACCGAGGTAGTTCAGCATCGACGGGTAGTCCGCCTGCCAACCGGTACGGAAGGCCGTCTTGATCGTGCGATCAGTGACCTCCTTGCGAAGCTCGTCGAACGTCGGGTAGACCTTCGGCTCCGACGCGATGCCCAGCACGTTCTTGAGCTGGTTGGTCATCGCCTCGGTGAACTCCTTGTTGCCCGCGCCGTCGGCGTTGTAGGCGACGACGAACTTGCCGTCCCACTTGCTGATGGCGTCAGCCGCAGCCCACTTCTTCTTGGCGTCGTCGGCGTTGAACGTCAGCACGTCGTTGCCGGGAACATCTTCGGTCCAGCCGTCGAGCACGGGCGAAGTGAAGTCCTTCGCGGGTGTACGAGCGTTGTTGAAGATCTTCTCGGTGATCTCAGGACGGTTGATCGCCTCCGAGATGGCTGCACGACGCAGGTCACCCTCTTCACCCTTGAAGTGCGCGAGGCGCTCTGGGATCGTGAGCGACGAGAAGCTTGAGCCAGGCTCATTGTACGCGTTGACCTTGCTGTCCTTCTCGAACGTGGTGAGCGCGCTCGGCGGCACCTGGTCGAGAACGTCGAGGTTGCCCGACTGGACGTCGGTGTAGGCAGCGTCGGAGCCACCTCCGGCGTAGAACTTGAACACCAGTCCGCCGTTCTTCGGCTTGTGGATGCCCTTGTAGTCCGGGTTGGGCTCAAGCGAGATCTGCTTGTTGCGCTCCCAGCCGGACTTGGTCAGCTTGTAAGGGCCGTTGCCGATCGGACGCTCGCCGAATTCCTTGGTGATCGTGCCGTCAGGACCGTAGGCCTTGGCGGGGACCGGGAAGTAGGCCGAGTAGCCAAGACGAAGCGGGAAGTCCGACTCCGGAGCCTTCAGCGTGATGGTGAACGTCGTGTCGTCAACGATCTTCAGACCCTTGACCGTGTCGCCGCCGACAGTGTTGCCGATATCGTCGGTGCCCTCGATGGGGTAGAAGAAGTAGTTGTTGAGCTGCTTGTTCTTCGGGTTGGCACCGTAGTTCCATGCCTTGACGAAGGACTCAGCTGAGATGGCTTCGCCGTCGGTGAACTTCTGGCCACTCTTGATCTTAACGGTCCAAACCTTCTTGGCAGCGTCAGGCTCAATCGACTCAGCGACCTCGTTGGAGACCGATCCGTCGGTGTTGTAAGCGACCAAACCCGAGAAGAGGTTGTCGAGCGGGTCGCCGCCACCGACTTCGTTGGTTGCTGTCGGGATCAGCGGGTTCTGCGGGTTGGTTCCGTAGACCGTGATGACCGAATCGGTTCCGCCAGACTTGTCGTCGCTTCCGCCACCGCAGGCCGCCAACGTAAGGCTGCCGACAGCGACGAATGCCACACCCGCAAGGCGTGTACGCCGAGAGAGTCGCATGGATTCCTCCTGTGAATGGGGTTGTGCACACTGAGCGCGCGCAACCTCATTGCTATCACCCACACCGGTTCACCGAACAGCGTGAAAGGGCTCCGTAACCAAAGTGTCACCAAACTCGGGCCGCAGAAAGTCAATAGTTCCAGTGGGCCACTGAGGCATGACCCAGTCGGATAACACCGAAAACCACGA
>CAZWZC010000069.1:0-4493 GCA_964638755.1 uncultured Aeromicrobium sp. | reverse complement strand
GAGCTGCGATCAGCCCTTGCGCTTCTTGACCTCGTCGGTCGCCTGCGGGAGAACAGCCTTGAGATCTCCTACGACGCCGAAGTCCACGAGCTCGAAGATCGGTGCCTCGTCGTCCTTGTTGACCGCAATGATCGTCTTGGACGTCTGCATGCCAGCGCGGTGCTGGATCGCACCCGAGATGCCGTTGGCGACATACAGCTGGGGCGAGACGGTCTTGCCCGTCTGGCCGATCTGGAACGAGTGCGGATACCAACCCGAGTCCACAGCGGCACGCGAGGCACCGACGGCAGCGCCGAGGCTGTCTGCGAATGCTTCGACCTCGGAGAAGTCGCCTCCAGTGCCACGTCCGCCGGCGACCACGATCGCGGCCTCGGTGAGCTCGGGGCGACCCGACTCGGCCTTGGGCTGCGAGTCGGTGATCTTGGCACCCTTGGCGGCATCGGAGATGTCGACCGAGACGGCCTCTACCGTGCCGGCGCCTGCTGCTGCTTCGGGGTTGGCAGAGTTGGGCTTGACCGTGATGACCGGAGCGCCCTGGGCGACCTTGGCCTGCACCGTGAAGTTGCCGGCGAAGACCGACTGCGTCGTCACACCGTCAGCGGTTACGTCAACAGCGTCGGTGATCAGACCTGACTCGGCCTTGAGTGCTACACGAGCAGCGATCTCCTTGCCCTCAGAGCTCGAGGAGAACAGCACCGCGGCGGGTGACGTGTCTGCGACGATCTTGGCGATCGCCTCGGCCTTGGGCGCCACGAGGAAGTCGGCGTAGGCAGCATCGTCGAGCTGGTAGATCTTCTCTGCACCGTGCTCGGCGAGCACGCCCGGAACATCACCTCCGCCGAAGTAGATCGCGGACGGCTCGCCCAAGCGGCGGGCGATCGCGAGCAGCTCGAGGGTGGGCTTGGCAATTGTGCCGTCAACGTGGTCGACAACTACGAGAACTTCAGTCATAGATCAGTTCCTTCTCAGATGAACTTCTTGGAGGCGAGGAACTCGGCGAGCTTGGTGCCGCCGTCTCCTTCATCGGTGACGATCTCGCCAGCTGTGCGCGGCGGACGCGGCTCAAATGACTCAACCTTGGTCCACGCGTTGTCGAGACCGACGCTGGCGGCGTCAATGTCGAGATCGGAGAGCGTCCATTCTTGGACGTCCTTCTTCTTTGCCGCCATGATGCCCTTGAACGAGGGGTAGCGCGCTTCGCCGGTCTGGTCGGTGACACTCACGACGACCTTGCCGGTTGCCTCGATTGTCTGCGCAGCGATGTCGCCGTCGCGCCGGATCTTGACGGTGTCACCGTCAACCGTGACTTCGGACGCAAATGTCACTGCGGGAACACCGAGGCGCTCGGCGACGAGGGTCGGTACGACGCCCATGCCGCCGTCGGTAGAGCTCATGCCGAAGAACAGCAGGTCATATTCGAGCTTCTTGATGGCCTCGGCCAGTACCAGCGAGGTGGCGAAGGCGTCAGAGCCGTGAATGGCGTCGTCCTTGACGTGCACACCAGCGTCGGCACCCATCTGCAGGGCCTTGCGGATCGCATCAGCTGCGTCATCGGGACCGACGGTCAGAACTGTGACTTCGCCTTCACCTGCCTCGACGATCTGCAACGCCTGCTCAACGGCATATTCGTCAAGCTCTGACAGCAGTCCGTCTACGCCGTCACGGTCAACGGTGTTGTCAGCGCTGAACGAGCGGTTTGCGGTGGCGTCGGGGACGTACTTGACCGCGACAACGATCTTGGTCACGAGGGACCCTCCTTGTTGTGGAAAGCAGAGTGTTTTGGAAAGCAGAGCTGCTGGTATGCGGGGTAGCGGGTGCAGACCCACCATCCCACGGTGCGAGGCACCGGATCGAGGTGGTCCGTTGTGATGAGAATGTTACCGAGGCGTAGCAATGCGAGCGACCCTCAGCGGCATGGGTTTGGTCACACCACGAGGTCAGTCGCCTTCTCCACGGGCGCGCAGGAACGACTGGGCGAACAACCCGAGAATGAGATATCCGAGCGCACCGAGGCCCCAGGCCACCAAGGCTTCCTTGCTCTCACCGTTGGTGCCTGAGAACGAGAACAGACCACGCAGGGGACCCACGAGTGCATCGCACACGTTGGACACCAAGCCGAAGAGGCCCCCGTCAGACTGCGGATTGAGGGCAACCATGAAGGCGCCGATCGCCAGGATGACCGAGAACACAAACCCGAGCACCCCCAACACGATGGCGAGCGTTGGCAGGAAGCTTGAGGGTGCGTCTTCGCCGTCATGAGAACCTTCGACAGTTGCGGGTTGAAGACGCTCGAGGAGCGACTTCTTGGGCTCTCGAGGTGGCTCCACGATGTGGTCGTCGGTGCGAGATGGGGACTTCGTGCGCAGCGACTTCTGCTTGGCCGCTGCCTTGGCTTCGTCGCGCTCACGCTTGGCTTCAACCTTGGCAGCAGCTGCTTCTTCGCGCTGGTTCTGCTTGGAAAAGTCGGCCTTCTGACGGTGCTGCTCCCTGACAGCATCAGATTTCGCCTTTGTCTCGGTGGCTTCCGCCTTGGCTGCTCGCCTGGCCTCTTGTGCTGCCTGCCTGGACTCAGCCGCCTGCTGCTCCTTTGTCTCGCGCTCCTCCAGCTTGTGTTGCTCGGCAGCCTCCTCGGCACGTTGCAGCTGCGCTGCGACTGCAATGGGACGTTCGGCGCCATGGTCGTCGACCACCGGCTCGGTTGTCGCCTGTTCATCGGCCGCGTCGCCCCTGCGTGCGGCTTCGCGTGCTTCACGCCTGGCCCGCAATGCTGTCTGACGCGCCACTTTGCTGGCAGCCTTGGTCTGCGAGCGGGCTTCTCTTGCTTGCGCCTTGGCAGTAGCGATCTCGTCGTCGGACATCTCGGACTCCCCGCCCGGGGTCGCGACTGAGGTGCCCGACTCATCCTTCGTCGTCATCGCAGCGGCTCTGGCCTCATCCTTGGCCACTCTTGCCTGTGCCCGTTCGTCGTCTCGTGCGGCCTTCGCAGCTGCCTTGGACTCAGCTCGGGCAGTCTTCGCCTCAGCTCGGGCCGCCGTGCGCGCCGTGCGCTCGGCATCCTTGGCCTCAGCCTGCTCGCGCCGTCGATCGGCCACGGTGGGCTCGGCGTCGGCGCTCGCACCCGCGTCGGACTCGTCGAAGATCGACAGTCCCGCGGCTTCTGGCTCATCGAAGATCGATGCGATCGCGCCAGCCGTCATCACACCAAACGTCGACTCCGTTGCCGGCCCGAAATCAGCCTCGGACCCTTCGTTGAGCTCCGACTCGCCTAGTGGCTGAGCATCATTTGCGTCGGACGACTCTTTTTTTGATCGGGGGGGCGAGGGCCTCAGACTCGTCGCTCACCGCCTCAGGCTGGTGGTCGTCCGATGGCTGCTCGTCGACAAACTCATCCATCACCGGTTCGGGTGATGAGAGCGGTTCAGAACCGGCTGAGTGATTGGCCATCACGATGTGAGTCTGGGCGACTCGTTCGGCTTCTGCCTCGGCTGCGGCCACCCACTCGAGGGCTGTGCGCTCGGCCTCCTGCAGCTTCTCCTCGGCTGCGACCCGAGCCGCGGCGACTGCCTGACTGAGACGTTCCTGCGCATCGCGCTTGGACTGCACCGTGACGCGCTCGGCCTCGGCCTGGGCCTGGGCAACCCGTGCTTGGGCATCTTCGACTGAGCGCTCCGAGAGGCGCTTTGCCTCGGCCTCGGCGGCGGCGACGCGTTCAGCAGCGTCCTTCTCGGCTTCCTCGATCTTCTGCTGAGCATCGAGTCGCGCGGCTTCGACGTCCGCGGCGAGCTTGCGCTCTGCCTCCTTGCGAGCCTCGTCCGCCGCGCGTGCGGCTTCGGCGGCATTTGCCGCGACCAGCTCAGCCTCCGCTTCAGCAACGCGCACCTTCTCGGCAGCAATGCGTTCGGCATCCTGCAGCTTTGCGGCTGCCTCCGCCCGTTCGGCCTCGGCCTCACGCGCGAGCTTGTCCGCTTCCTCGTTGGCACGCTCGACAAGTGACTTGGCTTCGTCGCGTTCACGCGCAAGCTCGGCCGCAGCCTCCTCGTGGCGTCGGGCAGCTTCGGCCGCCAGTCCGTCGGCCTCAAGCTTCGCAGCGACCAGCTTTTCTTCGGCAGCCCGCTCGGCGTCGGCCACGCGCACGGCGATTGCAACACGTTCGGCTGCAGTCTCCTGGGCAAACTTCTCGGCCTCAGCCTTGGCAGCAGCAACGTGGCTTGCCGATGTCTCCTCAGCCTCGCGAACTATGCGATCGGCCTCGGCCCTCACCTCGACGAGGCGCTTTTCGGCTTCGGCCCGCTCCTGAGCCAGCTGGGCGAGCGCTGCTTCGCGATCGGCTTGGGCCTTGGCAGAGACCTGTTCTGCTTCAGATCGTGCCTGCTCGATCCGGCGCTGGGCGTCGTTCTCGGCGTCGGCCAAACGGCGTGTGGCCGCCTCTTGCGCTTGCAGCTCAGCCTCGGCCATCCGGCGTTCCGCGGTGGCCTTGGCATCTTCCTCGGCAG
>CAZWZC010000068.1:0-12896 GCA_964638755.1 uncultured Aeromicrobium sp. | reverse complement strand
CCTCGTAGTACTCAGCGACCTCGTCGTCTGACAACGGGACGGGTACGAGGTGCATGCCGGTGTGGTCGAACGGCTTGAGCTTTTCGTTGGGTGCGCCGTGCCACCCGATCCAGGCCCCACCATTGCGGCGTATCACGGGTTCGAGGGCGGTGACCAAGCCGCCGGGAGACTTGCGCCACGTCGTCTCGCCGTCGGGGCCGGTGATCCGGTCCACGGGCAGGCGATTGGCGATCACCACGAATTCTGCGAGGCCAGACGCCATGGCGCCCAGCCTAGTGGTGCGCGCCTATCTCGGCGCGACGCCAAGCTGGCGCAAGATGTCGTCTAGGTGCTTCATGATCGCCAGCGACTCATCGAGCGGCAGCAGCTCCGACTCGGTCTTGTCTGCTCTGAGGCAGTCAGCAACCTCGATGATCTCGTGCGCGTAGCCGCGGCCGGTGACGGGTTCGTTGAACGTCTCGATCGCGTCGCCGCGGGTGACAGTCAAGCCAGTGGTCTCGTGGAATCGTGGGTGCATCTCGATCAGACCCCCAGTGCCGGCAACTGAAGCGCGGTTGTCGGAGCAGGCCACCTGATTCCAGGCGATGTTGGCGACGGCGCCATTCTCATACGTCAGGGTGGCTCCGGCGTTGACGTCGATGCCCTGATCGGACAGCACGCCCGTTGCGACGATCTTCTTCGGTTCACCGAGCAGGAGGTAGGCGAACGTCGCCGGATAGATGCCGACATCGAGCAGCGCACTGGCGCCGAGCGTCGGGTCCCACATGCGGGCCGAGTCTGCCGCTGCCGCGAAGCCGAGCTCGGCTCGCACCTGTTGAGGTGTGCCGATCGCCCCGTCCCGCACCAGCTGGAGCATCTTGCGGGTGTTGGGATTGGTGCGGGTCCACATCGCCTCGGCCAAAAAGAGGCCGCGCGACCTCGCCTCGGCGATCATCGTGGCGGAGTCATTGGCGTTGAGGTTCAGCGGCTTCTCGCACAACACTGCCTTGCCACCCTCGAAGCACGTCATCACATCCTCGAGGTGTCGGCTGTGCGGCGTGGCGACATAGATGACGTCGACGTCGGGATCAGCGGCGAGCTCTTCGTACGAGCCATGGGAGCGCGCTCCGCCGTATCGGTCGGCAAATTCTGTGGCCGTCTCGACGCGGCGAGAGCCAACCGCGGCGAGCTCGCTGCCCTCGACTAGCGCGAGGTCGGTGGCAAATTGCTCGGCGATGCGCCCCGTGGCGAGGATGCCCCAGCGGATCGTGCGTGGATTGGTCGGCATGACACCACTATGTCAAATGACATCGTTGTAGTTCGTGGACTAAGATGCACGGTATGAGCGCAGTGGAGAAGACCAGCCAGGCGAACACGGCGGCTGTCGAGTCACTGTCTGAGCGGGACCGCGAGATCTTGGCACTCGAGCGCCTCTGGTGGCAGTACGCCGGCGCCAAGGAGCAGGCGATTCGCGAAAAGTTCGACATGTCGGCGACGCGCTACTACCAGGTGCTCAATGCGTTGATTGACCGCGAGGATGCGCTGGCCTTCGATCCGTTGCTCGTCAAGCGTCTGCGCCGGCTGCGAGCTGGCCGACAGCGCAGCCGGTCTGCCCGGCGCCTGGGCATCGATCTCTGACGGAGCCAGTCGTGGACCACCGCAGATCCCCCAGTCGCAACCTCTTCGTTCCTTCCAGCTGGTTCATCTTCTTCACGATTGCTGTGTGCCTGGCAGCGGCCGGGACGCTCGGCTGGCTCCTGGTGAAGGGCGATGACGACAACGGCACCGCGACCCCGCCGAATGCGTCGGCAACGACACCGGCGCCGACCCCGACCCCGACTGATCCGACGCCCACCGAGCTGACGCCGACGCCGACGCCGCCACCGGCTCCCACCGAGACCGCGGCGCCGGTCGCGCGTGAGGCACAGGTCTCGGTGCTCAACAACTCAGGTGTTCCCGGTGCAGCTAGCGCGTTCGCCACCAAGGTCAGGGCAGCCGGCTGGACGGTTGGCGGAGTCGGCAACTGGCGGGGATCCGTGGGTCAGAACACCGTCTACTTCCCGCAGGGACTTCAGGATCAGGCCGAACAGCTGGCCAAGGATGTCGGGATAGAGCGGGTCAAACCGCGCGTGGACCCCATGCGCGCCGACCGACTGACGATCATCCTGTCCGGCCCGCAATGATGTAGCGCATGACCGAGTTCCGCGATGCCGTGATCGCCGATCCGGGCGGGACACTTCTCGCACTCGATTTCGACGGCACATTGGCACACATCGTCGACGACCCTGCTCAGGCGTACGCACATGGACACTCGATCGCTGCACTCGGCAGGCTCGGTGGCGTGATCGGCCAGATCGCGATCATCACGGGGCGCCCGGTGGCCCAGGCGCTCGAGCTCGGTGGTTTCGTCGGTCGTGAGGGTTTCGAGCGGTTGATCATCCTGGGCCAGTACGGCGCAGAGCGCTGGAATGCGCCCGACGGGAAGCCTGATCACGTGGAGCGTCCCGACGCCATTGCCCGTCTCCGCGAGCTCCTTCCAGGATGGCTTGCAGAGCATGGCGCGGAGCACGTTCGGATCGAGGACAAGGGTCTCGCCATGGCACTGCACGCTCGTGGCATGGATCCTGGGGTGCTCGAATCCCTCGCACAGCCGATGGCCGACCTCGCCGCCCAACTGGGACTTGTAGTCGAGCCCGGCCGTCAGGTCGTCGAGCTTCGCTCGTCAGGGGTCGACAAGGGTCAGGCTTTGCGATCGCTGGTTTTGGAGACCGGCGCACAACGCGTGATCTTTGCCGGTGATGACCTTGGCGATCTGCCGGCATTCGACGCGGTTGACGAGTTGCGCGGCCTCGGGATCGATGGGCTGTTGATCTGCTCGGCGTCGGCGGAGCAAGATGCTTTGGTGGCGCGAGCCGACATCGTCCTCGACGGGCCAGATGATGTCGCCACCTGGCTTGGGGGGCTGGCAGATGAGTTCTGAGCTGTTGCCGCACACGTTCTGGACGAGAGTACGTACGGTGCTCAACTGGATCAATGTGAGCACGCTGCTCGGCTTGGCCATCGCCAGGATTGGCGGCGCGACCATCACCCGGCGCGGTCGGGGCACGTATCTTGCCACCGGTTACCGATACAACTTCCCGGTTGCCAGCGCGTTCACGATCGGCAGCGTCATCGCCAGCAAGCACGGCGCGGAGTACTTCGCGGAGCGACCCGTTCTGCTCAAGCACGAGGACCGGCACTGCACGCAGTACGCGTGGGTTCTCGGCATCGTGATGTTGCCGCTCTACTTCCTGTGCGTCGGCATCTCCTTTGCGATCGCCGGCGACCACTCGTCGTACAACCCCTTCGAGCGTCTTGCCAATCTCGCTGACGGCAACTACCCGCCGCCCACCACCCGGTTCGCGCGCAAGGCCTGAGTCCCAAGTTTCCCAGCAGGTCCTCGAAATCTGGCACTCCACCCTTGTTGCAACAGTGGTGGAGTGAATGAATTAGAGGTCCTGCTGGGAAACATCAGCGTCTCACCATGCGGACCGAGTGGACACATTGTGAGACGCGCCCGTAGGCTGAACTCACTCATCAAGAGGGGTAACAGGGACACGGCCCGACGACACCCCAGCAACCAGTCCACCAGGACCAGGTGCTTAATCCGTCCCGGCGATCTGGCCGGGAAAGATGACTGGAGGACGAAGTGAGCATCACCGCCGAACCAGGCACAGCCACCATTCGCGACGGGGCGTTCGGCAATGCCGTCGAGCTCGTATGCCGCGAGTGCGGCACCACCCGAGAGCTCGGCCCGCACTATGCGTGCCACGAGTGTTTTGGTCCGCTGGAGATCAGGTACGACTTCCCGGCGATCACCCGCGAGCAGATTGAGGCCGGACCCGCCAACATCTGGCGCTATAAGGCGCTCCTCCCCGTGCCCGACGACATTGAGCTCAGCCCCAACCTCGAGCCTGGCTACACGCGTCTGCTCAAGGCCAACAACCTCGCCGCGGAGCTCGGGCTCAAGAACCTGTGGGTCAAGGACGACAGCACCAATCCGACCAACTCCTTCAAGGACCGCGTCGTTGCGTGCGCCCTGAGCGCCGCCCGGGAATTTGGCAGCAAGGTCTTTGCCTGCCCGTCGACCGGCAACCTGGCCAACGCGGTCGCTGCGGCAGGTGCACGAGCCGGCATCAAGACCGTCGTCTTCATCCCCAGCAATCTCGAGACGCCCAAGGTCGTCAACTCGGCGGTCTACACCGAAAACCTCGTCGCGGTCGAAGGCAACTACGACGACGTCAACAAGCTCGCAAGCGAGATCGCCGGCGAAGAGGACGGTTGGGCGTTCGTCAACGTCAACGTCCGCCCATTCTATGCCGAGGGGTCCAAGACCCTGGGCTATGAGATTGCCGAGCAGCTTGGCTGGCGGCTGCCCGACCAGATCGTCATCCCCGTCGCTTCCGGCTCGCAGCTCACCAAGGTGCACAAGGCATTCCAAGAGCTGATCAAGCTCGGACTCGTGGAGGACAAGCCCTGCAAGGTGTTCGGCGCACAGGCCACGGGTTGCTCGCCGGTGTCAGAGGCGTTTCGTGAGGGATGGGATGCCGTCCGTCCGCAGAAGCCCGACACGATCGCCAAGTCGTTGGCGATCGGCAATCCGGCCGACGGCATCTACGTCCTGGACATCTGTCGCGAGTCCGGCGGCGCCGTTGCCGACATCTCTGACGACGAGGTGCGCGACGCGATCGTGCTGCTGGCCCGCACCGAGGGCATCTTCACCGAGACAGCCGGCGGCACCACGATCGGCGTGCTCAAGAAGCTCGTGGAAACAGGTTTGCTCGACACCGAGCTGGAGACGGTCGTCATCAACACCGGACACGGTCTCAAGACCCTCGATGCCATCGCCGATCTTGTCCGACCCGCAGCCACCATTGCGCCGACGTACGATGCTTTCGTCGCGGCCGCCATCGTCTAGTACGCCAAGGAGCATTGTGAGCATCAACGTTCGAATCCCGACGATCCTGCGAACCTACACCGGCGACCAGTCACAGGTCACCGCTGTTGGTGCAACGTTGACGGAGGTTCTCAACTCGCTGGAAGTCAGCTTCCCGGGCATCAAGGCGCGCGTGGTTGACGAGGACGGCAAACTGCGTCGTTTCGTCAACATCTATGTGGCTGAGGAGGACGTACGGTTCGCCGACGGACTCGCCACCGTGACGCCCGACGGCGCGCAAGTGTCCATAATCCCCGCCGTGGCCGGGGGCGCCGCAGCCGTATAGGCTCAGCGCATGACGAGGCCTCGGCAGATGGGTCTCCGAAGCATCAGGTGGGAGTGGCGGCATGGTGCAGGGCACCGTCAAATGGTTCAACGCTGACAAGGGTTACGGCTTCATCGAGGTCGAAGGTCAGGACGACGTGTTCGTTCACTGGTCGAAGATCGCGTCCGAGGGCTACAAAACTCTTGAGGACGGCCAGAAGGTCGAGTTCGAGATCGTCGACGGGCCCAAGGGTCGCGAGGCTCATGAGGTGCTCGGACAGTAGGTAGGCGGGTTCTGCCGTGCGGCCTTGAACGTGACGTATGTGACACTTGCAATGTCACATAGACCATGCGCATACTCTCAGTATGTTTCCTCATGCTTCAGACCCCATCACCGCGCCCGCCGGTGGAGCCGAGCTCGGTCAGGTCATCGGTCTGTCCATCGCTGCAAGCCTGGTGACCGCGGTCCTTCTGGTCATCGCCTGGGCCCACCGCACCCATCGCATCGACTGGTTCCAGAAGATCGGCGACCGCCTCGGTGCCAAGTACGGCGAGCCGGGCTGGTCGACCATCCCCACCCTCTTCGTCGGCAGCTCATTGATCGTCGCTCTGCTCGGATTCATGTGGGATGTCAGCCTGCATGCCGGACGTGGCCGAGACGCAGGACCCCTCGCCAACCCGGCGCACTATCTGATCCTCTACGGGCTCTTCGCGCTCTTCATCGCAGGCATGTCCGCCGTCGTGTTTCCGCGGGACGGGGAGAAGCCCGGCGTTGCTGCCGTACGCATCACCCGCAGCTGGTACGCCCCCGTCAGCGGCATCTTCATTGCGGCATGTGGTCTGTATGCGTTGATTGGATTTCCCCTCGACGACGTGTGGCACCGCCTCTTCGGTCAGGACGTGACGCTCTGGGGACCGACCCATCTGATGCTCATAGGCGGCGCTGGGCTCTCGACCGCTGGAATCATCCTGCTGCACCGTGAGGCCGAGGTTTCCATGAAGCAGAACGGCAAAGCCCTCCCCAAGTGGCTCAGCACGATTCTGGTCTCTGTTGCCTTCGGCGCTCTGCTGATCGGTCTGTCGGTGTTCCAGGGCGAGTTCGACTTCGGCATCGCCCAGTTCCGGATGGTGCTCCAGCCGATGCTCATTGTGGCGGCCGCCGGTATCCCGCTCGTCGCGGCGAGGCTGTACGTCGGACCCGGCGCTGCGATTGCCGCAGCAGTGTTCTTCCTGCTGATGCGGGGCATCATTTCCTTCATCGTCACCGACGTGATGGGTGAGGCGCACCACGTGTTCCCGCTCTACCTTGGCAGCGCGGTTCTGATTGAGCTTCTTGCGTTCACCAGGCTCAAAGACAGGCCGCTGGTGTTCGGCGCAGTCGGCGGTCTGCTGATCGGAACCGCCGGACTCGTCATCGAAGGGCTCTGGGTCGCGAGCGTGTTCCAATTCCCGTGGACACAGGACATGTGGGCCGAGGGCCTGCTGATGGCAGTCCCAGTTGCCGTCGCCTCTGGCCTCTGTGGCGCCCTGTTCGCACTGGGTCTGCAAGGCCGACTTCCGGCACAGAACATTGCCCGGACGATCATTGTCGGATCAGTTCTCGCAACCGCCCTCGCAGTCGGCAACGGGCTCCATGCCACAGTGCCCAAGAACGCCTCGGCTGACTTCGCGCTGACACCCACCGGCACAGCGGACTTTCCTGAAGTCATCGCCAGCGTGACGATCACTCCTGCCGATCTCGTCGATGACCATCCCACCTGGGTCCAGATCACCGCGTGGCAGGGCGGCGGACCCGGCGTGGTGACCGATCGCCTTCGTCGGACCGGCCAGAACACCTGGCAGTCCACCAAGCCGGTCCCTGTCGGCGGCAACTGGAAGACGCTGCTGCGCGTGCAGGACAGGCGCATCCTCGCAGGTGTACCAATCTTCCTGCCGGCCGACGCTCCGCTGGACGTCCAAGAGGTGCCAGCCTCGGCGACATTCAGTCGTAAATTTGTGCCGGAGAGCCACATCCTGCAGCGCGAGCGCAAGACTGACACGCCTGGTTGGTTGTGGGGTGTTGCCAACATGGTCGTGCTGCTGTGCAGCCTCGGCATCATCCTCGGGATCAGCGTCGCGGTCTCACGGGTCGCCCGCAAGATCGAGGAGCACGAAGCCGCGAACGCTCAAACGCCTACGCTGACCTCATGACTCCTGCTGGCGCTGTGCAGCCCTTTTCACATTCAGGCGAAGTACTGCTGGCACACCATGTCGCACTGCTGGCGATCCCCGCGATCGTGCCGGCCGTCGTGGTGGTGGGGGTGGTGCTCTACATAGCACGCAAGGACCGGCTTGACGAGAAGGACGAACGCGAGCTCATCGAGCGAGCTTTCGAAGCCAAGCCCGACACGAAGGAAAACACATGAAGATTGTTGCCGCCATGTTGCTTGCCCTGACCCTGACCCTGACAGGATGTGGCAGCGATGGAGACGCCGCCGATGGTGCCGACGCGCCGCCCAGTGCTGGGACGACGAGCGATGCGACGAAGGCCGTCGTCGTTGAGGTTGTGATCGCCGGAGGCCAGGTGACTCCGCTGGCCAAGAAGGTCGAAGCCAAGGTTGGCGAGCCGATCACCCTCCATGTGACCAGTGACGCCGACGAGGAGATCCACGTCCACTCCGACCCCGAGCATGAGTACGAGGTCGCAGCTGGCGACAACGAGAGCTTCAGCTTCACGATCGATACGCCCGGCCAGGTTGCGGTCGAGGCCCATCACCTCGACGTGACGATCGTCGAGCTCGTCGTACGACCGTGATTTCAGCTCTTCCCGCCGAATTGGCGACTCACGGCATCGGTGGCGGTTCGACCGATCTGCCGGTGCCGTTGGCATTCGCAATGGTCGGTGCGTCGTGGGCCCTGGCCTTGTCGTTCGCCATGCTGGTCGTCCAGTGGAAGGAGCCACGGTTCACTGACCGTGAGGTCGATCCCGTCTTCCCTGAGCCACGTCCGCGGCGTGCATGGCTGGCAGTCGTCGGATTGCTCCTGACCGCATGGTTCCTCCTCGCACTGTTCGGTGGGCCAGCTGACGAGACGAACAGCGCACTTGGCTGGATGTACATCCTCATGTGGGTCGGCATCGTCCCGCTGGCGCTGCTGGCCGGACATGTCTGGCGTGACCTCTCACCGTGGCGCACGATTCAGTCGCTACTCGGTCGCGCGACCGGCAACCGCGACGGGCTGTTCGACTACCCGGAACGACTTGGCTACTGGCCGGCGGCGGCCGGTCTGCTGGCCTTCGCCTGGCTTGAGCTCGCTTCGCCAAATCCGGGCGACGTCATGACGGTGCGCCTGTGGGTAGCTGTCTACATCGCAGCGATGCTGATCGGCGGTTGGGTGTTCGGGCCGACCTGGTTCGACCGAGCAGACCCGTTCGACGTCTACAGCGCGATCGTGGCCAAGCTTTCGCCTCTCGTGCGCGATGGACGCTTCGCTTTGCACAATCCGCTTCGCACCTTGCCGAAGATCCCAGTTGCCACTGGTCTCGTCGCGGTGCTGGCGACGTTGTTGGGCTCGACCGCGTTCGACAGCTTTTCGGCCTCAACCTTTTGGCAGACCAGGACCCCCACCCGTCTCGTGCAGACCGCCACACTGGTCGGCTTTTGTCTGCTGGTCGGGATCCTGTTCACCCTGGCAACCCGGGCGAGTGGTGGCCTCACGGCCGAGCGCCGGCGCGCGCTGCCGGGCCTTCTCGCCCACACGCTCGTACCGATCGTGGTGGGCTACATCTTCGCGCACTACCTGACATATTTGGTGGAGAAGGGACAATCGGCATTCGTCGCGATGCTCGATCCGCTCGGACGAGGGTGGGCGCCGTTGGGCGACCCCGCCACCTCCTACTTTTTGTCGCAGCATGTCGACCTGCTCGCCTTCATCAAGGTGGCCTTCGTGGTGACCGGACACGTGGTTGCGGTCATCGCGGCCCATGACCGCGCGCTGGCGCTGCTGCCGAGGTCGCATCGACTCTCCGGACAGCTTGCGCTGCTGCTTTTGATGGTTGCCTACACGTTCACGGGATTGTTCCTGCTGTTCTCAGCCTGACCTGATTGCGCACTGTTGATTAGCACTCGTATGATGAGAGTGCTAGATCGCATTTCCCTTGAACACCGGTCAGATCGATGAGGCTGTGCACCGAGGCGAGAAGGGTTCGCCGAACGTCATTGTCGTCCGTCGCGGGCATCGCCTGACCACCCCACAGGCAACAGTCGGAGAAACTCAACCATGGCAAAATCCATTGCTTTCAACGAAGAAGCCCGTCGCGGCCTCGAGCGAGGTATGAACCAGCTCGCAGACGCCGTGAAGGTCACCCTCGGCCCCAAGGGACGCAATGTCGTCCTGGAGAAGAAGTGGGGCGCTCCCACGATCACCAACGACGGTGTCAGCATCGCCAAGGAGATCGAGCTCGAGGACCCGCTGGAGAAGATCGGTGCCGAGCTGGTCAAGGAAGTCGCCAAGAAGACTGACGACGTCGCCGGTGACGGCACGACCACGGCAACTGTCCTCGCCCAGGCGCTCGTACGCGAAGGCCTGCGCAACGTGGCGGCCGGAGCCAACCCGATGGGCCTCAAGAAGGGCATCGAGACCGCAGTCGAGGCCATCAGCGCCCAGCTGCTCGGCATGGCCAAGGACGTCGAGACCAAGGAACAGATTGCTGCAACTGCCTCGATCTCCGCTGCTGACGCCACGGTCGGCGAGATCATCGCCGAGGCCATGGACAAGGTCGGCAAGGAAGGCGTCATCACGGTCGAGGAGTCCAACACGTTTGGCATCGACCTGGAGCTGACCGAGGGCATGCGCTTCGACAAGGGTCACCTGTCGGGCTACTTCGTCACTGATCCTGAGCGCATGGAGACCGTGCTCGAGGATCCGTACGTCCTCATCTACAACGGCAAGATCAGCACGGTCAAGGACATGGTCCCGATCCTCGAAAAGGTCATGGCGTCGGGCAAGCCGCTCGTCATCATCGCCGAGGACGTCGAGGGAGAAGCCCTCGCGACGCTGATCGTCAACAAGATGCGTGGCACGTTCAAGTCGGTTGCCATCAAGGCTCCCGGCTTCGGCGACCGCCGCAAGGCCATGCTGGCCGACATCGCCATCCTCACCGGTGGAGAGGTCATCAGCGAGGAGGTCGGACTCAAGCTTGAGACCGCCGACCTCACCCTGCTCGGCACGGCCCGCAAGGTCGTCACGACCAAGGACGAGACCACGATCGTCGAAGGCGCAGGCGCAGAGGAGCAGATCCAGGGCCGCGTCGCGCAGATCAAGTCCGAGATCGAGAACAGCGACTCTGACTACGACAAGGAGAAGCTCCAGGAGCGTCTCGCCAAGCTGGCCGGCGGCGTTGCCGTCATCAAGGTCGGCGCGGCAACCGAGGTCGAGCTCAAGGAACGCAAGCACCGCATCGAGGACGCCGTCCGCAACGCGAAGGCTGCTGTCGAAGAGGGCATCGTCGCCGGTGGTGGTGTGGCGCTCGTACAGGCAACTGCTGCAGTGTTCGAGAAGCTCAGCCTCGAAGGTGACGAAGCGACGGGCGCCAACATCGTGCGTGTTGCCGCATCGGCTCCGCTCAAGCAGATCGCCATCAACGCAGGACTCGAAGGTGGAGTCGTCGCCGAGAAGGTTGCTGGACTCAAGCAGGGCCACGGACTCAACGCGGCCACGGGTGAGTACGTCGACATGATCAAGGCCGGCATCATCGATCCTGCCAAGGTCACCCGATCGGCGCTGCAGAACGCGGCCTCCATCGCTGCGCTGTTCCTCACCACCGAGGCCGTCGTCGCTGACAAGCCGGAGCCCGCTCCGGCCGGCGGTGGCGCACCCGACATGGGTGACATGGGCGGCATGGGATTTTAGTTGAGTAGTCGCTGACCGTCGCTTTGCGCGATGGTCAAAGGTGAAAGAACGTCCAAGACAAAGGCCTCGGCCTGGTTCACGCCAGACTGGGGCCTTTGTCATGTGCTGGCAGATGGTGTCTGTCATGATTCGGCGGTGGACGTGACACGCGGCGAGCTGATGACGGCCGCCCATCGTGAGCGGCTGCGCACGGCCGGCGTCGATGCAGATGCGCTGAACGCGACAACCTGGCGCCGAGTCATGGACCCCTTTCCCCAGGAGTGGCATGAGTGCGGCAACGCGCTCTACTTCTCCGACGAGGGCGAGCTCCCGCTGGAGACGATCGAGCTCCTCACGATGTATCCGACCCGTGATGTGCTGATTGTGATCGGCTCGCAGATGCTGTGGCTGAGCTCATTCCTGGTCGGGGGTGATGGCGCGACGATCTTCTTGGATCAGAACTGCTCCATGACGGCCAGCGACATATATTGCGGCGCTGAGTCGCGGATGGTGCTCCATGGTCCGGTTGTCGCGACACGCAATGCCATCGTCGACGCGCGCAATGGTGGCAGCGTCGTCGCTGCCGGTGACCAGCTCTGGGCCGCCAACGTCTACATCGCGACCGACGACATGCACCGACTCGAGGACCGCACGACGGGCGAGCGAATCAATCCTTACGGTGCAAACATCCGGCTCGGTCGCCACGTGTGGCTCGGCCGCGATGTGGTCATCACCGGCCATTCAGACGTCGGGGACGGTGTCGTCATCGGGCACGGAAGCCTCGTCCGGGGTCAGAAGGTGCCAGCGCACACTGCCGTGGCGGGCTCACCGGCCCGCGTCCTGCGGGAGAACGTTGCGTGGCGCCACGAGGACCAACCCTGACCTATGGGGCACCGATGTGCGTTCGTACGTCCAGCAGCTCGGGGAAAAAGGTGAGGTCGAGAGCCTTGCGGAGAAAGTGGACGCCCGAAGATCCGCCGGTGCCGCGCTTGAAGCCGATGATCCGCTCGACGGTCTTGAGGTGGCGAAAGCGCCACAGCTGGAAGCTCTCCTCGACGTCGACAAGTTCCTCGCACATCTCGTACGCGTCCCAGTAGGTGACGGGCTCGGCATAGATGCGACCCAGTACCTCAATCACGCCCGGATCGGCGGTATAGGGCTGCGTCACATCGCGTTCCAACACGGCTGCCGGCACAGCGTGGCCACGTCGCGCCAGGAAGCGCAGGAACTCGTCGTAAAGGCTCGGCGCCTCGAGATCTGTCTGCAGCGCCGACCGGAGCTCCTCGTCGTGGGCAAAGACATTGAGCATCTGTGAGTTCTTGTTGCCGAGCAGGAACTCCAAGGTGCGGTATTGCGGAGACTGGAAGCCTGAAGCCTTGCCGAGCTTGTCGCGAAATTGCACGTACTCCACTGGTGTCAGCGTCTCGAGAACGGCCCACTGCTCAAACATCTGACGTTGGATTGCCTTGACCCGTGCCAACCGCTTGAGCGCCGGTGACAGATCGTCAGTTGCGATCAGTGCAATCGCCGATCGAAGTTCGTGGATCAGTTGCTTGAGCCAGAGCTCTGTCACCTGGTGCTGGACGATGAACAGCATCTCGTCGTGATGGTCCGACACCGGTTGCTGCGCAGACAGAAGCGTCGACAGGTGCAGGTAACTCGCGTTCGTCATCTCGCCGCGCAGGTCGCTCTCGTCCCAGTAGGCGGGGTCCTGGGGGTCGTAGGTGATGGTCACGGGGGCGTCGGTCTCCGTCGGGGCGTCGGGCGTGCGGGAGGGTGCGAGGGGTGCCGGACCGCGGTCCGCCCCGAC
>CAZWZC010000067.1:0-13420 GCA_964638755.1 uncultured Aeromicrobium sp. | reverse complement strand
GTGGAGCCGAGGGGACTCGAACCCCTAACCCCCTGCTTGCAAAGCAGGTGCGCTACCAATTGCGCCACGGCCCCGTGGCTAGACCTTGTCGCTCGCAGCCGCCCAATGGTCGGTTACGGGTGACTTCTTCGACTGGCCGATGACCCAGAACACGCCAACTGCGGCGAGCCCGAGGGCTATGAATTTCTTCATGGAGACCTTCCGTCGAGTGGGCGTACGAGGACTTGAACCTCGGACCTCATCCTTATCAGGGATGCGCTCTAACCAAGCTGAGCTATACGCCCGCAACAGCGATGAACATTACCGCACCGCCACGCTCCGGCCCAAAACGGGTGAAGCCTAATTGTCCTCGCTGAACGTCACCTCGACGCCTCCAAGAACCTGTGCCGCAAGGTTGTACAGGTGGGCACCGATCGTGGCCAGTGCCGTCATCAGCACGACGTTGATCGCCGACAGCACCAACGTCAACCCGATCAGGCGCCAGAAGCCGAGATAGTCGGTGATGTCAAAGCTCGACGAATCATCACTGAGCACCGAGGTCACGGCGTCATTGACCTGACCCCAGACGCCCGTCACATTGAGGACGATCCAAAAAATCGTCATCGCCACGACACCGACAATCATCAGGGCCACCGAGACGGCGAACGCGATGCGCGCCACTGACCACGGCTCAACGTAGTTGAGACGCAAGTTGGCTTGGCGACTCGAGGCAGCGGCCACCGGTGGCGGCGAGGATGGCGCTGCGATCCTCGGACCTTCCTTGACGGCTGGGATCACCGAAGTGGTCGCCGGCGACGGTGTGGTCGTACGGGCATAGTCGGCAGCGGTCAATGGGGAACCCAAAGTCGCGGCCGGACGCGGTTCGGCCCGAGTGGTAGGCGCTGGATCGGACTGCTTGTCCGAGACCGGCGGTTTGGGCGGGGCGGGCGGAGTGGTCACCTCGCGCGTGCGACCCTTGTCCGTCTCGGCCAACTGGCGAAATGGCGTGGACTGGACTGGCTTCGGATCAGTAGAAGGAGCAGCGCTCGACGCGTCCGGCTTCTTGGTCGGAGCCTTCTTGGTCGGGGTCTTCTTGGTCGGGGTCTTGGCAGGCTTGGGTAGCCGCGGGATCGCCTGTGAGGTCGCTGCGTCCCCGGCTCCAGAGCCCGGGACGGAACCCGGAGCGGCATCTGGCAGCTGGCTGTCTTCGTTCACTCGCCCTGCTCCTCGTCGGTCGGCGAATCCTCCGGTGACGTCTCGTCGGCTGGGAGCTCGGCGTTGCGTGCAATGGTCACGACGCGGTCATCCCCCTTGAACTTGACGAAACTCACCCCCATCGTGTCACGTCCCTTCACGGGCACGCCTGCGACGAGGCTTCTGGTGACCTGTCCGCCCGCCGTCACGCTGATGACATCGTCGCTGTCCTTGAGCACAAGACCGCCCACCAACTCGCCTCGAGTGTCGGTGATCTGCATGGCCTTGATGCCCAGGCCACCGCGTCCCTGGAGGCGATATGCGTCGATGCGAGTCTTCTTGGCGAAACCACCATCGGTGACCGTGAACACGTAAAGCTGATCCGCTTCCGCGACGTTCTCCTGGTCGGCGTTCTCGCGTCGAATCACCGTCATCGAGAGCATGTCGTCACCCTCTCGGAACTTCATGCCGGTGACTCCGGACGTGGCGCGGCCCATCGGTCGCAGCTGCTCATCATCGGCTCGGAAACGGATCGACTGGGCCTTGCGGGAGATGAGCAGCAGATCGTCCTCGGGGTTGACCAGCTCGGCACCGATCAGCTCATCGTCGTCCTCACGGAAGTTGATGGCTATGACACCGGCCTGACGAGGGCTGTTGTAGTCGCTGAGTCGGGTCTTCTTGACCAAGCCGCGGCGGGTGGCGAGAACGAGATAGGGGGCCGATTCGTAGTCTCGGATCGCCAGGACCTGGGCGATGTCCTCGTCGGGCTGGAACGACAGCAACCCTGCAACGTGTCCACCCTTGGCGTCGCGGCCTGCCTCCGGCAACTGATAAGCCTTGGCCCGATAGACCCGCCCAGCGGTGGTGAAGAACAGGATCCAGTGGTGGCTCGTTGTCGAGAACATGTGATCGACCATGTCGTCGCCTCGAAGGGCCGCACCACGTACCCCTTTCCCCCCGCGATTCTGCACGCGATAGAGGTCGGTCTTGGTGCGCTTGGCGTAGCCGCCCCTGGTGATCGTGACCACGACTTCCTCATCGGGGATGAGGTCCTCGTCTGAAAGGTCGCCGTCTGCGGGGATGATCTGCGATCGGCGGTCGGAGCCGAACTTGTCGACGATCGCGGCCAGCTCGTCGGAGACGATCTGACGCTGGCGCTCCGGCTTGGCAAGAATGTCCTTGTAATCGGCGATCTCACGCTCGAGCTCTGCGAGCTTGTCGAGGATCTTCTGCCGCTCAAGCGCCGCAAGACGTCGCAGCTGCATCTCGAGGATCGCATTGGCCTGGAGCTCGTCAATCTTGAGCAGCTTGATGAGGCCGGTACGCGCCTCGTCGACCGTCGGGCTGCGCCGGATCAACGCAATGACCTCGTCCAGCGCGTCGAGCGCCTTGCCCAGGCCGCGATAGATGTGCGCTTCTGCTTCAGCCTTGTCGAGGCGATACTGCGTACGGCGTTGGATGACCTCGATCTGGTGGTTGATCCAATGGCTGACGAACTGATCCAGCGTCAGCGTGCGCGGTACGTCGTCGACCAGTGCCAGCATGTTGGCGCTGAAGTTGGTCTGCAGCTCGGTGTGCTTGTAGAGGTTGTTGAGCACAACCCGGGCAACTGCATCTTTGCGAATCTCCACCACGATGCGGCGGCCGACGCGCGACGAGGTCTCATCACGCAGATCGGAGATGCCCTGAATGCGACCCGTGTTGACCAGATCGGCAATCTTGCGCATGAGGTTGTCGGGATTGACCTGGTAGGGCAGTCCCGTCACGACGAGCTGGATTCGGCCCTTCGTGTCCTCTTCGATTGACACGATGGCGCGCATCATGACCGAGCCTCGACCGGTGCGATACATGTCATCGATGCCCTTGGTCCCGACGATCAGGGCATCCGACGGGAAATCTGGGCCCTTGATGCGCTCCAGGAGAGCATCCAGGAGCTCTTCCTTCGACGCGTTCGGGTGGGTGAGTGCCCACTGTGCACCATCGGCAACCTCTCGCAGGTTGTGTGGCGGGATGTTGGTGGCCATACCGACCGCAATACCGGCTGAGCCGTTCACCAGAAGACTGGGGATACGCGCGGGCAGGACCGTCGGCTCCTGCGAGCGGCCGTCGTAGTTGGGACGGAAGTCAACGGTGTTCTCGTTGATGTCACGCACCATCTCCATCGCGATCGGCGCGAGACGACACTCGGTGTAACGCATCGCGGCCGCACCGTCGTCGCCCGGCGAGCCGAAGTTGCCCTGGCCATCGATCATCGGTGCGCGCATGACCCATGGCTGCGCGAGGCGTACCAGGGTGTCGTAGATCGCGGTGTCGCCGTGCGGGTGATATTGACCCATGACGTCACCGACGATGCGTGAGCACTTGGAGAATCCGCGGTCAGGGCGGTAGCCACCGTCGAACATTGCGTAGAGAACTCGGCGATGCACCGGCTTGAGGCCGTCGCGCACATCGGGCAACGCGCGGGAGACGATCACGCTCATGGCGTAGTCGATGTAGGAGCGTTGCATCTCATCCTGCAGCTCGACCGCTTCGATCCGGTCGTGCTCGGGAGGTGTCGTCTCAGTCACTTGGGTGTCCTGTCAGATCAGGTGTCGAGGGAGCTAGATGTCGAGGAAACGTACGTCTTTTGCGTTGCGCTGGATGAACGCTCGTCGTTGCTCGACGTCCTCACCCATCAGGATCGTGAACATCTCATCAGCCATCGCGGCGTCTTCGAGCGTCACCTGCCGAAGGATCCGGTTGGCCGGATCCATCGTGGTGTCCCAGAGCTCGCTGTCATTCATCTCGCCGAGACCCTTGTACCGCTGGATCTGTTGGCCGACCTCCTTGGGCAGGCGCTTGCCCTCGGCGGCACCGGCCTCGAGCAGCGCGTCGCGCTCGCGATCGGAGTAGGCCAGCTCGTCGGGTGAGTTGCTCCACTTGATCTTGAACAGCGGCGGCTGCGCCAAGTAGACGTGGCCGGCGTCGATCAGCGGCTTCATGAACCGGAAGAGCAAGGTCAGCAGCAATGTCGAGATGTGCTGTCCGTCGACGTCGGCATCGGCCATCAGCACGATCTTGTGATAGCGCAGCTTGGCCATGTCGAAGTCCTCGTGAACACCGGTGCCGAGTGCCGAGATGATTGCCTGCACCTCGGCGTTCTGGAGGATCTTGTCGATCCGTGCCTTTTCGACGTTGAGGATCTTGCCACGCAGTGGGAGGATCGCCTGCGTACGAGGATCCCGACCGCCCTTGGCGGAACCGCCTGCCGAGTTGCCCTCGACGATGAAGACCTCGCACTCCTCCGGATCGCGTGACGAGCAGTCGGCGAGCTTGCCGGGAAGTCCACCTCCACCGAGGAGGCCCTTGCGGTTGCGGGCCAGATCACGTGCCTTGCGTGCCGCCATACGCGCAGTTGCCGCGTCGATCGACTTGCGGACGATCGTCTTGCCCTCCGCCGGATGCTGCTCAAACCAAGCGCCGAGCTCGTCATTGAGCACGGACTGCACGTACGACCGTGCTTCGCTGTTGCCGAGCTTGGTCTTGGTCTGACCCTCGAACTGCGGCTCCTCGAGCTTGATCGAGACGATCGCGGTAAGGCCCTCGCGGATGTCTTCGCCAGATAGGTTGTCTGTGGCTTTCTTGATCAGCCCCTGCGTCGTGGCGAACTTGTTGACCGTCGTGGTCAGCGCTGCGCGGAAGCCTTCTTCGTGCGTGCCACCCTCGTGGGTGTTGATCGTGTTGGCAAATGTGTGCACCGACTCGATGAAGCTGTCGTTCCACTGCATGGCGATCTCAAGCGACAATCCCTTGGACTCGTCCTCGGACTCGAAGGCGATCACGTCACGGTGGATCGGAGACTTGCTTCCGACGTTGATGTGTTCGACGTAGTCGACCAGACCTTTGTCGTAGCGGAACCTGGCGTCGCGCTCAATTTCGTCCTCGGAGTCGTCGTCACCGGGCTTCTCGCGGTCGTCGCGGAGCACCAGCTCAAGACCCTTGTTGAGGAACGCCATCTCGCGGAAACGAGTCTTGAGCGTCTCGTAGCTGTAGTCGGTGGTCTCGAAGATCGTCTCGCTCGCGTAAAAGGTCGTCGTGGTGCCGGTCTCCTTGGTCTTTTCGTGACGCTCGAGCGGTTGGTCCGGCTCGCCGTATGTGAACGACTGCGTCCAGCGGTAGCCGTCGCGCTTGATCTCGACGTAGAGCTTGGACGACAACGCGTTGACGACCGAGACACCGACGCCGTGCAGACCACCCGACACCTTGTAGCCGCCGCCGCCGAACTTGCCGCCCGCGTGCAACGACGTCAGCACGAGTGTCACGGCCGGGATCTTTTCGATCGGGTGCTCATCGACGGGAATGCCGCGACCGTCGTCTACGACCTTGACTCCACCGTCGGGCTGGAGGGTCACCGCAATGTGTGAGGCATATCCAGCGAGAGCTTCATCGACTGAGTTGTCGACCACCTCGTAGACCAGGTGGTGCAGCCCACGCTCACCGGTCGAGCCGATGTACATGCCGGGTCGCTTGCGTACGGCTTCCAGTCCTTCAAGCACCTGGATGTTGCTGGCGTCATATGTCGACTCAGGATCTGGAGTTTGATTCACCTATCCAGTATACGGGGCCTTTACGGGCGTCCCAGCGTCTGTGCACAGGTTTCGGAACGCCAATATTGGGCCGTACGTGGCCCTCAGAGCCACAAAAGTGCCGCTGTGACGACTCAAGAGGTACCCATCTGAGGCTGGATAGGGGTGTCGCCCCGAAAATGGCTCCTTGCTGCTCCGCTTCGGGCATGCTCGACGAAGGCTGGGATCGATCGGGCATCGTAGAGACATGCCCATTCCGACGGCTCGTCGTCACACCGCACTCGGTGCCGTTGCGACGGCGATCCTGTCGGTCGCGGCGCTCGCGTTGCTCATACGCATTGGCCTGCAGTCCGGTCGTGGCCAGCAGTGGGACAATTCGGCGATGGCGACCGTCGTCGCCGGCCGGGACGCCCAGCTCGCGCTGCTCAGCGTGCTTGG
This sequence comes from uncultured Aeromicrobium sp., assembly GCA_964638755.1. GTDB lineage: Bacteria > Actinomycetota > Actinomycetes > Propionibacteriales > Nocardioidaceae > Aeromicrobium. Next base: position 7,244 of record CAZWZC010000067.1, on the reverse strand, counting down.
ATATGTGTCGATCACCGCAATCGTTGCGGTTGCCCTTGGCTGTGCCGGCGTTGCGCTGCTGCGGGGCCAGCCCCGCATCGGCGCTGCTGCAGTGACCGTACTGCTCGGTGCGAACCTGACGACCCAGATCCTCAAGGAGATCGTTCTCGACCGCCCGAACTTCGGGTTGGGCACTCTCAACAGTCTCCCGAGTGGTCACACGACCGTGGTGGCAAGCGCTGTGGGTGCATCATTTCTGGTGGTTCCGGCTCTGGTCCGCCCTCTTGTCGCCTTGGCTGGAGGATTCGCCACCACGCTGACCGGGGCGTCGACTATCGTTGCCGGTTGGCACCGGCCCGCCGATGTCGTGGCTGCATTGGCAGTGAGCTTGCTGTGGACCGCCGTGATTGCAGTCGTGATTCACCCCCCCAAGTGGCAGGTGCCTGCGAGTCCACGTCATCCAATGGGCGGAACGGTTGCCGGCGCGCTTGCCGGTTGCGCCGGAGCCCTCGTGTTCATGGTGGCAGTGGGAGTGCGCCCGGTCCTTGGGTGGGACGGATTCCTCCAGGCCAGCCTGGTTCTCGGCGCCGTGACCGCCGTGACCGCCGTCTTCGTGGTGACGGCGGCAGCCATCTCGCCTTCGAAGTGAGTCAGCCGTAGGTGTCTCGCGGACCCCTGGCTCCTTTGACGCTGCGAAGACCCTTCTTCCACGACGGTGCCTGCGGGCCGCGTACGACGATGCGTTGCACTGACCCGTCGCCGAACTCCTCATTGAGCTTCGCGACGATGCGCGGAGCGAGCATTCGAAGCTGTGTTGCCCAGGCCGTGGAGTCGGTACGCACCTCGAGCTCGCCATCATCGAACGCGATGACTTCGGAGTGCTGGGCCACTTCGGCGCCGACGATCTTCGGCCAGTCGGTGAAGACGCGTTGCGCAGCGAGCTTCTCGGTCCACCCCTGGTTGTCGACCAGCTCGCCCAGGACGTCGCCGAGAGCGCTCGGCTCATCGCGCTGGGGGCGTGTCGGTTTGCTCGGGCGACGGCGCCGCTTGTTCGTGGGAGCGCCAGGCTTCCCGGTCCGATAGCTCTCGGCGATCTCGCGTGCGAGGCGCAGGGCGTCCGGCTCCTCCGGATCAGTCACGTACGACCTCCCCAGCGGCGACCCTGAACCGATGACCCTTGAGTGCATCCGGTACGTCGTCGGCGACTGCTCCGGTGACGAGCACCTGTTCGGCGTCGCCGACCAGCTCGGCCAGCTGCTGACGACGCCCTTGATCTAGCTCGGCGAACACGTCGTCAAGGATCAGCACGGGGTCATCGTCATCCTTGCGCAACAGCTCGAAGGATGCCAAGCGCAGGGCGAGGGCCAACGACCATGACTCGCCATGGCTCGAGTAGCCCTTCGCCGGCAATGATCCGATCATCAGCGTGACGTCGTCACGGTGCGGGCCGACAAGACTGATGCCGCGGTCGATCTCGTCGCCGCGTCGACGAGCAACCTCCTCGAGCAGCAGGTCGTGGATCGTCTCGGCGTCCCGCAACTCGCCGGCCAGCTCGAGTGACGGCTTGTACGCTGCCATGATGTTGCGGCGGTCCGGCGCGGCCTCGGCGGCAACTCTTACGTATGCCTCACCGAGGAACGGGTCGAGCTCGTCGAGCAACACCAGCCGTGCGGCGATGAGTTCGGCACCTGTGCGGGCAAGATTTTCATCCCAGATGTCCAATGTCGACAAATCGGCATCTCGACGGCGGCCTGCCGACTTGAGCAGGGTGTTGCGCTGCTTGACCACCCGCTCGTAGTCGGACCGGACCCCGGCCAGTCGCGGGGTTCGCAGAACGAGGAGCGAGTCGAGAAATTTTCGGCGATCTGAGGGATCGCCCTTGACCAGGTCCAGATCATCGGGCGAGAACATCACGGTCCGCAGCACTCCCACGATCTCTCGCGTTCGCGACAGCGCGCCACGGTTGATGCGTGCCCGGTTCGCCTTGCCCGGAGTGATCTCGAGCTCCAGCAGCGCAGTGCGATCGCCGCGTACGACATCGGCCCGGATCACCGCCTGGTCAGACCCTGCCCTGACCAAGGGTGTGTCGCTGGCGACCCGGTGGGACTCCAGCCGTGAGAGGTAGTCGATTGCCTCGACGAGATTGGTCTTGCCCTGACCGTTTGCGCCGATGAACGCCGTGGCACCGGGCTCCATCTCGAACTCGACCGAAGCGTACGACCGGAAGTCGTGCAGTGAAAGTCGCGCGACATGCACGGATCAGGCGTCTTTGGGGTCGTGCCCTGCTTCAGCTGCAGCCTGCACCGCGTGGCCGCCGAACTGGTTGCGCATCGCAGCGACTGCCTGCATCGCGGGCGACTCGTCCTGGCGCGAGGTGAAGCGGGCGAAGAGCGATGCCGCGATGGTGTGCATGGGGACGGCATTGTCGATTGCTGCCTCGACAGTCCACCGACCCTCGCCGGAGTCCTCGGCGTAGCCACGAATTTTGGACAGGCCCGGATCCTCCTCGAGCGCCTTGACCAGCAGGTCAAGCAACCAGGAACGCACGACCGTTCCCTCACGCCACGAGTTGAATACCTCGGTGACGTTGTCGACCATGTCGACTTTCTCGAGAAGCTCATAGCCTTCGGCGTAGGCCTGCATCATGGCGTACTCGATGCCGTTGTGAACCATCTTCGAGAAGTGACCGGCACCGACGCGTCCGGCATGCACGAATCCGGAGTCACCCTCGGGCTTCAGTGCATCGAAGACCGGCTGAACCTTCTTGATGTCCTTCTCGTCACCGCCGGCCATCAGCGCGTAGCCGTTCTCGAGGCCCCAGACTCCTCCGCTCACACCGCAGTCGACGTAGCCGATGCCCTTTTCGGCGGCCAGCGCCGCGTGGTTCTCGTCGTCGGTCCAACGTGAGTTGCCGCCGTCGACGATGACGTCGCCCTTGTCGAGTAGATCGATCAGCTCGGTCACGGTCGAACGGGTGACATCGCCGGCGGGCACCATGACCCAGACGACCTTGGAGGACTCCAGCTTGGCGACCATCTCGGCGAGTGACTCGACATCGGTGACATCGGGGTTGCGGTCGTAACCGACGACTCCTACGTTGCCGTTGCGCAAGCGGGTGCGCATGTTGCCACCCATCTTGCCGAGACCGACGAGTCCGATTTCCATGCCTGTGTCCTTCCCCAGTGATGAGTAGCGTGGATCAGTTCTGCAGTCGCACGGGCATGATCAGGTAGCGGAACGCAGCGTCAGGATCGGCGCCAATCTCCGAGACGCCCGAGATGGCGGCAGGTTTGGTGTGTTGGGTGAATGACAGGTGCACGACGGGATCGGACATGACCGCCAGTCCGTCGAGGAGGTAGGTCGGGTTGAACCCGATGGAGATGTCGGCACCATTGATCGTCGCCTCCAGTGACTCCGACGCCTGCGCCTCCTCACCGCTGCCGGCCTCCAGGAGTAGTTGACCCTCTGAGAAGCTCAGCCGTACGGGGGTGTTGCGCTCGGCAACCAAGGCAACACGCTTGACCGAGTCGACGAACTGCTGGGTGTCGACGTACGCGACTGTCTCGGGTGCCGCCTGAAAGAGTTGACGCACCCGGGGGAAGTCACCTTCGAGCAAGCGAGTCGTCGTACGGCGTGAGCCGTTGCCGACGACACCTTCAAAGCCGATGAGTCCGTCGCCAGCGTCGCCTGCGGACACCGCGATCGTGATGTCACCGCCGGCCGTCAGGGCACGGGCAGTCTCACCGAGCACACGCGCTGGAACGAGCGCCTGAGCTGAGATGTCAGCCTTTTCGGGGTACCACTGCAAATCGCGCAGGCTTGCGCGGAAGCGGTCGGTTGCCATGAGCGAGATGGTCGAGCCCTCGAGCTCCAGACGTACACCGGTCAGCAGGGGCAGCATCTCGTCGCGACCGGCCGCTGCACTTGCTTGCGCCACCGCGTTTGCGAAATCGTCAGCCTTGATCGTTCCCGAGGCGGTCGGCATGTCGGGAAGTTGTGGGTATTCCTCGACTGGCATGGTCTGCAAGCTGAACCTCGCGTTCCCGCACACGACCTGGACCTTGGTGCTGTCGAGGGTCACCTCGACCGGCTTCGGCGGCAGCGACTTCACGATCTCAGCGAGCAGTCGGCCTGAGACGAGCGCCCGCCCGTCGGCTGACACCTCAGCGGGCAAGGTGGCGCGGGTCGAGGTCTCATAGTCGAATCCGGAGAGCGTGAGTCCGTCTGCGGCGGCCTCGATGAGTAGGCCGGCCAGCACGGGGACACTCGGACGGTTGGGCAGGCTGCGCGCCGTCCATGCTACGGCGTCCGCGAGTGTGTCGCGATCGATGCGGAACTTCACGTGGTGTGGCCTTTCCGAAGACGGGAGCCGTGTGGATGAATCCTGCCACGCGACTGCGCGGCGGAGGTAGCCAGGGGAAGGACGGAGCGGGTCGTCCACACAGGCGTCGTGAAGTGACTTATACGGGTCTTGTCGAGATACATAAGAGTAGTCGTCGTAGTAGCGACTGTGGATTCGGTGGACAACGTGTGTCGCTGCAGGTCAGACGGCATTTCGGCCGGTGGACAACCTGTGGGGCGCGAGTGGCCCAACCTACTGATGCCTGTGAACATCCGTTCTGCGTTCACACGGTGTTCACACTGCGGCATCAGATGTCCACGTGAACTGGGAGTTTTCCCACAGACTCTTCCCCAGATGTGAATGGCCCCGTCGAGCCATTCACCTGTCATGACTGGCGAGCTTGCTGCTTGATGCGTGCTGTGAGCTCGGTGACCTGGTTGTAGACGGCATGCTTCTCGGCCATCAGCTTGCGGATCTTGCGGTCCGCGTGCATCACGGTGGTGTGGTCGCGGTTGCCGAACTCCTGACCGATCTTGGGCAGGGACATCTCGGTGAGCTCGCGGCAGAGATACATCGCGATCTGTCGAGCCAGCACGAGATTGCGGCTGCGGTTTGCACTGCACAGGTCGTCGATGGAGAACTCCGAGTAGGCAGCGGTCTGAGCCATGATCATGCCGACTGATATGTCAGGCTCTTCACCTTCGGCGATGAGATCCTTCAACACGATCTGGGCCAACTGCAGGTCGACTGTCGTGCCGTTGAGGTTTGCGAATGCCGTGGCACGGATGAGCGCACCTTCGAGCTCACGGATGTTGGTCTGCACCTTGCTGGCGATGAACTCAAGGACGTCGGCAGGCGCCGTCAACTTCTCGTTGGCGGCCTTCTTGCGAAGGATCGCGATGCGGGTCTCGAGGTCAGGTGGCAGGGTCTCGGTCGTGAGTCCCCATTCGAAGCGATTGCGGAGCCGGTCGTCGAGTGTCGTGAGGTTCTTGGGCGGTCGATCCGACGTCATCACGATCTGCTTGTTCTCGTTGTGCAGAGCGTTGAATGTGTGGAAGAACTCCGTCTGGGTGGCTTCTTTGCGCTCGATGAACTGGATGTCGTCGACCAGAAGTACATCTATCTCGCGGTATTTGCGACGCAGGGCGGATGTGCGGTTCTCACCGATCGCATTGATGACGTCGTTGACGAACTCTTCACTACTGACGTAGCGGACCCGTGATGAGGGATAGAGGTTGAGCACGTAGTGACCGATGGCGTGCAGCAGGTGCGTCTTGCCCAATCCGGACTCGCCGTGGATCACCAAGGGGTTGTATGCCTTGCCCGGAGCTTCGGCGACCGCAACGGCGGCGGCATGCGCGAACCGGTTTGACGAGCCGATGACGAAGTTCTCGAACAGATAACGCGGATTGAGCCGTGCCTCGGCGACACTGCCGATGCGCGGGGGTGTAGTTGTCCGCTCGGCCCAGCTCGGTACGAACTCGTGCTGATCATCCTCTTCGTCATCTTCGAGGTCGTCGCCCATCTCCACTCCACCTGGCGAGCCGGACGACAAGTCGTCTTGGTGACTCATTCGATCCAGGGTTGCTGGTTCGATCGTCACGATGAGCCTGGTCTCCTGCTGGAGCGCCATGCTGATCGCGTGCTCGAGCGCGGGGCGTACGCGCGACTCAAGCTGTGCACGGGTGAGATCGTCCTGTACGGCGACGATCATGATGTTGTCGTGCAGGCTCAACGGCTTGGCCGAATAGACCCACACCTTGGCACCGGGTGAAAGCGTGTCGACGGCCTGTTGCCAGACGGTGTTGAGGTGCTCCGCTTGACTGGGCTCCTGGCCGTCCGTCATCCATTGCCTTCCGACAGGGTGTTTCACTCAGTTGTTCCACATGGTTTTCCACAGGTTGGGGATGCGAATCAGGTCGGTTTGGAACCTTGTGGAAAAGTCGATACCGCGGTGACGCTAGCAGCCTTGCGGAGCGCATACAAGCGGTTTTCCCCAGCTCGTTGAAGGTTCTCGGCGTGTCGCATGGACCATGGGAGTCAAGTGGCGTATGGGTATCAGTTTGACCGCCTGTGAACACACCACGTACCGTGGTGTGGTCGTGCTAAACGACGACTGCCGTGTGCCCATGAACAGCCGAATGCGACGTGGGCGAGCGGTGGCCGTTGGACGGCCCAAACTCCGTGAGACCAGCTCGAACCAAAGGACGTAATCGTGAGCAAGCGTACTTTTCAGCCGAACACCCGCCGTCGCTCGAAGAAGCACGGTTTCCGCCTCCGTATGCGCACCCGGGCCGGCCGCGCGATCCTCGCAGATCGCCGCCGCAAGGGCCGCGCCAAGCTGTCTGCCTGAGCCGTTGCTCGCGCGCGCTCAACGCATGCGCACCGGGGCGGACTTCCGGCACACGATTCGTCGTGGATCCAAAGGCACGCAACCCACCCTTGTCGCTCACGTTCTGCCCAGATCCAGCATTCCAGGAACCGGCGGACCCACGTCCGTCGGTTTCGTCGTGAGCAAAGCAGTCGGGTCTGCGGTTGTGCGTAACCGCGTCAAGCGCCAGCTCAGACATTTGATGCGCGAGAGGGTTGCTCTGTTGCCGCACGGCACGAGAGTTGTTGTGCACGCCTTGCCGTCGAGCGTTCGGTCGCCTTCGTCGACACTGGCGAATGACCTCGATGTCGCGCTGGCCAAATGTGGTGCCCGGTGAAGTATCCCCTCATCTGGCTCCTGAAGGGCTATCGCTTTGCGATCAGCCCGTTGTATGGCCAGGTGTGTCGATATCATCCAACCTGTTCGGCCTACGCTTTGCAGGCCGTGGAGACTCATGGTGCTATCCGTGGTGTCTACCTGGCTGCGCGTCGCGTTCTGCGTTGCCACCCATGGAGCGACGGTGGATACGACCCCGTACCGAAGTCACCTGAG
>CAZWZC010000066.1:0-13542 GCA_964638755.1 uncultured Aeromicrobium sp. | reverse complement strand
ACTCTCAAGATCACGTCCTACAAGTCCAAGGACGATCTCAAGCCGGAAGCTTCCACCGGTGTCGGCAAAAGCGTCCTCGTCAATGACGACGAGCTGTGGATGATCGCCGCGACCGATTTCGCGACGCTTGAGGCCGCACAGGAGATTGTCGGCGGCCAGATCAGGTGAACACCCTGCGTCATTTCTCGTGACAAGGTGCGCGCAGAGTTCTAGCCTTCGGCTTATGACAATCGACGACACCACCAAACCAGTGAAGCCGGTGAAGGACGCGGTCAAACACATCGCGGCACCGGCCGAGGCTGTGGTCGCGCGCGAGGTCAAGCAGGAGGAAAGCCTCCTCATCGACGAACTCGGTGAGCGTCTTGAGTCACTACAGCTCCTTCGCGGTGGCGACGAGTCAGCGACCAACCAGCTCCTCGAAGCCTTTGGAAGCAGCGGCAAGATCGAGAACACGATGCTGCAGGAGCTGAGCAGCAAGGCTCCTTTGCATCACACCGAACGGTTCGACGAGGCACACCGGCAGGCGATGCGAGCCCTGGAGGTCTTCGACCGCAACGGCTCACGCCAACCATCAGCGCTCAAGCTCCCCAAGCTGATCAAGCCGATCGGCAAGCGGGTCGTACAGCTGTTGATCACCTTCATCGTCCGAAGTCACCAAAAGAGGTTGGTCAAGCAGCTTCGTCAGCTGTACGCACTCCGCGAGGCCAACAGCCCTGTCGGCTCTGACGAATACCAACTTCTTGCAACGGCACGCATCCAGGTAGATGCGATCACCCCAGATCTCAACAAGTCGAGCTTGCCTCTGCCCGCCTTCTTGATTGGTGGAGCTGCGATCTCGGGCACCCTCTCGTTCATCGGCAAGAGTCTGACCACCGACGTCGGACGGTTCGGGTTTGCGGCCGGTTTTCTCGTGGTCGGACTCGCTCTCTTCTGGTGCGTACTCAAGGCAGCCGGTATTGCCCGGAGCCGGACTCGCATTGCGATCGACGCGTCATTCAAGGCGCTGTGGGAGGTCATCGGCGATGCCGGCAACCCACCGAAGGACCAGGCCAAGACGTTCGCCGTGGTCGCGTCGATATTGTTGCTGGCGATCTGGATCGTCGTGCCCAGCGTCATCGGATTTCAGGTCATCAAGCAGACCCTCTAGGTGGCGGTGTCGGTCACCTTCGGTTCAGACTTCCAGGCGAACTCACCGTTCGGGCCGTCGATCTTCACCTGCGCGGTTGCGATGGCGTCGTCACGGCCGGCGAAGAACACGTCGCAGGTGAACGTCGTACCAATCGCCTGGTCAACCTTCTTGGGGCACACAGCCTTGATCTGACGGCCTTCGCGCTGAGCCAGCCGGCGCTCAATGTTCTCCTTCACCCCGTCGGTGGACATCAGCACCACCGGTTTCACAGTCGGCTTCGAGTCAGGCTCGCTGTCGTCACCGCCACGGTCGAGATACCAGAACACGCCGCCCGCGACGATCATCAGGGTGGCGACCACGAATGCCACATTGGTCAGCGTCTTGTTCATGGCGGGAAGCCTAGACGAGCACCTATCGAGACCGTCGCTCGCGCATCTGCTCGATCGCGGCGTTGATGGCAGCGCCGATCAACACCGCGATCGACAACACGTACAGCCACAGAAGCACAGCGATCGGCGCAGCAAGAGGTCCGTAGATCGATGTGCCTCCCGACGAGAACCCCAGCGCCCACCGCACGAAGTAGCTGCCAAAGATCCACAGGGTCAGCGTGAACACAGCTCCCGGCATCCCGACGAGCCATTTGCGTCGCACCGGCACTGCAAGGTGATAAAGCGTTGTCAGGAAGGCGATCGACAACACCAGCACAGCTGGCCAATAAAGATGCTTCAGGAAATGGAAGTCCGACGGGATCACGTCGGCGGCGAACTGGGGACCGGCGAGCACCAGCGGTACGAGGACTATGCCGACCAGCAGCGCAACGATGTAGAGCGCGAACGAGAGTGCCCTCGTCTTGACGATGCCCCGTTTGCCGCCATGCCCGTACAGGATCGTGATGGTGTCGATGAAGACGTTGAGGGCGCGCGATCCCGACCAGAGGGCGAGCACGAAGCCGATCGAGATGACATCGATACGGCCGCTCCCGAGCACGTCATCGAGGGTTGGCGCGATGACCTGGTCGACCGTGTCAGGTGTCAGCGCCTGCGACGCGAGGTCGAGCACCCGGGTCTTGAGCACGTCCACCTGGGCAACGTCGAACCGGTCTGCCACGAAGCCGATCGAGCCAGCCAGCCCGAAGACAAGGGGCGGCAGCGAGAGAATCGCGAAGAACGCTGCCTCGGCCGCCAAGCCCGTTACACGGTAGCGAAAACAGCTGCTTACGGTGCGGCCGATGAGCTCTCTGACGAGCAGCAAGAACGATGCAGTGCTGCCCGGTCGGTCTACCGGTTCCACCGCCATGGCTCTACCGTAGCGACATGGATCCCCTGCAACGTGCACCTGTGAATCAGGCGACCCCACTGGTTGGTTACAACGTCGCGACCAGCGACAACGCCCTGACCGACGCGGTACGTGCATTCGGCGGCGACCGCAGTGACGAGATCATCGAGGCGATCACCCCGATGGGCTCGCTTTCCGGCTCGGCCGAGGCACGCGAGCACTGGCACCTGTCCAACGAGAACAAGCCCAAGCTTCATACGAACGACCGCTTCGGCAACCGGATCGATGAGGTCGAGTTCCACCCGTCGTGGCACTGGCTGATGACGCAGGGAGTCGGATTCGGGCTCACCGCCGAGCCATGGACCTCACAGAGCCCCGTCGCGCACCTCAAGCGCGCCGCGGGGTTCTTCACCTGGGGACAGGCCGAGGGCGGCCACATGTGCCCCATCACCATGACGTACGCGGTGGTGCCTGCGTTGCGCGCCGACGACGCGCTCGCCAAGCAGTGGATCACCGGACTTGCCTCGCGTACGTACGATTTCGGACTCCGCCCACCTGAGGAGAAAGCCGGGCTCCTCGCCGGGATGGGGATGACTGAGAAGCAGGGCGGCTCAGACCTGCGAACCAACACGACCGTCGCCCGGCCGACCGAGACTCATGGCGAATACCTGCTCACCGGCCACAAGTGGTTCACGTCGGCGCCGATGAACGACATGTTCCTCGTCCTCGCGCAGGCTCCCGAAGGCGTCACCTGCTTCGTCGTGCCCCGCGTGCGCCCTGACGGCACCCGCAACACCCTGTCGATCGTCCGGCTCAAGGACAAGCTTGGCAACCGTTCCAACGCCTCGAGCGAGCTGGAGTTCAACGACACGTACGCCACCCGTCTCGGCGATGAGGGCCGCGGCATACGCACGATCATCGAAATGGTGTCGGCGACCCGGATGGACTGCGTGCTCGGCTCAGCCAGCCTCATGCGCAAGGCACTCGCCGAGGCCGCTTGGCACACCTCTCAGCGATCGGCGTTCGGCGCGACACTTGCCGATCAACCGGCGATGACCAATGTGCTCGCCGACCTGGCTGTGGAGACCGAGGCCGCGACCTTCGTCGCGATCCGTCTGGCGGCGGCCGTCGACAAGCCCAACGACCCACACGAGCAGGCGCTGCGGCGCATCGGTCTCGCGTTGGAAAAGTTCTGGGTCTGCAAGCGCACGCCGATGATGGTGGCCGAAGCACTCGAGTGTCTCGGCGGCAACGGGTACGTCGAGGAGTCCGGCATGCCGTTGATGTTCCGCGAGTCGCCGCTCAACTCGATCTGGGAGGGCAGCGGCAACGTCAATGCGCTGGACGTGTTGCGTGCCCTTGGCCGCGAACCCGAGACCCTCGATGCCTGGATCACCGAGATGGCGGAAGTACGCGGCGAGGACGCGCGGCTCGACACTGCCGTCGACGGCGTCCTCACCGAGCTCGCCGATCTCGCCGACGTCGAAGTGCGTGCCCGCCGCATCGCCGCCAGCATGGCGACCTGCCTGCAGGCGGCCGTGCTGATCAAGCATGGCGACCCCCGAGTCGCCGATGCGTTCTGCGCATCGCGGCTGGCCGGCGACTGGGGCGGTACGTTCGGCACACTCCCCCGCGGTCTTGACCTTGCCGGCATCGTCGCCCGCACCACCCCTCACCTGGAGTCCTGATGCGTCGTCCGATCATCGCAGTGCTGTTGTCAGCGCTGCTCACGCTCACGGCCGCCATGGCGCTGCGGGCGGCCGATGCGACGATCGCCATTGCCGCCGTCGCAGCGGTTGCCGTGCTGTTCACCTGGTATGCGCAGCTCCACGCCACCGATGAGCGCGGGACGCTCGGACTTGCGAACCCCGCGTCGGCGGTCGCGCTTGCTGTCGTTGGTCGTCGTCCTTGGGCAACCCTGTTGCCTGTGCTTGCTGCGCACACAATCGGTGGTGTCGTCGGTGGCTTTGTCGCGTTGACGCTTGAGGATCGGCTCGGCGACACGTTGGTGTTCACGCAGCCCGGCCTCGTTGTCACCGCTGTCGGCGCGGCGCTGGTCGGGCTCATCGGCGCCTGGGCCACGCTCGGCGTCGACGGAGGCGGGCATGAGGGGCTCAGCGCAGTACCCGTCGTCGTGGGCGGGGCGGTGCTTCCGTTGGGGATGCTCGGAGCATTCCAGCCGGCCGCGATGATCGGGCTCGCCACGGCCGATCTCGTTCCCTGGGACGTTGCTCTTGTCGCTGCCGGTACGGTGCTCGCCGCATCGGTGGTCGGTGCATTCCTCGTGTCTCTGCTCGTCCCGCAGGAGTGACTCAGACCACACGTTGACCGCCGTTCCCCCGGCCCCGACGCTATTGATATCAACATATGGACAGGTGTCCCACATCATGGGATTCATCCTTGTCGTACCTGTCGGCCGTCCCGCACACTCAACCCATGCTTTCCGCACAGACCCTCTGGCTCGTGGGACGAATCCACGTCGACCTTGGTCGTGCCCGCAACATGATGTGTCGCTGACCCGCGCCCCCACTCCTCATTTGACGGCGCGCGGCGACCCGGCCCAAGCGTCGGTTCGCCGTATGCCCCTGTTCTAGGGAAATCCATGGCACCCGCACCCGGCACTGACACCATTGCCCGTCGGCCACGCCCCAAGCGCGGCGAGGGCCAATGGGCGCTTGGCTACCGCGAGCCGCTGAACGCCAATGAGCAGTCCAAGAAGGACGACAACCCCCTCAACGTCCGCGCCCGCATCGAGAACATCTACGCGCATCGTGGCTTTGACTCGATCGATCCCGGCGACATGCGCGGCCGTTTCCGCTGGTGGGGTCTCTACACGCAGCGCAAGGCCGGCATCGACGGCGGCAAGACCGCAACCCTCGAGCCCGAAGAACTCGAGGACAAGTACTTCATGCTGCGAGTCCGCATCGACGGTGGCCAGCTCAACCTCGAACAGCTGCGTACGGTTGCCGACCTGTCGATCGAGTACGGCCGCGACACCGCTGATCTGACCGACCGGCAGAACGTGCAGTACCACTGGATCGACATTCGTGACGTGCCCTCGATCTGGGACCGACTCGAGGCCGTCGGTCTCTCGACGCGGGAAGCCTGCGGCGACTGCCCGCGCGTCATCCTCGGCAGCCCCGTGGCAGGAGTGTCGCAGGACGAGATCATCGACGGCAGCTGGGCAGTCGAGGAGATCGAACGCCAGTTCATCGGCGACCAGGAGTTCTCCAACCTCCCCCGCAAGTACAAGACAGCGATCAGCGGACATCCCGGACACGACGTCGTCCCGCAGATCAACGACATCGCGTTCGCGGGCGCAGTCCACCCCGAGCACGGTCCCGGCTTCGACCTCTGGGTCGGTGGCGGACTCTCAACCAACCCCATGCTGGCGCAGCGACTAGGCGTATGGGTTCCTCTCGACGAGGTGCCCGAGGTGTGGAAGGCCGTTACCAGCGTCTTTCGCGACTACGGATACCGCCGCCTTCGTACGCGTGCACGGCTCAAGTTCCTCATCGCCGACTGGGGCGTCGAGAAGTTCCGTGAAGTCGTCGAGACCGAATACCTCAATCGCAGTTTCATCGACCTCGACGCACCTGAAGCACCAGAGACTCCTGCCGATCACGTCGGCGTGTTCCGTCAGAAGGACGGCAAGTTCTTCATCGGCGCTGCGCCCACCGTCGGCCGCATCTCCGGCACGCTGCTCAACCAGCTCGCCGACATCGTCGAGGCACACGGCAGCGACCGCGTACGTACGACGCCCATGCAGAAGCTGCTCGTGCTCGATGTCGACGAGGACCAGGTTGAAACGCTCGTCAACGCGCTCGCCGAGATCGGATTGCATGCCCGCCCATCGCAGTGGCGCCGCAACACGATGGCCTGCACCGGCATCGAGTACTGCAAGCTGGCGATCGTCAATACCAAGGACCGCGCCAGCGACCTCATCGACGAGCTCGAACAGCGCGTACCCGAGCTCGACTCGCCGATCACGGTCAACGTCAACGGTTGCCCCAACTCGTGCGCTCGCATCCAGACCGCCGACATCGGCCTCAAGGGAATGCTCGTGATGGACGAGCACGGCGAGCAGGTCGAAGGATTCCAGGTCCACCTCGGCGGAGCACTGGGCCTCGAGGCAGGCTTCGGCCGCAAGCTCCGTGCGCACAAGGTCACCGGCGAGCAGCTCCCCGTATACGTCGAGAAGCTGTCACGTAGGTACCTCGCGCAACGCGACGACTCAGAGTCATTCGCGCGTTGGGTCTCCCGAGTCGACGAAGAGGTGCTCCGTTGATGGACCCACAGTCCAAGACTTCTCCCACTTGCGCGCAAAGCCGTTTGGTTCGTACGCCTCGGTCCTGTCGAGGGAGCGTGACGTCATGAGGGCCGTTCCTTTTCACTGCCCCTATTGCGCCGATGAGGACCTGCGTCCACACGGCGAGAAGCACGGCGAGTGGGAGTGTCGCTCGTGTCTGAGGGCATTCAAGCTCAACTTCATCGGCCAGCTTGCACCACCCAACCCGACACCACCTGCATCCCCCGAAAGGAGGCACACATCATGACCGCACCAGCACTCATTGCTCTTGCGCATGGCAGCCGCGACCCGCGTTCTGCCGCCACCATCAACGCCCTCACGGAACTGGTCGCATGCATGCGTCCGGACCTTCGGGTGGCGCCTGCATTCCTTGACCTGTCGGAGCCGAGATTCGACGCGACCGTCGACCGCTTGGTCGCGGAGGGGCACCAGGAGATCGTCGTCGTCCCATTGCTCCTGAGCGAGGCCTATCACGCACGGGTCGACGTGCCGGCTGCGATCGAGTCCGCCGCCACGCGCCATGACGGCATCCGGATCCAGGCCACCCGCGTGCTTGGATTGGAGTCGGCCTTCTTTCACGTGCTCGACAGCCGGCTGCGCGACGCATTGTCCAAGAATCGGGTACGTGAGCTCGACGCGCTCGTGCTGGCGGGCGCAGGCTCATCCGACCCGATCGCCAATGCCGCCATCTCACGCGCGGCACGGGCGTGGGGAGGCCACCACAAGCTGCCGACAATTGCTGCCTTTGCGTCGAGCGTGCCGCCAGCTGCCGGCGAGGCCGTACGTTCGCACCGCGCCGACGGTCGTCGCCACATCGCGGTCGGCATGCTCTTCCTCGCGCCGGGCGTCCTGCCCGATCGTGTCGCGGAGCTGGCGCTGGAGGCCGGAGCAGTCGCGGTCGCTGAGCCCTTGGGCGCTGACGCCGAGGTGGCTCGAGTCATCCTGGCCCGATACGCCGTAGGGGCGGTCGAGCTGGTCCCCTTGGAGCAGCTGTTCGCCTGACTCAAGAATCGAGCAGGGCCCGCCTCACGTACTTGCGAGGCGGGCTTTCTCGGCTTCGACGTCGAAAGCGGCCTTGGGCCAGTCAAGGTTGAGCTCGCGAAGCTTCTCGGCGAGTAGCGCGGCAACTGCCCAGTTGCGATACCACTTACGCCCGCTCGGTATGAGGTGCCAGGGCGCCCATTGCGTGCTACAACGCTCGAGCGCGATCGCGTAAGCGTGCTGGTAGTCGTCCCACAGCATCCGCTCGTCGATGTCACCCTGGTTGTACTTCCAGTACTTCGACGGATCGTCGAGGCGCGCAGCAAGCCGCCCCTTCTGGTCGTCAGCACTGATGTGCAAAAAACACTTGATCAGCACTCCCCCCGAGTCGGTGAACTTCTTTTCGAACTCGTTGATGGCGTCGTAGCGGCGCTCGATCTCGGCAGGCTCGGCAAGCTGACGTACGCGCACGATCAGCACGTCCTCATATTGTGAGCGGTCGAAAACGCCGATCTTGCCGGGCTGCGGGAGCCCCTTCTCGATCCGCCACAGGAAGTCGTGCTTGAGCTCCTCCCTGGTTGGCTTCTTGAACGAGGTGATGGCGAGGCCCTGAGGATCGACGAGTCCGGCTACGTGACGGATGATGCCACCCTTGCCTGAGGTGTCCATGCCCTGCAGGAGCACGAGAACCTTCGCATTGCCCGACTCAGCGCTGGCATACAGCCGCTCCTGGTGCTCGCCGAGCTCCTCACCGAGCTCAGCCATTCCCTTCCTGGAGTCGTCCTTGTCACCGTCGAAACCCGTCGTTGCCCGAGAGTCGAAGTCGGCGAGGTTGATCGGTCCGCTCACGGCCAGCTGCTCGTCCAGGGTCCTTGCCATGTCCGCGAGTATGCCGGACCAAGGCCATACGATGCACCCATGATTCCCGACCAGGCCGAGCTTGAGCGGTTGTATGCCTACCCCGGCGGCGACAACACCTGGGTGCGCACCAACTTCGTGTCCACGCTCGACGGAGCCGCCTACGACGCCAGCGGCAAGTCCGGCTCGTTGGGCGGCGAGGTCGACAAGCAGGTATTCGCCCTGCTGCGGTCGCTCGCAGACGTCATCATTGTGGGTGCGGGGACGGCACGAGCAGAAGGCTACGAACCAGTCGGCGCCGATGAGATCGATGCAGACCTCCGCACTCGTCACGGTCTCGCACCCATCCCCCCCATCGCCGTCGTCAGCCTTCGACTCGACATTCCTGACGCCCTTCGCGGCGAGCTCCTGATCACCACAGCAGATGCCCCCTCTCTCGACGCCGTGCCCGACGAGATGGACGTTCTCGCCTTCGGTGATGGCGTGATCGACTGGCCTGCTGTGTTCGCCGAGCTCGCCGGACGCGGGCTCACCCGTGTGCTCTGCGAAGGTGGTCCGACGTTGCACGGAGCGCTCGTCGGCCAGGATCTGGTCGACGACCTGTGCCTCACCATTGCACCGGTGATGGCCGCCGGTGCGGCACCCCGCATTGCGCACGGACCCGAGACCGTCACGCACCACATGAGTCGAGCCCACGTGCTCGACTCAGACGGTGTGCTGCTGACGCGTTGGCTCCGGTCGTAAGGTGTGACCACAGACCGTTGCTCCAATGAGAGGGATCGCCATCATGTATGACGTCGCACTGCTGATCGAGCGGCAGCTCAACGACCTCGACGCGGACCAGATCATCGCCTTGCACGAAGGTCTTGAGGACACTGTCGTCTATCACCTGCTTCTTCCCGTGCTGCCATCCTCGGCCGTGCTCGCATCGTCGATGGGGTCACTGGGCGGCCAGTACATCCCCATGACCGAGCCGGACATGCTCGAGGATGCACAGAAGGAGATCGCCAAGATCGGACAGTCTGAGCTGGACGCGAGCGCCGGTCTTCTCAAGAAGCGCGGTAGCCAGGTGACAACGATTCTCACCGAGGACGATCCCATCGACGCACTCGTCACGATGGTCAAGGACACCGGCTCGGACGAGGTCATCATCTTGACCGAGCCGCACATCGTGAAGGAGTTCCTGCAGATCGACTGGACCTCTCGCGCCCAGCGCAAGCTCGACGTACCGAGCATCCACCTGCTGGAGCACGTACCGTTCGACGCCCAGCGCTGAGGCGTCACGGATTCGTCACTGTCGGAGGCGGGTCCGCGACGTAGGCTTGACCCATGGCTTATGACGTGGAGAAGACCGAGGCGGAGTGGAAGGCTGAGCTCAGCCCTGCTGAGTACGACGTGCTGCGCAAGGCCGGCACGGAGCGACCGTTCAGCTCGTCGTACGAGACCGATGCGACCGTCGGTGTCTACGACTGTCGCGCCTGTGGCGCAGAGCTGTTCCGCAGCGAGACGAAGTTCGACGCGCACTGCGGATGGCCGGCGTTCTACGAACCGCTCGCCGAGGATCGGGTCGAATACATCGAGGACCGCTCGATGTTCGGTGGCGTCCGCACGGAGGTCCGCTGCGCCAACTGCGGCTCACACCTCGGTCACGTCTTCAAGGGTGAAGGCTTTGGCACGCCGACCGATGAGCGCTTCTGCATCAATGGCATTGCGCTCACCCTGGAGCCCAAAAGCTAGTACAGGCCCTAGGGCCAGAGGGTCGTCAGCTCGCTGACGGTGTGCGCCTGGCCGGTGTAGAAGGGGATCTCCACGCGTACGTGACGCCGCGCTTCGGTGGCGCGCAGCTCCCGCATGAGATCGACGATGCGGTGCAGCTCGTCCGCTTCGAAGGCGAGGATCCATTCGTAGTCGCCGAGGGCGAAGGACGCGACAGTGTTGGCGCGTACGTCGGGGTAGTCCCGAGCGGCCATGCCGTGCTCCTTGAGGATGTCGCGGCGCTCCTGATCGGGCAGGATGTACCAGTCGTATGACCGGACGAACGGATAGACGCAGACGAACGGGTGGGTCTCCTCGTCGGCCATGAACGCCGGGATGTGCGATCGGTTGAACTCGGCAGGACGATGAAGTGCCATCTGCGACCACACGGGTGACATGCGGGCCCCTAGAGCCGTGCGCCGGAACGCGTTGTACGCGGCCTGGAGCGCCTCGCTCGTCGGCGCGTGCCACCAGATCATCAGGTCGGCATCAGCGCGCAGGCCGCTGACGTCGTATGTGCCACGCACGACGACATCGTCGACGGCAAGCTTTGCGATGAGCGATTCGACCTCGACGGCCTCGGTCTGGCGATCAGCATCGCCCAGCACGCGCTCAAGCTTGAACACCGACCACATCGTGTAGCGGATCGTGTCGTTGATCTCCTTGGCCAGCTTGCCCTTGCCCTTGATGCGCTCGCTCATGCCGTCATTGTCCCACCGAGCAGTCTGCGGGCGGCGGCCTGTCCGGAGGCGATCACGGCAGGGATGCCGATCCCGCGAAAGGCGGCGCCGCACACCTCGAGCCCATGCACGGTGGCGACGTCACGCTCGATCGTGTCAACGCGGTCGAGGTGACCGACGGCGTATTGCGGAAGCCCTCCACCCCAACGCTGCACGCGCGAGTCGATCGGTTCCGGCAGGCCACCGAATGCCGTACGCAGATCAGCCAGAGCCTGTGCCGTGATGTCGGCATCATCGCTGTGCAGGAGAGTCGCCTCGCCGGCGCGACCCACCGAGGCGCGGATGACGGTGCGGCCCGTGTTGGCGACCCAGTCCCACTTGTTGGAGGAGACCGTTGCGGCCTTGATGAACGTTCCATCGACAGGCGGAACCAGGAAGCCGGAACCCTCGAAGTCGGGCCCCTCCTCAAAGACGTAGGTGACGATGGCGACGCTGGCGTAGTCGATCGCGGCGAGAGAGAACGCCGCCTCGGGGGCGACCTCGGCGAGCAGCCGTGCAGCAGCAGGGGCGGGTGCCGCCACCACCACTGCGTCGATGCCGATCACCTCGACATCGGTCGTCGGCCCGACCGAAAGCTTCCAACCATCACCCGTGCGCGTGATCGCACGCACCGTCGCATCAAGACGCACCTCGATCTTGGCGCTCACCGCCGCGGGCAGCTGACCAACGCCACCGACCAGCCCGGCGAACACCGGACCTGACGCGGTTGCGGCAGCCCGCGCCTTCGTTGCTCCGGCGAGTAGGTCCGCACCGAGGGCGGCGATCTGTGGCGCTGTTGCCCGCAGTGACAGCTCGTCTGCATGACCGGCATACACGCCGCCGAGCAGCGGCTCGACGAGCCGGTCGACCACGTCAGCGCCGAGCCGGACCGAGACGAACTCGGCGACTGAGACGTCACCGTCTGGCACAGCCAAGACGTGCGCGTTGACTTCGGCGATGCCGTTGAGCTCAGCATTTGTCGGGACGCCCATCACCGTCGGCGGCAACGGACGCAGAGCGCCGCGGGTCCAGATCGCTGCGTCGGTCGTACGCGGATTGACTGTGCGATCGTCGAGCCCGACGGCGTGCATCAGGTCAAGGCCCTCGGGGCGGCGGGCAAGGATGGACTCCGCACCGAGATCCAGGGTCAGGCCACCGACTTCGCCGAGCAGCAGCTTGCCGCCGAGCCGGTTCGAGCCTTCGAGCACGACAACATCAGCGCCGCCAGCAACCAGCTCGTGGGCGGCAGCGAGACCAGCCATCCCACCACCGACGACAGCAACACGCACGATCAGGCGTCGTAGCCGTGGACGCTGTACTCATGGACGAAGTCGACCAGCCGCGCCAGTGCATCAGGATCGGTGGCAGGGAGCACGCCGTGACCGAGGTTGAACACGTGCCCCTCGGCGCTGCGGCCGGCATCGATGATCTCCGCGGCCCTGGCGTGCACCAGCTCGGTCGGTGCAAACAACAGCGTCGGGTCGAGGTTGCCCTGCACGGCCTTGTCCGGGCCGATGCGCCGTACCGCCTCGTCGAGCGGCACCCGCCAGTCGACTCCGACGACGTCGGCGCCAGCCTGACCCATCGAATGGAGCAGCTCGCCGGTGCCAACACCGAAGTGGATGCGCGGCACACCGAGATCAGCCACTGACTCGAGCACCGCAGCGGAGTGCGGGCGCACATAGGTCTCGTAGTCGGCAAGCGACAACGTGCCGGCCCACGAGTCGAAGAGCTGGATGGCCGAAGCGCCCGCCTCGACCTGGAGTCGCAGGAACTGGCCAGCGATCGCTGCGACACGGCCAAGCAACGCATGCCACAGCTCCGGCTCGGAGTACATCAGCTGTTTGGTCTTGCGGTGATCCTTCGACGGACCGCCCTCAACCAGATAGGACGCAAGGGTGAACGGTGCACCGGCGAAACCGATCAGCGGTGTCGACCCCAGCTCTCCAGTCAGCGACGTGACTGCATCGGTGATCGAGGCGACGTCGTCAGGCTCAAGGTCACGGAACTGGGCGAGCTGGTCGGGTGACCTGACCGGATCTGCGATGACCGGACCGGTACCCGGCACGATGTCGAGGTCAATGCCGATCGCCTTGAGCGGTACCACGATGTCGGAGAAGAAGATCGCCGCGTCGACGCCATAGCGACGTACGGGCTGCATCGTGATCTCGACGACCATGTCTGTGCGGAAGCACGAGTCAAGCATTGCGATGCCCTCACGCAGCTTGAGGTATTCGGGCAGCGACCTCCCGGCCTGTCGCATGAACCAGACCGGTGTGTGGTCTGGTCGCTCTCCACGGCACGCTTGGAGAAAGGCACTGTCGGTCACGGTGGTGGTCACACCTGCATTGTCTCAGGCGGGGCGGAGTGTCGGGATCTTGGCCTGACCCCATCGCGCCTACGATCACTGTGTGGGAGTCCGAAGCGAGATCGACCGCACCCCCGCGCAATTTACGGCTGCGGTCGACGAGGTACGACATGCGTCCCTGCGACCGGAGGTCGTGGTGGATGAGATG
>CAZWZC010000065.1:0-13572 GCA_964638755.1 uncultured Aeromicrobium sp. | reverse complement strand
TCGGCGACTCCCCGACCGCTTGCGAGCGCCTCCTTGGCGACCTCGGTGGCAGCGGCATAGCCGATGTAGGGGTTGAGCGCCGTGACCAGCCCGATCGAGTTCTCGACCACGGCGCGAAGAAGCTCGACGTTCGCCGTGATGCCGTCAACACAACGGGTTGCGAGCACGAGCACTGCTTCGCGCATCCGTGACAGGCCCGCAGAGAGCGAGTAGCAGATTACCGGCTCGAAGGCGTTGAGCTGCAGCTGACCGCCTTCGGCAGCCAGCGAGACCGTGACGTCCATGCCGATGATCTGGAACGCGACCTGATTGACGACCTCGGGAATGACGGGATTGACCTTGCCGGGCATGATGCTCGAGCCTGCCTGGACGGCGGGAAGGTTGATCTCGTTGAATCCGGCACGCGGCCCCGACGACAGCAGACGCAGGTCGTTGCAGATCTTGGACAGCTTGACCGCCACGCGCTTGAGCGTGCCGGAGTGCTGGACGAATGCACCGCAGTCCTGAGTGGCCTCAATCAGATCCACCGCGCTCTCCAGCGGCAGTCCGGTGAGTTCCGCAAGATGCTTGCAGGCAGAGGGCACGTACCCCTTGGGCGCGTTGAGCATGGTCCCGATGGCGGTGGCGCCGAGGTTGATCTCGTGCAGCAGCATGACCGATTCGGACAGGCGTGCACGGTCCTCGCCGATCATCAGGGAGTACGTACGAAACTCCTGGCCCAAGGTCATCGGCACAGCATCTTGCAGCTGCGTGCGCCCCATCTTGAGGACATCGTGGAACTCGTCTGCCTTGGCCGCGAAAGACGCCTCAAGCACCCCCATGGCCTCGATCAGGTCGTGGGTCGCGAGAATCAGCGCGATCTTGACCGCAGTCGGATAGACGTCGTTGGTCGACTGGCTGAGATTGATGTGCTCGTTGGGGTGGAGGGCGGCGTAGTCGCCCTTTTTGTGACCCATCAGCTCGAGCGCGCGGTTGGCGATCACCTCGTTGGCGTTCATGTTGGTCGACGTGCCAGCTCCACCCTGCATGACGTCCACGACGAACTGGTCATGCAGCGCGCCCGCGCGGATCTCCTCGCACGCTCCACTGATCGCTTCGTACCGCTGGTCGTCGAGCAGGCCCAGATCGTGGTTGGCGGCAGCAGCGGCTTGCTTGACCGCGGCGATCGACTCGACGAGGTAGGGACTCACCCCGATCTGTACTCCGGTGATGGGGAAGTTCTCCAACGCCCGCAAGGTGTGTACACCCCAATAGACGTCGGCAGGAATCTCGCGTTCGCCGATCAGGTCGTGCTCGGTACGCGTGGCATCGGACATGGTGGGCCTCCAGTGCATGGGGCGAAGCATTGGGCCCCACCAGCCCGACCTTAGACCACCCAAGGGCTACTTCAGGGAAGGGGATGACTGTACTCGCGAGTACAGCGCGAGCGGTTCGCAAGTTCCGTGAACGCTTCGCTCGGCGAATGGTCGAGGGCCTAACGCAGGTCCACCTTGCGCATCCAGGAATGACGGTCCTCGGCGCGACCGTACTGGATGTCGACCAAGGCCGCGCGAATGTCAGAAGTGACCTTGCCTGCCTCGCCATCGCCTGACACCGCCTCGCCGCCATCCCACTTGAGCGACGCGACGGGAGTAACCACCGCTGCGGTGCCACAGGCGAACACCTCGGTGATCGAGCCGTCAGCGGTACCCGTGCGCCATCCGTCGATGCTCACCTGGCGTTCGACGACATCATGGCCGAGATCGCCGGCGAGGGTCATGATCGAGTCGCGGGTCACCCCTTCTAGGATCGAGCCAGACAACGACGGCGTGACGATCGAGCCGTCGGCGTGTACGAAGTAGAGGTTCATCCCCCCGAGCTCCTCAACCCACTTGTGCTCGGCCGAGTCGAGGAACGCCACCTGTGCGCATCCATGTGCGGTGGCTTCCTGTTGTGGCAGGAGGCTTGAGGCGTAGTTGCCTCCAGTCTTGGCAGCGCCCATGCCGCCAGCGCCGGCCCGTGAATACGTGCTCGAGAGCCAGATCGAGACCGCCTTGACGCCGCCGGCGAAGTAGGCGCCAGCTGGCGAGGCGATCACTGAGTAGGTGACGTGCTGGCTGGGACGCACGCCGAGGAACACCTCGGAGGCGAACATGAAGGGACGGATGTAGAGACTCTTCTCCTCGCCGGCCGGAACCCACGCCCGATCGGCCTCGATCAACGACTCGATGGAACCGAGGAACCAGTCGATCGGGAGCTCCGGCAGCGCCAACCGGTGTGCTGAGCGCTGCATGCGCGCCGCGTTGGCCTCGGGGCGGAACAGCCACACCGAACCGTCCTCGTGGATGTAGGCCTTGAGCCCCTCGAAGATCTCCTGCGCGTAGTGCAGGACAGCTGTTGCGGGGTCGAGCGACAGCGGACCGTATGGCACGACGCGTGCGTCCGACCACCCGGTGTCAGGAGTCCACTCGGCCAGGAACATGTGGTCAGTGAAGTGGTTGCCGAAACCGGGATCGGCCAAGATGGCCTCTCGCTGCTCGTCGGACTTGGCTTCGAGATTGGGTTCAAAGGTCGCCGGAAACTGCTTGGACGTCATAGTTTTCACGATACTGCTTTCGGGGTCGAAGGGTAAACGGTCGTTAACCGACCTTTACGCCTTCGGCCACGCGCGCATCAGCGATGAGCTGTGCGATGGCCTCTCCCACCTCCTCGGTGCTGCGGGGAGAGGCGCCGCGGGAGGCGATGTCGGACTCGACCGCCGCGTTGATCTGTGCCGCTGCAGCAGGCAGACCGAGGTGGTCGAGCAGCAGCGCAGCCGAGAGAATCGCGGCAGTCGGGTCGGCCTTGGACTGCCCGGCAATGTCAGGAGCTGAGCCATGGACTGGCTCAAACATGCTGGGAGCCGAGCCGTCAGGGTTGATGTTCCCGCTTGCGGCGACACCGATGCCTCCGGTGACCGCAGCGGCCAGGTCGGTCAGGATGTCGCCAAACAGGTTGTCGGTGACGATGACGTCGAACCGCGATGGGTCGGTGACGAGGAAGATCGTTGCGGCGTCGACGTGCAGGTAGTCGACGGCAATCTCGGGGAATTCGGCCGCGACGGCGTCGACCGTGCGGGTCCAGAGGCGCCCGGCGTGCACGAGCACATTGTTCTTGTGGACCAGGGTGAGCTTCTTGCGCGGACGCGCTTGTGCTCGCGCAAAGGCGTCGCGGACGACCCGTCCGACGCCATAAGCAGTATTGATGCTGACCTCGGTCGCCAGCTCCTGAGGCGTACCCACCCGGATCGCGCCGCCGTTGCCGACGTACGGCCCTTCCGTCCCTTCGCGGACGACGACGAAGTCAACGACACCGGGATCGGCCAGCGGAGTGGGGACCCCGAGATAGATCCGGGACGGTCGCAGGTTGACGTAGTGATCGAGCTCGAAGCGAAGTCTGAGCAGGAGCCCGCGCTCAAGGGTTCCGGAGGGCACGGTCGGATCGCCCACTGCTCCCAGCAGGATCGCGTCATGTCCGCGGATCGCGGAAAGCTCAGCGTCGGGCAGGACTTCGCCAGTCGCGTGCCAGCGCTTCGCGCCGAGGTTGAACTCTGTCTTGTCAAAGCTGACATCGTGTCCGGTGGCGACAAGATCGAGCACCTTGAGCGCCTGGGAAGTGACCTCGGGGCCAATGCCGTCACCAGGGATAACGGCGAGCTTGTACGTACGACTCATGCTGGTCATCCTAGAGCCACCGTCTCATGATTTGAAACAACAATCTTGCCATTCGAGATGCATCAGTTGTCATCAGGGCGCTCGTCGTGCTCCATCTCGGGCGCCAGCTCATCACGCAGATGCGCCGGTCCCCATTCCATCAAGTACGGGTCCATGAGAGTTCTCCTTCGAGGTGATTGCGCAGACGGGGATGGCGGGTCCGCCGTTCCGCCAGACACCACGCCAGAGATCATCTGGTCAGGAGAGAAAGAGATACATCAACAGATCAGGTCTTGATCTGGATCCCTGCGGCGGAACGGCGAGCCAATGCCGAAACTCCGCGGCAGGGGTGGCCCTAAGAGGCCCTGCCGCGGCCAGCGATTACTACGAGCTGATTCCGCATACCTCGACAGTAGCCCCGCGATCGCGATCCGCATACATGTTTGACGCGTCGTCTCGGTCTCCGAGACACCGAGCCCCATGACAGACTGACAGGCGTGAGTGCTCCAGCTGAAGTTCCCGAGATCGTCTCGAGCACCCTCGACCTGTCGCGCCAACGGGGATTCATCACCTCGATCCGCAACGAGACCGGCAGGCTGCTCGCCGCCCTGGCCGCCTCACGCACCGGCACGTTGGCTGAGCTCGGCACCGGTTGTGGCGTTGGATCGGCCTGGTTGTCCAGCGGGGCGCCCAAGGATGCGCGGATCGTCAGCGCCGAGCTCGACCCGGCGCTCGCTGAGGACGTCCAGAAGATCTTCGCCGAGACGCCCAACGTCCACGTCATTGCCGGAGACTGGTCGACGCTTGAGCAGTACGCGCCGTTCTCCTTGGTGTTCGTCGACGTGCGGGATGTAATGGAATTCATCGACGTGTTCGCCGATCTGCTCGAGCCTGGTGGCATCGCCGTGCTTGATGACTTTGCTCCGTCAGCCTTTTGGCCACCCATCGTCGAGGGCCGCGTTGACACGATTCGTGAGCGCTGGCTGACCGACGAACGTTTCGCTGCCGTCGAGATGCTGATCGACGTCGACGCCTCGTTGATCATCGCTACCCGGCGCTGAGGTGCCCTCGGGCGTGTCTCCCAATTGGCCGTCGATCAGTGAGCGTGGCAGCCGCGCGGGTCTGGCATGGCAGAGGAGGGAGGCGCCCCGGTAGGGGTCTCCCCACGAGCTCTGCGAGTAGGGGAATTGTGCGGCGACCGACGATAACGCCGCCGTGCGGGATGCGGGGCTGAGCGAGCCGGCGGTGAATTGGGAGACACGCCCTAGGCTCGGTGTGCCCCGGGTGGTCGCGGTGCGCGTACTTCCGGCGCGGCCTCAGGAGGCCGAGCGTCAGGTTGGGGGGTCGGATCATCGGCGCGGTTGCCCAGCACACTGTGCCGGCGCCCGTAGACGAAGTAGAGCGCCACCCCCACGACCATCCAGATCGCGAAGTCCCGCCACGTCGTCCACGAGAGATTGAGCGACAGCCAGATGGTCGCGAGCAGCGACAGGATCGGGACGAACGGGACGAGCGGGACAAGGAATCCACGCTCGAGGTCTGGTTGCGACTTGCGGAGCCGAATGACTCCCACAGCGCAGAAGGCGAACGCAAACAGCGTGCCAAGGACGAGCAGGTCGGCGCGTTTGACGGAGCCGGGGTCGAGCGCGAGCAGAGCCGCTGCCACACCAGCCACGGCCGCGGCTCGTGAAGGCGCAGATCCGGAGCCAACCCGGGACAGACCCTTGGGCAGCAGACCATCGCGACCCATCGCGAACAGCACCCGGCTCTGGGCAATCAGCACGACCAGCACGACTGTAGTGAGACCGAACAACGCGCCAACGTTGATCACGTTGGCGCTCCATCCCGGCGACCCCGCTGCGCGCAACGCGTCGGACACCGGAGCCGCGGTGTTGAGCTCGCCGTACGGCCTCAGCCCGACCAGCACCGTCGCCATCGCGACGTACAGGACGGTGACGATGCCGATCGAGGCGAGCATCGCCCGCGGGATGGAGTGGCGGGGATCCTTGGCATCTTCTGCAGCTGTCGCGATCAAGTCGAAGCCAATGAATGCAAAGACGATGGCACCGGCAGCAGTGAAGATACCGAATATCCCGAAGGCATCGCTGGCGCCGATGATTGTCTGAAGAACGGTGGAAGATCCGCCGTCCACGGCCTCCGCCTTCGGGACGAACGGCGAGTAGTTGTCGGACTTGACGTGGGTCGCACCCACGGCAATCACCAGCAGGACCGCCACGAGCTTGGCCGCCACGATGAACGCGAGAACACGACCTGTGAGCTTCGCGCCGGTCATCACCAAGAGCATCAGGACAATCACGAGGGCGGCCCCGATCCAGCCTGTTCCCTCAGCCACCTGCGAGTGACTGGCGACAAAGTCCGGTATGCCGATGTTGAATCCGTCGATTGTCGCGGTGAAATACGACGCCCAGATCCGAGACACCACGGCCGCCGCCACAACAAGCTCAAGCACCAGCGCCCAGCCGACGATCCAGGCCCAGAGCTCACCGAAAGCGACATATGCGAACGTGTAGACGCTGCCCGCGGTGGGAAGCGTGGATGAAAGCTCAGCGTAGGACAGCGCCGCGAGCAGACTCACCACGGCAGCGATGACGAATGAGACGATCACCGCGGGACCTGCCATCGTTGCCGCCTGCGTACCAGCGAGCGAGAAGATGCCGCCGCCGATCATGACGCCGAGCGCAAGCATGATCAGCAGACCGGTGCCGAACACCGCTGGAAGTCGATGGCGGGCATTCGTGATGCGCAACATCGCCAGCTCTGGCGGGAGGCGCCGCGACCTCCCGACGAGTGCATCTGCCATGCGGGGCCCTCCGAGATGTCCAGCGGCCGAATCGGCCATGTTGCGTGAACCTATCCCTTCAGGGGTCAGTCTGGCACGGGTTCAGGCAATCTGCCGGAGAGCTCGACGCTCACGAGGGGCAGGAAGAACTGCACGATCGGGCCGATCGACACGGCATAGAGAACAGTGCCCACGCCCACTGTGCCGCCGAGGATGAAACCGATGACGAGAACGGCAACCTCGATCATCGTGCGCCAGAAGCGCACACTTCGGCGGGTGCGTCGGACCAGACCCAGCCAGAGACCGTCGCGGGGACCAGACCCCAGCTGGGCACCGATGTAGAGAGCGCCGGCGAAGCCGTTGCCGACCACTCCCCCGACCAACAGCAGTCCGCGCAGCACCAGATCGTGCGGTTGGTCGATCATCGCTATCCCGAAATCGGCCGCGAACCCGATGACGATCACATTGAGAACTGTGCCAATGCCCGGCATCTGGCGCAGCGGTATCCAGAGCAACAAGACGACAGCACCGACGATGATGACGACTTGTCCAAACGTCAGGGGAAGGTGAGCTGCCAGCCCTTGATGGAACACGTCCCACGGATCCAGGCCGAGGGTCGACTCGACCATCATCGCCATCGTGAAGCCGTACAAGAACAGCCCGGCGATCAGTCGCAGGAGCCGTTCGGGCATGCGTGTCATCGGGTGCACTCCTTCGCCCTGGTCGATGGCCACGCCCGAGATCTTCACCGTCCACCGCTCACTGATCAGCGGGCGGCTTGGCCGTCCACATAGTCAGCGTCCTGCTGCTTCCACGAGAAGTGCGAACGGAGCACCTTGCCGGTGGCCTCGATCGAGTGGCCGGCTTCCTTCTCACGCAGCTCGAGGAACTCCTTGCCGCCGGCGTCCTGGTCGTCGATGAACCGGGTGGCGAATGAGCCATCCTGGATCTCGGCGAGAACGGCCTGCATGCGCTTCTTGACCGAGGCATCGATGATGCGTGGGCCCGACACGTAGTCGCCGTATTCAGCAGTGTCGGACACGCTCCACCGCTGCTTGGCGATGCCACCCTCCCACATCAGGTCGACGATCAACTTGAGCTCGTGCAGCACCTCGAAGTAGGCAATTTCAGGCTGGTAACCGGCCTCGGTCAGCGTCTCGAAGCCCGCCTGGACGAGGTGCGAGACACCACCGCAGAGCACGGCCTGCTCGCCAAAGAGGTCAGTCTCGGTCTCCTCGGTGAACGTCGTCTTGATCACGCCGGCGCGCGTACCGCCGATCGCCTTGGCGTATGAGAGCGCGAGATCCCATGCCTTGCCGGTGGCATCCTGCTCGACCGCGATGATGTCGGGAATGCCGCGACCTGCCACGAACTCGCGCCGAACGGTATGACCGGGAGCCTTGGGCGCAACCAGCAACACGTCAACACCCTCGGGCGGCTTGATGTAGCCGAAGCGGATGTTGAATCCGTGTCCGAAGATGATCGCGTCGCCGTCCACCAGGTTGGCCTCGATCGACTCGGCGTAGATGTGCCGCTGGTACTGATCGGGAGCAAGGATGACGGTGACGTCGGCCTCCTCGACGGCCTCTTCGACGGACATGACCCGCAGACCTTCAGCCTCCGCCTTCGCCTTGCTCTTGGACCCCTCAGCAAGCCCGACGCGCACGTCGACTCCAGAGTCGCGCAGGTTCAGTGCGTGCGCGTGGCCCTGGCTTCCATAGCCAATGACCGCAACGTGGCGTCCTTGGATGATGCTCAGGTCAGCGTCGTCGTCATAAAACAGTTCAGCCACGGGGTTCTTCTCCTTGGAGTGTCTTTTGAATTGCAGTGTGTCAGCCAGCTTGCGAGCCGGGAACGGTACGCAGCGTGCGGTCGGTGATGGAGCGGGATCCGCGGCCGATTGCCACTCGTCCTGACTGGGCGATCTCTCGGATTCCAAACGGTTCGAGCACGTTCAGCATCGCAGTGAGCTTGCCGGAGTCGCCGGTCGCCTCGATGGTCACGGCGTCATTGGCAACGTCGACGACCTTTGCACGGAACAGCTGCACGGTCTCGAGGACCTGACCGCGGGTCTGCGGGTCGGTCCGGACCTTGATCAGCATCAGCTCGCGCTCGACCGCCGCGTCGGAGTCGAGCTCGACGATCTTGAGCACGTTGACGAGCTTGTTGAGCTGCTTGGTGACCTGTTCCAGCGGCAGCTCGTCGACGTTGACGACGATCGTCATACGTGAGATCTCCGGGATCTCGGTCGGTCCGACGGCGAGCGAGTCGATGTTGAAGCCGCGCCGCATGAACAGGCTTGAAACACGGGCCAGGACACCGGGGGTGTTTTCAACAAGGACGGAGAGTGTATGTCGACTCATGCTCTGCTCACTCGAGGTCGGGTTGGGACTGCAGCCAACGCAACCTGCTCCACGCGCGAGCCTGCTGTGTCACCTGTATGTCTGCTCATATCATTTCCTCGTCGTCGAACTCAGGAGCCATGTCGCGGGCAATCTGGATCGCGTCATTGCTGGTGCCCGCGTGAACCATCGGCCACACCATGGCGTCACGCTCGACCACGAAGTCAATCACCACGGGACGATCGGTGATTGACATTGCCTTCTCGATCGTCGCGTCGAGATCTGCTTCGCTCTCGCAGCGCAGGCCGACGCAGCCGTAGGCTTCCGCGAGCTTGACGAAGTCGGGGATGCGTCGCGCACCGATGTCTTCAGATCCGGTGTTGAGGTCGGTGTTGGAGTAGCGCCCCTCGTACAACAGGGTCTGCCACTGACGCACCATGCCGAGCGAGGAGTTGTTGATGATCGCGACCTTGATCGGGATGCCCTCGATCGCGCAGGTCGCGAGCTCCTGATTTGTCATCTGGAAGCAACCGTCGCCATCGATGGCCCACACCACGGATTGGGGGAGGCCGATCTGCGCACCCATCGCGGCCGGGACGGCATAGCCCATCGTGCCGAGTCCACCTGAGTTGAGCCACTGACGCGGGCGCTCGAAATCAACATAGTGAGCGGCCCACATCTGGTGCTGACCGACACCCGCGGTGTAGGTCGCATCGGGACCAGCGATCGCACTGATCCGCTCGATCACCTGCTGCGGCGCCAAACCCGTCTCGGGCTTGTCGTAGCCGACCGGATACTTCGCCTTGACGGCGAGCATCTGCGCCTTCCAAGCGCTGCAGTCAACCGTCACCTTGTCCTCGGCAGTCTGCTTCTGCAGCATGGCGATCAGGTCAGCGATCACTTCGCGGCAGTCGCCCACGATCGGGACATCGGCCGCGCGGTTCTTGGAGATCTCCGCTGGGTCGATGTCGGCATGGATGATCTTGGCACCAGGTGCGAACGAGTCGAGTTTGCCGGTCACCCGGTCATCGAAGCGAGCGCCGAGCGAGATCAGAAGATCACTCTTCTGCAGGGCGCCCACCGCCGCGACCGAGCCGTGCATGCCGGGCATACCAAGGTGAAGTTCGTGGGAGTCGGGGAACGCTCCGCGCGCCATCAGGGTCGTGACTACAGGGATCTGGGTCATCTCGGCGAGCACCTTGAGCTCGGCCCAGGCCTCGGCCTTGATCACGCCGCCACCGACGTACAGGACAGGACGTTCGGACTCGCCAATCAACCGAGCCGCCTCGCGGACCTGCTTGCCGTGCGGGCGCGTGGTGGGGCGATATCCAGGCAGTGCGAGCTCGCCCGGCCAGCTGTAGGTCGCCTCGGCCTGCAAAGCATCCTTGGCGATGTCGACGAGCACGGGTCCCGGACGACCGGTGCTGGCGATGTGGAACGCCTCGGCGATGACACGCGGGATCTCGTCTGCATCCGTCACAAGGAAGCTGTGCTTGGTGATCGGCATCGTGATGCCGCGGATGTCGGCTTCCTGAAACGCATCAGAACCAATCGCACCGCTTGGCACCTGACCGGTGATCGCGACCATCGGGACGGAGTCCATGTGTGCGTCGGCGATGGCGGTGACGAGGTTGGTCGCGCCGGGACCGGACGTGGCCATGCAGACGCCGACGCGGCCGGTGACCATCGCGTAGCCCTGTGCCGCGTGCCCTGCACCCTGTTCGTGGCGTACGAGTATGTGACGAATCTGTTCCGAATCGAAGAGCGGGTCGTACGCGGGCAGGATCGCGCCGCCTGGAATGCCGAAGATCGTGTCGACCCCGGCCTGCTCCAGAGCCCGCACGAGGCTCTGTGCCCCGGTGAGCTTCTCGGTCATGAAACCATCCTTCTGTCCATTTCAGTATGCCCGTGGACTGTTCGGCGAGTTCGCATAAAAAAATCCCTCGGCCCCAGCTCTGTTTGGCTAGTGCAATTCGAGGGAGACGCGGGGCCGATCAGGCCGTCGCGTCAGTCGTCTACTACGAGAATTTCCACATTCACGCATTCAGTCTCGCCGTGCCCGCGTCAATGGTCAAGTTCTGAGACAGCCCGTTCCAGCATGTGGATGGTCACCATGGCGATGGCACGTAATCCTTGAGGAACACGCCGTACAGGTCGGTCCCGGTCTCACCCTGGACGATGGGGTCGTAGACGCGTGCGGCCCCATCAACGAGGTCCAGGGGCGCCTTGAACCCCTCCTCGGCCAGCCGCATCCTGGTGGGGTGCGGCCGCTCATCTGTGATCCATCCCGTGTCGACCGCAGTCATGAGGATGCCGTCCTGCTCGAGCATCTCGTCTGCACTGGTACGGGTCAGCATGTTGAGAGCAGCCTTCGCCATGTTGGTGTGCGGGTGCCCCGGCCCCTTGTAGCGACGGCTGAACTGGCCTTCCATCGCCGAGACGTTGACGACGTACGTACGGCTGGCCTCGGCCGAAGCCATCGACGGTCGAAGCCTGCTGACCAGGATGAACGGAGCCGTGGTGTTGCAGAGCTGCACCTCGAGCAGTTCGAGGGCATCGACCTCGTGCACGCGCTGGGTCCAGCTGTTGATGTCGACGGTGTCGGGCACGAGCCCGCCGGCATCGATCCGGTCGAGATCGGCCGATCCAGCCGTCAGCGCCATGCTGACACGCTCCAGGACTTCGCCGGCGGTGACCAATAGACCCCCTTGACCACCGTCGGCAGGAGCGTCGCCGGCGAGCACGGGGTGCGCATCGACTGAGCCAACGAGCGCCGCGGGGTGGGCATCGCTGGTGTGCCCGAACGTCAGTAGCTCGGGCAGTGGTCCTGTAGGCAGTGGAGATTTCTCGGCCTCGGCGAGCGGTCCGTACGCGCCCGGTGTGCGCCTCACAGTCTGCGCGGCATTGTTGATCAAGATGTCGAGCGGACCTTGTTCGGCCACCGAGTCGGCGAGTCCCACGACCTGGGCCGGGTCACGCAAGTCGATACCGACGATCCGCAGGCGGTGCAACCAGTCAGCGCTGTCGGGCATCGCGGAGAACCGGCGGACGGCGTCGTGAGGAAAGCGTGTAGTGATGGTCGTATGCGCGCCGTCGCGCAGGAGGCGCAGCGCGATGTACATGCCGATCTTGGCCCTGCCACCGGTGAGCAGTGCACGTTTGCCGCTCAGGTCGGCTCGTGCATCACGTTTGGAGCGGTTGAGTGCAGCGCAGTCGGGACAGAGCTGGTGATAGAACGCGTCGACGACGGTGTACTTCTGCTTGCAGATGTAGCAGGGCCTCGCCACCTGCAGCGTGCCTGCCGTCGCGCCCGGAGAGTTTGAGACCAGCGGGATGCCCTCGGTCTCGTCGTCGATGCGAGTCGGCGAGCCCGTGGCAGTCACCGAGACGACAGCGCGATCGGCTGCCGCGACCTGAGCACGCTTGTCGAGGCGGCGGTGCTTCTTGACGTTCTTGTAGAACTTCCCGCATGCACGGCGGAGCGCGACGAAATCCGGATCGTCCTCGATGAGCTGCTCGGCGGCTTTCAGTACCTTCAGCGCCACGGCAAGCTCGTCGGGATCTATCTCAGACACGTGTTCCTAGCCACAGACAGCGCCGTCAGCGGCAGAGCTGACGAGTTTGCGGTACTTCGCGAGTACCCCGGTCGTGTATCTCGGCGGCACGGGCTCCCAGCCAACCTTTCGGGCTTCGAGCTCGTCGGCCTCGACCTCGACCTCGAGTGTGCGGTTGGCCATGTCGAGGACGATCGGGTCGCCATCCTTGACAAAGGCAATGGGTCCACCGTCGACGGCCTCGGGAGCGACGTGGCCGACGCAGAGTCCGGTCGTCCCACCGGAGAACCGTCCGTCGGTGAGAAGCAGCACCTCCTTGCCGAGCCCTGCGCCCTTGATGGCACCTGTGATCGCGAGCATCTCGCGCATACCCGGTCCGCCCTTGGGGCCTTCGTTGCGGATGACGACAACATCGCCAGCGACGATCGTGCCGTCCTCAAGTGCGTCCATGGCCGCGCGCTCGCCGTCGAAGACTCGTGCGGTCCCGCGGAACACGTCGGAGTCGAAGCCTGCACTCTTGACGACTGCGCCGTCAGGAGCCAGCGAACCGCGAAGAATCGTCAGCCCGCCGGTCTTGTGGATCGGCCTGTCAAGGGTTCGGATGACGTCGCCGTCGAGCTTCTCGGTGATCTCCGAAAGGTTCTCTGCCATGGTCTTGCCCGTGACGGTCATGCAATCACCGTGGATCAGACCCGCATCGAGAAGCGCCTTCATGATGACAGCGGTGCCACCGACTTTGTCGACGTCGTTCATGACGTAGCGCCCGAAGGGTTTGAGGTCGCCCAGGTGTGGCACCTTGTCGCCGACGCGGTTGAAATCCTCAAGCGTCAGCGGGACCTCCGCCTCTCGCGCGATGGCGAGCAGGTGGAGCACGGCATTGGTGGAGCCACCGAGCGCCATGGTGACGGTGATGGCGTTCTCGAACGCCTCCCTGGTCATGATCTGGCGCGCGGTGATGCCCTTGCGGAGCAGCTCCACGACTGCTTCACCTGATGCGACGGCGAACTCGTCGCGGCGGCTGTCAATCGCCGGCGGAGCGGCGGACCCCGGCAGGCTCATGCCGAGCGCCTCAGCGGCGGTGGCCATCGTGTTGGCGGTGAACATGCCGCCACAGGCTCCCTCACCGGGACAGATGGCCCGTTCGATCTTGTCGACCTGCTCACGAGTGATGAGCCCCTTGATGCACGCTCCGACTGCCTCGAACG
>CAZWZC010000064.1:0-14081 GCA_964638755.1 uncultured Aeromicrobium sp. | reverse complement strand
GCACGGTTGGCGACCTCCTCCATCGTGAACGACTCGAACCCGACCTCGAGCAGGAGCTCGCGCGCCACCAGCAACAGGTGGTCGAACTTCTTGTGGCTGCGCTCCTGAGTCGGGCGGCGCCTGGGTTCGAGGATCTCGGCCGTCACGGGCGCAACACTAACGCGAAGCGGCGCGGCCTGCGGCGATCAAGGGGCCAATCATGTCGCCGATACCGTCGAATCCGGCTCCGACGGTCTGACCAGCCGAATGCCT
The DNA here is from genome assembly GCA_964638755.1 of uncultured Aeromicrobium sp. Lineage (GTDB taxonomy): Bacteria > Actinomycetota > Actinomycetes > Propionibacteriales > Nocardioidaceae > Aeromicrobium. Next base: position 13,829 of record CAZWZC010000064.1, on the reverse strand, counting down.
GAAGTGAATGCCCTCGAGGATCACGGCGATCTTGAAGAACGCAAGCGAGAGGTGAAACGAGATGTTGCTGACGTCTCGGCCCGACTTGTCTGCATAGCGTTCGAGCACGTCGTCGCGGTCCAGATAGCCGGGCGCCAGGGGAGCGTCGGTTACCATGGCGGCGCCCACCCCGGAGGGGGGTGCGACCTCTGCGAGCTGTTGGTATGCCAGCAGCACGGCGAGATCGGTGAGCGGATCGCCGAGCGTGCTCATCTCCCAGTCGAGCACTGCAGCAATCTGGTCTGACTCGTCGACGAGAAGGTTGTCGAGCCGGTAGTCGCCGTGCACGATTGTCCCGTCGCTGTTGGCCGGGATGTTGGCATCGAGCTGCGTGATGAGATCGTCCATCCCTGGCAGCTCACGACTCGTCGACCCAGCGAGCTGTTTTTTCCACCGCGACACCTGACGCTCGAGGTAGCCGTCTGGGCGGCCGAAGTCGGACAGAGCCACGGCTTGGTGGTCGACGGCATGGAGGGTCGCGAGCGTGTCGACCATCCGCTCGGTGATGGCGCGCGTACGTGTGGCGCCGAGCGGCTTGAGCTGATCGGCGTGGCCGTAGGCCGTTCCGTCGACCTTCTGCATGACGTAGAACGGTGCGCCCATCACGTCGGTGTCCTCACAGTGTGCCAGCATCTGCGGCACCGGTACGTCGGTCTGCTTCAGCGCAGCCATGACGGTGTATTCGCGACTCATGTCGTGCGCCGTCGCTAGTACGTGACCCAGGGGAGGGCGACGTACGACGTAGTCGGTCGTTCCATCGCTCACGAGGTAGGTGAGATTGGACTTGCCGCCCGTGATCAGGCTCGCCGACAACGGCCCCCTGGCGAGTGTTGGCTCGGCCTCGGACAGCCATGCATGGAGCGCGCCTAGGTCCAAGCCCAACGGGTCGTCGCTCGTCATCAGCCGAGCGGTCCGCCGGCGACGTAGATGACCTGGCCCGACACGAACCCGGCACCTTCGCTGACCAGGAACGAAGCGGTGTGTGCAATGTCCTCGGGTTGTCCCACGCGCTGTACGGGGATCTGCTCAGCGCTGAACTTGATGAAGTCGTCGAACGCGACGCCGAGGCGCTCGGCAGTGGAGGCCGTCATGTCGGTCTGGATGAAGCCGGGAGCGATCGCATTGACGGTGACACCGAACTTGCCGAGCTCGATCGCGAGGGTTTTGGTGAAGCCCTGGATGCCGGCCTTGGCTGCTGAGTAGTTGGCCTGGCCGCGGTTGCCGAGCGCCGAGCTGCTCGAGAGGTTGACGATGCGACCCCATTTGGCCTCGGTCATGAACTTCTGGACGGCCTTGGACATCAGGAATGCGCCGCGCAGATGCACGTTCATGACGGTGTCCCAGTCGTCCGTCGTCATCTTGAAGAGCATGTTGTCGCGGATGACGCCGGCGTTGTTGATCAGTACGGTGGGAGCGCCGAGCTCGGCCTCGATGCGTTTGAACGCCGCAGCAACCTGGACCTCGTCACCGACATTGGCCCCAACGGCCAACGCGGTTCCGCCTGCACCGGTGATCGCGTCGACCGTGCCTGCGCAGGAAGCCTCGTCCAGGTCGACGACAGCGATCTTGAAGCCGTCGGCCGAGAGGCGCTGGGCCACGCCGGCACCGATGCCTCGCGCTGCTCCAGTCACGATCGCGGTACGGGGTTCGCTCACAGTTCTGCTCCTTCGGAGACGCGCGTAAGCGCTTGCTTAGTAGGTTCACCAGAACCGTATCGCAGACCGTCGAGGCGCGCGAGAGGCAGATCACCCCAAAAGACTCGCCAGCGAAAGTGAGGTTTCCCTCATGTTTGTGTATAGTTGAGGAAAACCTCATGTTTTAGGAGTCGACGTGTCGCATCGCGAAACACCTTCGGTGGTGTCAGCGCCTGTCGCAGCGCCCGAAGCGGCGAGTCATCGGTCAATGCTCACGCAGCGTCGTGCCGATCGGTTCGCCCACGTCGAGCCGAAGGGCAAACGGGTGTTCACAGCGCTTCAGCGTGCCGAGATGCTCGTTGACGAGGGTTCGTTCGTATCCATGACTCCGCTTCGCTCTGCAGGCGTCGGCCAGGGCAGCGGCGTCATCGCGGGCTGGGGCACGACCGATGGTCATCCGCTCGTCGTCGTCTCGCACGACGCGGCAGTGGCCTCGGGCGCAATCGGCGCTGTCATGGCCGAGAGCATCCAGAAAGCCCAGCGGTTCGCCATCGACAAGGGCTACCCGATCGTCTACATCAACGACTCGGGCGGAGCTCGCATCCACGACGGCATCTTCGCACTGCACGGCTGCGGCGGCATCTTCGCGCTCAACATCGAGGCGCAGAAGCGCATACCCCAGATCTCCTTGATCCTTGGACCGTGTGCCGGCGCCGCTGCATATTCACCTGCGCTGACCGACTGGACGATCATGGTCAAGGAGCAGGGGCAGATGTTCCTGACGGGTCCCGACATAGTCAAGGCGGCCACCGGCGAGGACGCCACGGCTGAAGACATTGGTGGATCCGACCTGCACACCCGTGTCAGTGGCGTTGCCCATCTTGAGGTCGACACCGAGGAAGAGGCGTTCAACGCAACGCGCCTGCTTCTTTCGTTCCTGCCGACGCACAAGGGAGGAGCCCAAAAGCGTCACAGCCCCATGCCAGCCAACCCCGGTGCCGTCGAACGCCTGCCCGGCATCGTGCCGGAGAAGTCCAGCGTTGTCTTCGACATGAACGCTGTCCTCGATGGTGTCCTCGACAACGGCGCACGCCTTGAGCTGATGCCGACCCACGCGCCGAGCATCCTGACCCTCTTCGCCCGCCTCGACGGCCGTGCCGTTGGTGTCCTTGCCAATCAACCGGACGCCCGTGGAGGCATCCTCGACTCCAAGGCAGCGGTCAAAGCTGCCCGGTTCGTCGAGTTCTGCGGTCGCTTCGACCTCCCTGTTCTCACCTTCGTCGACGTGCCGGGGTTCCTGCCCGGCACCGTCGAGGAGGGGCGCGGCATCATCACGCATGGTGCCAAGCTCCTCAAGGCGTACGTCGAGACGACGTCGCCCAAGCTCACCGTTGTGGTCCGCAAGGCATACGGCGGCGCGTACATCGCCATGGGTGCCGCATCGCTCGGAGCCGACGTCAACTGGGCTTGGGCCCAGTCCGAGATCGCCGTGATGGGTCCCGGTGGTGCGGTTGCACTGCTGCACCGCCGTGCCCTCAAGGAGGCGGAGGAGCCAACAGTCCTGCGGGACGAGCTGGCAGCGGTCTATCGCGAGGAAGTCGCTCGCCCCTACCTGGCGGCCGAAGCCGGTATCGTCGACGACGTGATCCATCCCGAGGAGACACGCGACCGTATGACTGCGGCGCTGCGCATGCTCACTGCCGGCCAGACCTGATGTTTGCTGCACGAGCCGAGATCGTCGCCAACGTCTGGAAGATCACGGCACGCGAAGGCGATCAAGTCGGCGCCGGCGACGTCTTGGCGATTCTTGAGACGATGAAGATGGAGATTCCCGTGTACGCAGAGGCCTCCGGCTTCGTCAGCAAGATTCTCGTCGAGGTCGGGCAGATCGTCCAAGAAGGCGACCCGCTCATCGAGATCGACGAGACCGCCAGCGCCTGACATCATCGGCGGGTGCAATCACACACCTATGAGTTGCCGATGCGCTGGGCGGACCTGGACTCGCTCAACCACGTCAACAACGTCGTCTACGTCGACTACGCAGCCGAGAGCCGAGCCATACTCATCGAGGATGGCATCGTCGGAGCCGATGAGCGCGTTCAGCGAATGTCGGTCGACTTCCTCCGGCCATTGCTGCTCAGCAGCCAATCCGTGCGGGTCACGTCTACCCGGGATGGTGACGAGCTCGTGCAGGAAATCACCAACGGCGTCGCGGACACCGTCTACGCGAGAGTCACCACAGCATTCGGAGCTCCGGTCGATGTCAAGCGAGGTAGAGCGACGTTCGACCCATACCCGTTGCGGGTGCGCCACAGCGACGTAGATGCCACCGGCGTTGCCTCGCTGACGAAGGCATTCGAGTTCTTCCAAGAGGCGCGCATCGTGTTGTTCTCGTCGATACGCCGCGATGGCGCAGGTGCGAGCCGCTTTGTGGTGGGACACGTTGAAGTGACCTTCGGCGAGCCGATCTCGTGGCGGCGAGAGGCCTATCCGGTGACGTCGTGGATCAGTCGTATCGGCGACTCGTCGATCCACATCGAGGCCGAGATCGCCGAAGGGGGACAGGTGTACGCGCACGCGCATTCCGTCCTGGTCGGCTTCGACATGGCAACCCAGTCATCTCGCAAACTTGAGGACCACGAGAAGGCGCTCCTCGGGGAGTTCATCCCCGGCTGACTCCTTGGCGGGTTGATGAGCAACGTGCGTCATCGCGCCGAGTCGACCATGCTGTGTTGATTTCCATGGCCCAACTCGGCTGTCGCTTTCCTTGGTTGGCGTGCGCTATCGCGCCGAGTTGACCATGAACTGCGCTGCGTGCTGGATGTAGTCCCAGAACTGTTGGTCCAGCTCTGGCGCAAGGGCAGCCTTGTCGAGGCCCTCACGAAAGTGCACCAACCAGCGGTCGCGTGCCTCGATCGTCACCTCGAAAGGGGCGTGCCGCATGCGCAGGCGCGGATGGCCCCGCTGCTCCGAGTATGTCGTCGGGCCACCCCAGTACTGCTCAAGGAACATGCGGAACCGGTCGTTGGCGGGCCCGAGGTCCTCCTCGGGATAAAGCGGCCGCAGCACCTCGTCAGTCGCGACGCCGTCATAGAACGTGTCCACGATCAACTTGATCGTGTCGTGGCCACCGATGGCTTCGTAGAACGTCATGTCGTCGCCTCCTCGAAAGGCAAAAGAGAAAGGAGGCAACGACATGACGGCCCCGTTGTTCGCGCCCCCTGCGCGTGCGGGAATACGGAACTTTCCGTACGGGGTGCGCGGGGGGACCCCCAGCTGCGCTCGCGAATGTCCTGGCTCATTCGGGGTCCGCTGCGGTCGAGGTCTGGAATGTGGTCGGGATGCGAATGCCTGCCGCATCGAACCGGGCCTTGACGCGTTGTCGCATCGCTCGAGCAACGAGCCACTGCTGAAGCGGTGCCGTCTTGAGCACGACTCGTACGACGGCTCCGTCCTTGTCGAAACGCTCGACCCCCCACACTTCGGGCGCCTCGATGATGATCCCGTGGAACTCGGCGTCCTCGAACATCGCGGTCGCTTCCTCCTGCAGGATTGTCTGCACCTCGTCGAGGTCAGCTTCGTAGCCGACCGTGATGTCGAGGACCGTACGCGCCCAGTTCTGGCTCTTGTTGCCGACCCGCAACACCTCGCCGTTGCGGACGTACCAGACCGTGCCGTTGACGTCGCGCAACCGTGTCACGCGCAGTCCGACAGCTTCGACGACCCCGGTGGCCTCGCCGAGGTCCACGACGTCGCCGACGCCGTACTGGTCCTCCAAGATCATGAAGATGCCGGCGAGGAAGTCCTTGACGAGGTTCTGTGCGCCAAATCCGAAGGCGACTCCGATGATGCCGGCGCTGGCGATGATCGGTGCGATGTTGACACTCAGCTGCGCCAACACCATGACGATGACGATCGCCAGGATCAGACCCGTCGAGATGCTCTTGAGCAGCGAGCCCATCGTCTGCGCCCGCTGCCTGCGACGCTCGTGATTGCCCGGTCGCAGGTCCGACAAAAAGTCCCCGGCCCTCGAGTTGGCGATGACGCTTGGGAGGCTGCCCTGGCTGGCGCGGGCCACAACCCGATCGATGGCCCGGTTGACGAACCAGCGGAACAGCAGCCCGACAAAGATGATCAGCAGGATCGTCCCCGGTGTGGCGACGAACCAGTTGAGGGCGCGGTCCCTGGGGATGTCCCAGTTGACGTCGAGGTACGGCATTGCTCCAGCCTACGGGTGGCTAAGATTCCCCCATGACGACTCCTACTCGTGTCCTCGGTTTGTTGGTGGCCACCGCGACGTACATCACCATCGGTGCCGCGTCGGCGGTGGCCGACGAGCCCAACACGGCCGCGTGGCCGAAGGCTGAGGGCCGCAGCGTGCTGGACACATTGGTCTTCTTCGGCGGTGCCACGCTCGGCCTGATTGCCGTCATCTCACTGTTCGCTCTACTGACCGCGCGCAACAACTTCACACCAGCGCCGCCGAGCACCGAGCTGGAGCGGGCTTCTTCCAGCGCTGCAGCTCGCCACTGACCATGTCCCTGCACTTGTGAACGGGCCAGACACAGCAGCACTCATCCTGCGCCTTGCGCTGGGCACCGTGTTGCTCGCGCATGGTCGCAACCACGGGTGGGGCTCGGGCGGGCTTGCCGGCACCGCGAGCTGGTTTGAGAGCATCGGACTTCGCCCGGCCAAGGTGCACGCAGCGATGAGCGCCTACATGGAGGTTGCCTGCGGAATCGCACTGCTGCTGGGGTTGTTCGTACCCTTCGCAGCCGCGGCAGGCGTCGCAACGATGACCGTCGCGTTCGTGACGGTGCATCGCAAGAACGGCTTCTTCATCTTCAATCCGGGTGAGGGCTACGAGTACGTCGGCACCGTCGCGTTCGCGCTCACCGCTCTGGCGATGCTCGGCGCAGGCACGATCTCGCTGGACCACGTGCTCGACATTGAGTTGCATGGCACAGCCGTCGGGCTGATCGCAGCAGGAACAGGACTGCTCGGCGCGTCGCTGCTTCTCCTCACCAGTTGGCGCCCACCCGCCGCTGGTGATGCGACCGACTAGCTGTTGAACGCCTGGGCGCGGAGAGCGCGGGCCAGATCGTCGCGACCCTCTGAGACGTAGCGCACCGTTGCGGCTCCGGCACCAGTCGTCTCGAGCCACTCATCCACCTTGTCAAGCGTGGCTCGCGACGGGTTGGCCAAGGGGAACAGCGGGATCAGTGCGACCTGTGCCATCCAGACGCCCTTCTCCTCCAGCACAGTCTCAGCCATCGTGAGATAGCGCTCGACGTACGGCTCGAGCAGCTCGCGTTGTCCCGGCACCTGGAACGCGTACGCGACCGAACGTCGGGTCTCGTTGGGGATGTCGGCGCTCACGGTCACGGCGTCCCATGCGGCGGCCTTGGCCTCGGCCAGCGGCCTGATCGCGCGGGCGGAAGCGGCGTGCTCCTGGCCGGAAATCGTGTTGTCCCGCTCGAGCTCAGCGACGATCTCGGCTTCATCGGCTTCGCCCAGTCGGGCGAGTGCCGTCAACAAGGTCCAGCGCATGTCGGTGTCTACCGCGAGCCCCTTGAGGCCGCCGTCGGCTATCTCGCGGAGTCGGCCCGGGCCGGAGGCCGCGTTTGCGTAAGCGCGCACCAGCGCGAGCTGGTGATCGCTGCCGGCCTCAGCTAGATCGAGCAGGGCACGCAGCCCGGACTCCCACTTCTCGGCGAGCTCGGACCGAGAGGTGTTCGAGGTGAAGATGTTGACGGCGGTCTGTCCCTGACGCAACAAAGATGCCACCGCGGTCAGGTCGGTCTCGGATCCAACACCGGCCAGCACCAGCGCGACGAAGTCTGCCGCTGGCAGCTCGGCATCGCGCGTCATGTCCCACGCCGATCCCCAGCACAGGGCGCGGGGGAGCGACTCGTCGAATGTTGCGATGCTCTCAAGCAGCGTGTCGAACGAGCGGTCGTCCAAACGGATCTTGGCGTAGGTCAGGTCGTCGTCGTTGAGCAGGATCAAGTCGGGCTGTTTGTGGTCCAGCATCTCAATGATCGGCGTGGACGCGCCGCGAATATCGGTCTCGATCCGTTCCGTACGTACGAGCTGGCCCTCGACCTGGTCGTAGAGGCCTATCGCTATGCGGTGACGGCGAAGGGTTGGATAGTCGTCGATCGCGGTCTGCTCGATCGCGAAGGAGGTGAAGATGCCTTCGTCATCGGTCTCGAAGACAGCCCTCAGCGTGTTGACCCCTGACGTCTGCAGCCACTCTTTGGCCCAGTCGCCGAGCTCACGGCCCGAGGCGGTCTCCAGCTCACTGAGCAGGTCGGACAGCTCGGTGTTGCCGTAGGCGTGCTTGCTGAAATAGGCGCGCAGACCGGCGAAGAAGTCGTCCTCGCCGACCCAGGCGACGAGCTGCTTGAGGGCGGAGGCCCCCTTGGCGTAGGTGATGCCGTCGAAGTTCGCCTCGACCGCATGCAGGTCGTAGTTGTCGGCCGCGATCGGGTGGGTCGATGGCAGCTGGTCCTGGCGGTAGGCCCAGTTCTTGCGGGCGTTGGTGAAGCTCGTCCACGAGTCGGTGAACCGCGTCGCATGGGTGGCTGAGTGTGAGGCCGCGAACTCCGCGAACGACTCGTTGAGCCACAGGTCGTCCCACCAGTTCATCGTCACGAGATCGCCGAACCACATGTGCGCCATCTCGTGCAGGATCGTGTTGGCGCGCTGCTCGTACGCGGCGACCGTCTGCCGACTGCGGAAGATCATCTCGTCGCGAAATGTCACGGCCCCGGCGTTCTCCATCGCCCCCATGTTGTATTCGGGCACGAAGAGCTGGTCGTACTTGCCGAACGGGTAGCCCATCTCGAAGGTGCTCTCGAAGAACTCAAAACCCTGCTTGGTGATGAGGAAGATGTCGTCGGCATCAAGGTGCTCAACCAGCGACTGGCGGCAGAACACGCCGAGCGCGATCTCGTCGTACGCGCCTTGATATGAGTCGGTGACCTGATGGTATTCGCCGGCGATCAGCGCCGTGATGTAGGTCGACATGCGCTTGGTGGGTGCAAAGTGCCAGGTGCTGGTGCCCTCATCGGCCGGTTCCGGCTCCGGTGTGGGAGAGTTGGAGACGACCTGCCACGCCGTTGGCGCGGTGATGTGAAACTCAAACGTCGCCTTGAGATTGGGCTGCTCGAACGTCGTGAAGACACGCCTCGCGTCTGGCACCTCGAACTGGGTGTATAGATAGATGCGACCGTCGACTGGGTCGACGAAGCGGTGCAGTCCCTCACCGGAGCGTGAGTATGCGCAGGTGGCCTCAACCGTGAGGACGTTTTTCTCAGCCAGCCCCGTCAGCGCGATGCGGCTTTCGACATAGGCGGACACGTCGACATCGGCGCCGTTGAGCGTGATCGACGAGATCTCACCGTCGACGAGATCAACAAAGGTCGACGCCCCGGGGGTTGCCCCGAACGTGATCGTCGTGGTCGATCCGAAACGGGACTCGCTGCCGATCGTGAGGTCGAGCGCGACGTCGTAGGACTCTGTGGAGACGGTCGATGCGCGCTCGCTGGCTTCTTCGCGGGTGAGGTTTGTTCCAGGCATGCGGCCATGCTTTCACGCGCCCGTTCGCGCAAACACCCGGGCGGCGGCCCACTCGGGCAGGATGAACCCATGCAGATCCCGTTCGCCAAGTCTGGGCGGTCGACGATCGGTATCGAGTGGGAGCTGGCCCTCGTCGACACCGATTCGGGCGACCTGCGTCAGGTCGCGCAAACGGTTCTTGACGCAGTGGCCCCGCCGGGTGGCGGCGAGCACCCCCACATTCGTCAGGAGCTGCTGCTCAACACAGTGGAGATCGTGTCGGGCGTCTGCCGGACGGTCTCCGACGCGGGCGCCGACCTTGAGCGGGCAATCGAGGAGATCCGTGTCATCACCGACCCGTTGCGGGTCGAGCTGATGTGCGCCGGTACGCACCCCTTTGCTGCTTGGGATCACCAGAAGGTGACTGACAAAGAGCGCTACGCGACGCTGATCGACCGTACGCAGTGGTGGGGCCGGCAGATGCTGATCTACGGCGTGCACGTTCACGTGGGCATCGAGGATCGGGAGAAGGTCCTGCCGATCAGCCGGGCGATGCTGACGTACTACGGCCACCTGCAGGCGCTCAGCGCTTCGTCACCATTTTGGGGTGGCAAAGCGACGGGTTATGCATCGAACCGCGCACTGATGTTCCAGCAGCTGCCGACGGCGGGCCTGCCATTCCAGTTCGAGGAGTGGGGCCAGCTCGAGGGCTACGTCGCCGACATGCTCAAGACCGGCGTGATCGACGTGTTCGACGAGATCAGGTGGGACCTGCGCCCGTCGCCAAAGTTCGGCACGCTCGAGGTTCGCATCTGCGACGGCATCCCGACGATGTCAGAGCTGCTGAGCATCTCCGCTCTCACGCATTGTCTCGTCGAGCACTTTTCCTCCGAGCTCGATGCCGGGAGCGAGTTGCCTACCGTGCCGCCGTGGTTCGCTCAGGAGAACAAGTGGCGGTCGGCGCGTTACGGCATGGATGCCATCCTGATTCTTGACAAGAATGCCGAGGAGGAGCTCGTCACGACAGACCTCGCCCGCTTGCTGGAACGATTGGTGCCGATCGCGGACCAACTGGGGTGCACCGATGAGCTCGCTGGGATCGACGAGATCGTCCGCGGTGGGGCGTCATACCAACGCCAGGTCGAAGCGGGAGGTGCTGGCACGGACCTCGACGCCGTTGCCCAATTGCTCGTGGAGGAAATGCGAGCGGGCCGTCCGTTGTTCAACTAGACATGACCACAACTGAGACTGCAAAAGAGTCTGTCGACTTCTGGTTCGATCCGCTCTGTCCCTTCGCCTGGATCACCTCGCGGTGGATGTTGGAGGTTGAGGAGGTCCGCAATGTCGAGACCGTGTTCCACGTCATGAGTCTTTCTGTGCTGAATGCCGACAAGGACGTCTCGCAGGACTACAAGGACATGATCGAACGCGGGTGGGGACCCGTGCGCATCGCGATTGCGATCGAGCAGGCTCACGGGACTGAGGCATTGCGCCCGTTCTATACCTCAATCGGCACCAAGCACCACAAGGAGGGCCGCGAATTCGACAAGGCGCTGTACGAAGAGGTGCTGGCGGAGATCGGTCTCCCGCTGGATCTCGCAAATGCGGCCGATGACACCTCTCTCGACGACGCGGTGCGAGCTTCGCACCAGGACGGCATCGAACGCGTGGGTGACGAGGTCGGAACGCCTGTCATCTCGATCCGAGACACTGCGTTCTTCGGGCCGGTGCTGCAGAGCATCCCACGCGGTGAGACGGCGGGTTCAGTGTGGGACGGCGCCCGCCTCCTTGCTGGCTTCCCGGACTTCTTCGAGCTCAAGCGCACTCGTACAGGTGAACTCGACTTCTCGTAGCGGAGATTGCTGGGGGACGTGCTCCCGGTTCAGCGTGCGAAAGTGGTCGCTGGGAGACTTCCCCCATGCGCGTTCACATTGCCGCCGACCATGCCGGCTTCGAGCTCAAGTCACACCTGGCCGAATGGCTCACGGACCAGGGATATGAGGTCGTCGACCACGGCGCACACGCATTCGACGCCGAGGACGACTATCCGCCGTTCTGCGTCGCCGCCGCGGTCGCCGCAGTCGGCGAGCCCGGCTCCCTGGCCATTGTGATCGGCGGCTCCGGCAATGGCGAGCAGATCGCGGCCAACAAGGTCAGAGGTGCCCGGGCTGCGTTGGCGTGGAGCATCGAGACGGCAGGGCTGGCGCGTCAGCACAACGACGCCCAGATCGTGTCGATCGGCGCGCGCATGCACACTGTCAAGGAGGCTACTCAGATCGTTGAAACCTTCCTGACGACACCATGGAGTCACGCGGAGCGCCATCAACGGCGAATCGACATGCTGCTTGCTTACGAGGAGACCGGCGAATTTGCCTGAAGGGCACACACTGCACCGACTCGCCACCGAGCTCTCGGTCAACTTCGGTGGTCGGATCGTCTCGTCATCCAGCCCGCAAGGACGATTCGAGGCCGGCGCCGCGCGGATCAACGGGCATGTGCTCGAGCGCGCTGAGGCGTGGGGCAAACATCTGCTGATCGACTTCGCCGGCATCGTTGAACGCGTCCACGTCCACCTCGGCATCTATGGATCGTTTGTCGTGGCCGCAGCCGACCAAGATGTCGTCGGCCAGGTTCGCTGGCGTCTCGCGACCCCGACAGCTACGGCCGACCTGCGCGGACCCACCGCCTGTGAGCTCCTTGACTCCGAGGCGACCGACGAGCTGATCGCCCGTCTCGGTCCGGATCCGCTGCGTGCCGATGCAGACCCCGAGATCGCTTGGCGACGCATCAGCACATCGCGGGCTCCCATCTCGACCCTGCTGATGGATCAACGGGTGCTCGCAGGAGTTGGCAATGTCTATCGAGCGGAGTTGCTGTTTCGCCACCGCGTCGACCCGGACCTTCCCGGTCGCGAACTTGGGCGTGAGACCTTCACGTCGATGTGGGATGACCTGACGAACCTCATGCGAGTCGGTGAACGTACGGGCCGCATCGACACGGTTGACCCTGAGCACGAACCTGCAGCCATGGGGCGTGCACCCCGAATCGATGACCATGGCGGGGAGGTCTATGTCTATCGACGTACGGACCAGGCCTGTTTCGTGTGCGGCACTCTCGTGCGGAGGCGAGTCATCGCTGGCAGAAACCTCTTTTGGTGTCCGTCGTGCCAGCAACGTAGATAAGGTCGACCGGGTGGCTAACAGGTTTCGTCGGGCAGCGCCGACCGTGGCGAGATACCTCGACGAACGCATCGTGCGTTGGCGTACAGGCTCCAACGAGGGGCAATTCCTGGTCCTCGCCGTCCTGATCGGGCTGACCACCGCGACGGCGGCGCTGTCCCTCGTCAACTACCCAGCCAGCCCGTCCGGCGTGTTCGTCATTCCCGTTCTGCTTGGCATGTTGGCCCTGCGCTTTCGGCCCCTGCTTGCTCTCGTGCTGTTCACCGTCATCTGCGTCACCGCATCGGTGATCAAGGAGAGCTCGCAGTCAGGCTTTGTCGCCGGGCGGTTCAGCTCCCTCGCCGCGATCGCAGTCATCTTCGGCATCGTGCTCTACGACTCGAGCCGTCGACGCAGTGGGCTGCCAGGTCCGTTGGGCGAGGCGATGCTCGTCGAGCTGCGCGACCGTTTGCAGGCTCAGGGAATCGTGCCCCAACTTCCTGAGGGATGGACCTCGCAGTCTGCGATGGCGTCAGCTGGCGGTGCGAAGTTTGCCGGGGACTTTCTCGTCGCCAACCTGACCGAGGATGAGTCGCGCCTCGAAATGGTGCTGGTCGACGTGTGCGGCAAGGGCGTCACGGCAGGTACACAATCGTTTCAGTTTGCTGGAGCGCTGGGCGGTCTGATCGGGGCACTGCCTCCGCTCGGACTCTTTGCCGCCGCCAACGACTTCCTGCTCCGGCAGAAATGGGAAGACAGTTTTGCGACCGCCGTGCATGTGCTGGTGGACCTGCGAACGGGTGGGTACACAATCATCAACGCCGGACACCCGCCAGCGCTGCGCTGGGCCGCCGACAAGCGTGATTGGATCGTCGACGGCGCTCGAGGTACTGCGCTCGGCATCACCCATCAGCCGGAGTTTCACCAGACGGTTGGCGAGCTTGCTGCCGGCGACGCGCTGATGTTTTACACCGACGGTGTCGTGGAGAGCCGGACGAAAGACTTCTCAACCGGTATCGAGTGGCTCCGCGGCGTGGCTGCCAAGGTTGTCTCGACCGGTTTCGACCAAGCGCCACGACGCATCCTCGCCCAGGTCGAATCGGGTGACGACGATCGTGCAGTGCTGATCATCACCCGGGCGCTGCCTCCTGGTTCGGTTGAGGGAACTGACTCTTCATCGCGGCGTCCCAGGCGCGCACGCCGATGAGGGCGCCTTCGGCGCGGAGGGGGGCCCATACGGTCTGGACGGCAGCCGTGAAGCAATTGAACGAACGCCTGCTGCGGCCAAGCTTGGTCGAACTGACTGAGGGGTCAGGGTCTTGTAGAGCCTTCAACCCTGAATCGTTGGTGGTGCTATGTGATTTCAGTCGTTTCTGAATGGAAAGGCTCACTTTGCCACCGTCAGTGCGACATTATTGCGATGTCAAAACTGGGC
>CAZWZC010000063.1:0-14412 GCA_964638755.1 uncultured Aeromicrobium sp. | reverse complement strand
TAAGGACACCTGAGATTATGGTTAACTATGCCGAGCGATCTCTCAGTCGCTTTGTCCAATTTCTCCAATTTCTCCCAATTTTCCCACTGGGTTGGTCCTACCGGGCACCCGAACAACAACGAAGCAAGGAGCCTCTCGGATGAGGAACAAGCTCGCCAAGAACTCGATCGCAGTCGGACTGGTCACACTGATCATCACCGCCGGACTCTCGTTCTCAGCACAGGCTGCGCCTGGTGACATCTCCCAGTCCAATTCCAAGGCTGTCAAGGGAACCGGCCTCTTCGGCAACTCGGGTCTCGACCTTGACGGCGGACAATGCGATGCCAAGAACCCAGTCGGCGCGGCCCCGATCGACCAGCGGTGTGGCCCGGGCCTCGACACGACGGGTATCGACGCGTACGACCAGGAAGCCACGGCGAACGCCGACGGCACCTCAAACGCCAACGCAAGCGTGGCTCCGATTGATATCGAGGACTTCACCTCGATCGACATCACTGACCTTCTCAACGACATCACCGGGATCAACACACTGACCATTCTCGACCCGATCATCCAAGGACTTGACCCAGTCACCAAGGGGATCGTTCTAACGGCGCTCGCTCCGCTGCTCAACCCGATCGACGACGCAGTCCAAGCCGCGTTGGCCCAAGTGGAGAATCAGCTTGATGTGTCGATCAACATCGGACTCGTTGAGGCGACTTGCAGCGCCACACCCACCAGCGCCGAGGGCAACGGCACCGTCGCCGACATTGACGTGGATCTCCAACTCGGAGACGGAGGTCCGGTTGTGAACGTCCCAATCACACTGGCTACCACGCCGAATTCGAACCTCATCGTCAATTCCGACGAAGCGGCGCAGCAGATTGTCGACGACATCATCGACGGCCTCGTCGCCACCTTCGAGACGAGCCTTGGCGGAAACCTCGCCGCTCTGAACGCAGTTCTCACGACGCTTGGGAGCAGTGTGCACGACTTGCTCGACGGGCTGGAGCAGCCGCTGCTCACGCCGCTCGGCATTGCGCTTGAACCGCTCGTGTCGGGCACCGTGAATGTTCAGACTCCGGTATCGCCAACCACGGATGCAATTGACGTAACCGCGCTGCACCTGGCGATTCTCAGGAACAACGTCCTCGAGTTGGCTCGCGTCACTTGTGGTCCAAACAACGCGGCCGCGAATGACAATGATGCGCAGGCTGCGAACGACAATGACAATGACAATGACACGCAGGCTGCCAACGACAATGACAATGACACGCAGGCTGCCAACGACAATGACAATGACAGTGACAGTGACGAACAGTCAGACTCAGATGCCGCTTCCGATTCAGACAGCCAGGCTGACGCGGACGTGACCACGACGCTTCCGGCAACGGGATCGCCCAACCTGCTTCCGTTCTGGATGCTGGGTCTCGGACTGCTGCTCTTCGGCGCAACTGTCCTGCTGAACGAAAAGCGTCGCTTTCAGATCTGATCGCAACGCCTGACACGGCTGCCGGTGGCCCCCTGGGGACACCGGCAGTTGTGCGTCGAGTACCAACTACCGACCGCCCAAGGCCGCGCGTTCCGATTCACCGTCGGGACGCGCGGCCCCGCATCCCGTCTGACGGCGTTATCCTCCTTCGCCGCACAACCCCGGTGCGCCTCAGTCGTTTGCCTTGTCAGACGGGCGCGGATACCGCGCGTCCTGATCGACGGCCAATCGGAACACACGCCCTAGGATGGAGCCCATGCCCGACGCACACGACGAGCCGGTGCGCCCGTGGCAGCGGCGACTGGTGACCGGACTGGGTGTCCTCGTGCTCGTCCACTCTGCATTGCTGATGCTCTGGCTCGCGCCATCCAGTCCGATCCGTGACGTCATCGGCTCGCGCAATCTGGCGTCGTACGTCGATCCCTACTTCCAACAGGACGTCGACACAGTCGATCCGAGTGTCCAGTTCGTCGACGAGTCATTCCAGATCCGCGCATTGGTCAAGAACGGGTCCGCAGACTCCAAGGTCACCGAGTGGTTCGACCTGACCGAACAGGACGTGCGTGACGCACGGTTCAACCCCAACCCAGCCCGCGTGCACCTGATCGCCCGTCGCCTTGCGACCAACCTGAACCGATCGATGTTCGCCCTCGAGCCCGCTCAACGCAAGATCGTGCGCGAGACCAAGGTGACAGACACCACCACTGCAAGGGGTGCCGCACTCAACGGCGCCGGAGACGACGCCGGGACAGTGCAGAACTATCTCGCGTATGACCAGATGGCGACTCAGTTCGCGTCGCTCTACGCGACCTCGAAATGGAAGGGCAAGGTCCTGCAGGTGCAGTTCAAGGTCGGCCGTCGCGTTGTGCCGGCGTTTTCGAAGCGGCATGACAAGACGATTGAAGACGTTGACTACCTGTGGTTCTTCTTCGGCTGGCGCCCGCACTTCCGCGGTTCGATCGAAGCCCAGACCCCCTACGACTCGTACGTGAGGGGTTGAAGACAGTGCGCGACTTCATGTGGGAGCGAATCGACTCGTTCGCGATCCTGCGCGAGCGGGTTGAGGACTGGGTGCTCAACGAGAAGCACGCGTTGTACGCTGCGGCTGCCTGCCGCATCGGCACCGGTATCGCGGTGCTCGGACTACTGACGGCCAACTTCACCACCCGGGACTTGTGGGTCGGACAGGCTTCGATCTGGGCTGAACCGTCACGAGCCATCAGCCGGTTCCCCGAGCTGGCCGTGCTGAAGGACGTCAGCTCGGATGTGCTCACTGTTGTCTACGTCGTCACCATGCTTGCAGCGCTGGCGCTTGTTGTCGGGTGGCGCACCAAGGCCGCCAATGTGCTCAGCTTCGTCGGCTTCATCGCGATCGTGGGTCAGAACCCGGTGGTTGGCGGGCAGGGCGACAACCTCATACGTCTGACACTGCTGTGGCTGCTGCTGATGCGCAGCGCGGATCGGTGGTCGCTTGACGGCCGGAGACAATCGAGGAAGGGTCGGTCGCGCTCACCGCGCGATGAGGCCCTGCCGCCTTGGTTGTCGACCAGCCTTCACAACTTGGCCCTCGTCGCCCTGGCGATCCAGACGATCCTTGTCTACACCGCAGCCGGTCTCGACAAGATCTCCCAAGTCACGTGGCAGCACGGTACGGCGCTCTACTACACGATGCAGCTGCCCGAGTATCGACCATTCCCGTGGCTGTCGGACCTGCTGAGCTCGAGCA
The DNA here is from genome assembly GCA_964638755.1 of uncultured Aeromicrobium sp. Taxonomy (GTDB): domain Bacteria; phylum Actinomycetota; class Actinomycetes; order Propionibacteriales; family Nocardioidaceae; genus Aeromicrobium. The sequence continues at coordinate 11,215 of CAZWZC010000063.1, read as the reverse complement.
CGGTGATCCTTGCGATCATCACCTACACCGTGCTGCTGGTCCAGCTGTTCTTCGCGCCGCTGCTTCTCAACCCGAGCTCACGCCGAGTGGTGCTCACTTTGGCCATCGCGGTCAACATCGTGTTTGCCGTGCTGTTCGCTGCACCGTGGTCGTCGGTCGCGGTGATCGCGGTGACCTGCCTGTTCGCATCAGACGACGCATTCGAGTGGATTGACGAGTGGGTGCGCGACCGCTTCGGGCCGGTCGGCGACTGGCTCGGCGTCCGCGGGTCAGCTGTGTATGACGTCGTCGACTCGGGCCTGCATCGCACCGTCTATCCCGTCACGGACTGGGTGAAGTTCACGATCTTCCGTCGTTGATCAGACCTGCGCCGCCACGCGACGGCCTGACAGCACCAGGGCAATGACCGGCACCGTGAGCACGGCTGCTGCTGCGTTGAGCGTCCCGTAGCCGCTGGTGGCGACCACCACTCCGGCAAGCAGTCCTCCGAAGGCTCCGGCCAGGTTCATGGACAGGTCGGAGAATCCTTGTACGAGGGGTCGCACCGACTGCTCGAGCGAGGCGCTGAGCATCGCTGCACCGGCGATGACGGATGCCGACCAGCCGATGCCGAGCAGTGTCAGTCCGACCATGATCTGTCCGTCTGAGTGACCCGACGTGCCGGCGACGAATGTGGCGAGCAGGAGGATCGATTGGCCAATCAGGATCGTACGACCGGTGCCCCAGCTGTCGCTGAGCCAGCCCATGATGGGTGACAGGCCGAACATGCCGGCGATGTGCAGGCTGATGGTGAGTCCGATGATGTCGAGCGATGCACCATGATCTTGCATGTGCACGGGCGTCAGTGCCATAACAGAGACCATCACGGCATGTGATGTTGCGATGGCGAGGATCGCGGTGAGCGTACGACCGCGGACGTGGGGGAGTGCGGCGCGCATACCCCGCGCTGCGGGCGCGGCATCGGCCGCGTGGATCAGCGGATCAGGACGCAGCAGCACGAATGTCATTACACCCGCGATGGCAAATCCCATGGCCGAGAACAGCATCGGACCGGCAAGGTCCGGGATGCCCACAGCACCGGCTACCGACGCACCGGGGCCGGTGAGGTTGGGGCCGATGACGGCGCCGACCGTCGTCGACCAGACGACTAGCGACAGAGCGCGACCGATCTGGGCTGGGTCTGCGCGGTCGACCGCGGCAAACCGCGACTGGAGGTTGGCCGCCGTGCTGGCGCCGAACAAGACGAGCCCGAACAGCACGATGATCAACGAGTCTGCCTCGGCCCCCCAAACCGTTACACCCGCACCACTCGCGCCGGTGAGCCAGCCGAGCGTGAGGGCCGGTCGACGGCCCGCACGGGCCGCGATTGTGGCCAGCGGGATCGTGAATGCTGCCGCGCCGAGTGTCAGCATGACAACGGCCATGCCAGACCACCCGGATGAGCCGCTGACGTCCTTGACGAGCAGCGCTCCGACAGCGAGTCCGGCACCGTTGCCGATGCCGCCAATGACCTGCACCCCAGAAAGCACCGAAACAATCCGCCGTTGAACAGGGTTGTGGGTCGCGAGATTGCTCATTCGAGCAACTTAGCGGAGGTGACCATGGGCCGAGCGAGCGCCAGCGAGCGATGGCAAGGCGCACGAGCGAAGCGAGCAGCGGTGAGGGACGAGCCGCTGATGCGGCGACGGAGGAGCCGCGCGCCCTACCAGATGCTTACTCTCGCCTCTGGGTCCAACCATGCCTCGTCGTTCGCGGTCACATCGAACGCGTCGTAGAACGCGTCGATGTTGCGCACGACTTGGTTGCACCGGAACTCCGGCGGCGAGTGCGGGTCAACTGTGAGCCGCCGCACCGTCTCGGCCGGGCGGACCTTGGACTGCCACGCCTGCGCCCACGAGATGAAGAACCGCTGATCCGGCGTGAGGCCGTCGATCGCCTCATCGGAGCCGTCGGCCTGAGAAATCTTGAATGCCTTGTAGGCGATGCCGAGACCACCGAGATCGCCGATGTTCTCGCCGATCGTCAACGAGCCGTTCACGAACTTGTCGTCGGCGCCCTCAGGTGACAGCGCGTCGTACTGGGCGATCAGCGCGGAAGTGAGCTCCTCGAATGACACCCGGTCCTCATCGGTCCACCAGTTGTTGAGTGCACCAGTGCCGTCGTAGTGGGAGCCTTGGTCGTCGAACCCGTGCCCGATCTCGTGGCCGATCACTGCACCGATGGCGCCGTAGTTGACCGCATCGTCAGCGTCGACGTGGAAGAACGGTGGCTGCAGAATCGCCGCGGGGAAGACAATCTCGTTCATCGTGGTGTTGTAGTAGGCGTTGACGGTCTGCGGGGTCATGTACCACTCGTCGCGGTCGATCGGGGAGCCGATTTTGGCCAGCTCGCGGTCCGTCGCGACGGCCAGTGCACGCCGAGCGTTGCCGAGGAGGTCGTCGGGTGCGGTATCGAGGGCGTCATAGTCGCGGAACTCCGCCGGATGACCGATCTTGGGGTCGAATGAACTGAGCTTGTCATGCGCACGCTTCTTGGTCTCGTCGCTCATCCAGGGCAGCGCAGAGATGCTGGTGCGGTAGGCCTCGATGAGGTTGTCGATCAGCTCGGTCATCCGCTCCTTGGAGGCGGGAGGAAACTCGGTGCGTACGTAGATGCGACCGACGGCCTCACCCATCGCGCCCTCGACGAAGCCCACTCCACGCTTCCAGCGGGGACGGAGCTCATCGGTGCCGCTCAGTGTCCGTCCGTAGAACTCGAAGTTGGCAGTGACGAAGTCAGACGACAAGTAGGGCGAACCACTGCGTACGACCTGCCAGCGCAGCCAGTCCTTCCACGCCTCAAGCTCGTCTGCGACAAGCAGTGTCTCGAGCCCTTCGAGGAACGATGGCTGTCCAACGACCACCTCGGCGAGCACGGGTGCGGGAATCTTGGCCCCCGACGACCAGGCCGCCCAGTTGAATGCCGGTGTCAACGCCTGGAGATCGTCTCGACTTACCAGGTTGTAGGTCTTCTGGGCATCTCGGCAGGCGACGCGATCCCAGTGATGGCTCGCGAGTCGAGTCTCCAGATCCATGATGCGCATGGCGCGAACGGCGGGATCGCTGAGCCCAGCGAACCCCAGCATGGTGGTGATGTGGGCGACGTATGCCTTGCGGATGTCGGCGGTTGCGTCCTCGCGGTAGTAAGACTCGTCCGGAAGGCCGGTACCGCCTTGGTTGAGGTGCGTGATGTAGCGCTCGGGATTGCCGCTGTCAGGTCCGATGTACATACCGAAGATGCTCGCGACCCCTTGGCGATCGAGCTCGCCAAGCGTTGAGACGAAGGCCGCGATGTCGCTGATCGCGTCAACCCGCGCGAGCTCAGGCTCAAGCGGTGTGGCGCCGAGCGCCTCTGCGCGCTTCTCGTCCATGAAGCTGGCATACAGATCGCCGATCTTGCGCTGCTCGTCGTCCTGAGGTGTCTCGCGTGCCGTCTCGATGATCTCGCGAACCTTGGCCTCTGCCTCGTCGACGAGCACCACGAATGCTCCGGCTGTGGCACGGTCCGGCTTGATCTGCTCGGTACGCAGCCACGGACCGTTCACGTGACGAAAGAGGTCATCCTGAGCGCGGATCTGGGAGTCAAATTGTGTCGTGTCGATGCCGTGGGTCACGCCAGTAGGCTACACAGGTGAGCAAGACCCAACCAGCGCGAATGACGGTCATCCGCACCGAGCAGCTGACCCCTTCGCTACGGCGGGTGGTGTTTGGCGGCGACGGTTTTGACACCCTCGGCGAGCGGGATCTCGCCCTCAATTGCGGCGCGTTCACCGACAAGTACGTCAAGCTTGTCTTCCTCGCCCCTGGCTTTGACTATCCCGAGCCGCTCGACCTTGAGGTCGTGCGAGACACGATGCCGCAGGACTCCTGGCCGGTTCTCCGGACATACACGATCCGCTGGATTGATCACGACGCACGAGAGCTTGCAATCGACTTTGTGATCCACGGCGACACAGGCATGGCGGGACCCTGGGCCACGGCAGCCCAACCCGGTGATGAGCTGCACCTTCGTGGTCCCAGCGGCGCATACAGGCCCGACCCGACGGTGGACTGGCACTTGTTTGTCGGCGACGAAGCAGCGCTACCAGCCATCAGCTCGGCCCTCGAGGCGCTCGCGGCTGATGCCACGGCGGTGGCATTCCTCGAGGTCGACGGACCTGACCACGAACTTGCCCTGACCACCGCGGCCGATCTCGAGGTGCACTGGCTGCATCGCGGTGATGCCCATCCAGGAACGACGACGTTGCTCGACGACGCCGTGCGTGAATGGCGGTGGCGCGACGGCCGTGTGCAGGCGTTTGTGCACGGCGAGTCGGCACTCCTCAAAAGCGTACGACCGTACGTGCTCACCGAACAGGCTGTGCCCCGCACCGATACATCGATCTCGGGCTACTGGCGGATGGGTACGACAGAGGAGGGCTTCCGCGCGTGGAAGTCCCAACAGGTGACGTCATGACCACTCCGACAGTGGTTGCGCTCCTGCTTGCGGGCGGGCGAGGGGAGCGTGCCAGTCAGGGCGGGCCCAAACAACTCGCCCGGCTGGGTAACTTGACGATGCTCGAGCACGTGTTTGCGGCATTCGATGAGCATCCGAACGTTCATCGGGTCATCGTGACGATGCCGGCCGATCTGGTGGAGGCCGCGACCGCATCGATGCCCGGCGCAACAATCGTCGCTGGGGGAGAGACCCGTCAGCAGAGCGCTGTAGCAGGCCTGGAGGAGATAGGCGATGACGAAGCACTCGTACTGATTCATGACGTTGCACGCCCGTTTGTCTCGGGGGCGATCATTGACAGATGCCTGGAGGCGCTGCTGACCCACGATGCCGTCGGTACGGTTGTCGACTCGGTCGACACCGTCTATCGGGTGCAGTCCGGCGATCGTGGGACGGAACTGATCGACATTCCGGACCGGGGTTCGATCCGGCGCGCACAGACACCGCAAGGCTTTCGTTGCGGTGTCATTCGGGACGCCCATCGGCTTGCCGCGGAGGCCGATGATGACGCGACTGACGATTGTTCAGTCGTGTTGCGCCACCGCCCCGACGTGAGGATCGCGCTGGTGGCGGGCGATGAACGCAACGTCAAGCTCACGACTGCCGCGGACTTCGCTGGCGCGCGCAGGGACATCGACATCGCCCGGTAACCTTGTCTGGTCTTGCACCGATGAATGGAGTCCGATGCGCGTCATCACCTACGGGACCTACGATCTGTTCCATGACGGGCACAAGCGTCTGCTGGAACGGGCCAGGGCTCTCGGTGACTACCTGATCGTTGCCGTGACGACCGAGAACTTCGACGACGCCCGCGGCAAGCTCAACGTCCAGCAGAGCCTGATGGACCGCATCCGCAACGTCCAGGAGTCGGGTCTGGCCGACGAGGTGATCATTGAGGAGTACGAAGGCCAGAAGATCAATGACATCCAGAAGTACGACGTGGACATCTTTGCGATCGGATCGGACTGGCTCGGCAAGTTCGACTACCTGGGTGACTACTGCAAAGTCGTCTATCTCGACCGCACCAAAGGCGTCTCGAGCACGTTGCTGCGCAACGAGTCTTCCGGGATCCTGCGGATAGGCGTGCTTGGTACCGGGCGAATCGCACATCGATTCGTGGACGAGGCGCGGTTCGTGAGCGGTGTCGACATCGAGGGCGCCTACTCAAGAGACTTCGGCAATGTCGGCGAATTCGTGGCGAAGCACGAATTGGATCTCGCCGCGACGAGTGTCGATCAGCTGCTCGATGAGTGCGATGCCATTTACATCGCGACGCCCCACGACACGCACGAGGCCTATGCCCGGCAGGCCATTGAGGCCGGCAAGCATGTGTTGTGTGAGAAGCCTTTGACGCTGAGCCGCGGCTCGGCCACCTCCCTGTTCGACCTGGCCAAAGAACACGACGTGGTCTTGCTCGAGGCGATCAAGACGGCATTTTCGCCTGGGTTCCAACGAATGGTGGGTGTTGCCCGAAGTGGCTCCATCGGCGACGTACGCTCGGTGGAAGCCACGTTCACCAAGCTGACGTCGGCCCCCGCTCGCGAGCTTGACGCCGAGATGGAGGGGGGCAGCCTGTCGGAACTGGCAACGTACCCGCTGCTCGCGATTGTCAAGCTGCTCGGTGAGGATCACGTCGAGCTACAGGCATCATCGCTGTGGAACGAGGAGCTCGGAGTGGAAACGTTCTCGAGGCTGAACCTGCGCTATCCGCACGCCATTGCCACCGCTACAACTGGTCTGGGGGTGAAGTCCGAGGGGTGTCTCGTGGTGTCCGGCACGGAGGGCTACATCTACGTTCCGGCGCCGTGGTGGAAGACCGAATACTTCGAGGCTCGGTTCGAGAACCAGTCAGACAACAAGAAGTTCTATTACAAATTTGCCGGCGACGGCCTGCGCTATGAGATCGCGGAGTTCGGCAACATGATTCGACGGGGTCAGCGCCAGACCTTCAAGCTCCGCCCCTCTGAATCGACCTGGATCGCTGGGGTCGTGGAGTCGGCACGGGCTGACGCTGCTCGGTTCGCGTGATCTGACATGGCACCCTCCGGCACCCGTCAACGCTCGTTCACCACCCGCGCTTTGGGACGTGCTCAGACGTCTGAGGCCGCATGGATCAGACGACTGGTGTCGGCCGCTCGATCGACATACCGATACATCGGTCGAACCATCCCCGCCCTTCATCTGGGCTGGGTGTCTCAGGTGGTGCAAGTTGTCTGGGACGACGAGTGCCTGCAGATCAACGGTTGGGGCTACACCCGGGGTTCAGGATTCGCCCGCGTGCCACAGGTCGAGGTGTCCCTGCACCGTCGATGGCGGCGTGCAGTGTTGGCAGAGGTCGTCTCGACGCCTGATCCGCGCGTCAATGGAGCCGCGCGCAAAGCCGAGTTCGACTATGCGAACACGGCCTTTCAGGCTCGCTGGGACGCAGCCGCGCTGAGTCAGGTCACCGAGGGAGGGGCCAGGCAGGTTCGGGTCAGGATCTCTGGGGGAGGTCGTCATTTCTGGGGCCCGATTCGTCGGCTCAACCCCTATGGTTCAGGCGCGACGATGTCCTTGCGAAGAGACCATGACGGGACGCTGGTCGGTCCGGTGTGGAACGACCGCCGGGGGCTTCTGGTGATTCGACGCAAACCAGCGCTGAACGCCACCCATGTCGACGTTTCCGGACGACTGTTGACAGTTTCACTCGATCGTCCGGCAAAATCCCTGTCGTTGGTGAGTGGATCCCAGGAACCTGTCGAGCTGCTCCGCGTGCCGTCATCAGACGGGTTGACGTTCGCTGGAACCCTTCCCCCTCGTCGACCGGCATTCGATGCGGAGACCGGTCGGCCCGTTCCCTCCGCATGGTCTCTTCACGCGTCCGGTGCAAATCGACCCGTGGACCTGGCCGGCGCGCCAGTGGAATCGACCGACAGCACACCTGTATTCGTGCGGGGCGACGGTCAACAACGTGTTGAGGTCGTCGATGCGGGAGTGTTCGTGGAGGTTCGAACAGCTGAGCTGGAGGGCGACACAGTTGTCCGGCTGGAGGGACGGATCGTTGGCGATGCCACAGGCATCTCACTCACGCTGGTCGGAGGACGGGCCCGCCTTCCAGTGGAGCTCACGATGGACGGCGAAACTTTCGTCGGTCGGGCACGATTGCGAGTATCAGTCTGGGGCGGTCCTGAGCTCCCACCGATGCGCGGTGCCTATGCCCTGCTGGCCACAGCTGCAGGCGAGACCCTGCCGACGTACGTGACGAACGACCTTTCTCGTTTGATGCCTCAGACACACCTGGCGGCTGACTACCGTCTGCAATTTCAGCTCGATGGCCGTGACCAGTTCAGATTGCATGTTGGGCGTCCACTGCGGGCTTCGGAGTTTGGTTCATACAACCAGGCGCAGCTGCAGCTCAAGCACAACAGCAAGCCCAAGCCGCGAGATGCCGTCTTCTTCGAGAGTTTCGTAGGGCGCAATGCGACCTGCAATCCGCGCGCGATGGATGCTGAGGTTGCCCGCCGCTACCCGGATCTCCCTCGCTATTGGTCAGTTGACGACCTGTCGATCGCCGTGCCAGATGGCGGGCTGCCAGTTGTCATCGGCACGGCCGAGTGGTGGCAGGCTCGGACGTCGGCGCGCTGGGTCGTCACCAATGAGTGGCTCAGAACGACATTTCGAAAGCACCGTTTTCAGACCGTGATTCAAACGTGGCATGGCTCGATGTACAAGAAGATCGGTTTGGACCGGGCAAACATGAACCGCCGACACTTTCGGCTGCTCCGCGAAGAGCGCGCCAAGTGGGACAAGTTCATCTCCCAGAACGCATCGAGCACCGAGATCATCAAGCAGGCGTATGAGTTCGCTGACGCTGACGTGATCGAGGCAGGCTATCCGCGAAATGACGAGCTGCTGAAGGTCGATGACGAGCGACGCGCGACCATCCGGGCCAAGCTCGGCGTCCCGCCCAACGCCCTCCTTGCGATGTATGCGCCCACCTGGCGGGTTCAGGATGTCGAGGGCGACAAGGTTGAGCTCGTCGACCTCCCAAGGCTCGCCAACGATCTCGGTTCGCCATGGATCTTGTTGCTTCGCGGCCACGTACGCACGCTCGACATGTCGGATGCCGTGGACAATGTCGGAATCCTTGATGTCGGTACGTACCCGCAGGTCAGCGAGCTCTTCATGGTTGCGGATGTGCTCATCACGGATTATTCGTCCATGATGTTCGACTTCTCGGTGACGGGCAAGCCGATGATCTTCTTTGCGCCTGACATCGACGAATACGCAGATGACAAGGTGAGGGGTGCCTACTTCGATCTCGAAGCGCTTGCACCAGGTCCGGTGATCAGAACGCAGGCGGAGCTCCGTGACCTGCTGCTTGCCGACGGTCTTGGCTGGCAGGCTGATTTCGCTGCGAGGTACGCCGCTTGGCACACGATGTTCAATCACCTGGACGACGGCATGGCGTCGAGCCGAGCCGTTGACGCGTTGTTCGGGCGCAGCTCGCCTTCGTCCTAGGGACCGTCGCCGCCGGGAAGCACCACATCGGCCCGCAGCATGGTGTGGTCTGACGGGATCGGTCGTATGAATCGCCCCGCCGAGTCCAGCCTCACCACCACCTCGAATTCGACGACCCGCATGGGCGTCGTGAAGATGTAGTCGAGAAAGATTCCGTTGCCCTCCGGATTGCTCGTGCTCACGTGTGGGGTCGACCTGCTGCCGTTGTAGGTGTCGTAGTTGGTGTGGATGCGCTTCTCGACCGTGGCGTCGGCCGATGGCGTTCTGGAGTGGCTCTGCACCCCCAGGGGATCGACCATCCCGGCACCGGTCAGCGCTTGGTGCACGGCGTAATAGTGGTATTGAGACGCGTTGAAGTCGCCGACCGCCACAGCCGGCAGCTTGCCCGCAATGAGCGGGATGTTCCGTGCCAACTGTTTCGCCTGGGCAAGTCGCACGGACGACGACCCGGGCTCCAGGTGGGTCGTGAAGAAGAAGAACTCCTTGCCGGTCGCGCGCTCACGGAACTTCGCCCACACGGCGTAGCGGGAGGTCGCGCCGCGGCGCTGGCTGGAGTACTTGATCTGGCTGGTCTTGAGAAGGGTCAGCGTGGAAGGGCGGTAGATGATGCGCTCGCCCTTCGACGCATCGATGGCCGCGTTGGTGACTGCGTAGTCGTTCCCAAGGCCATTGACCGCTTTCACGAGGTCAACAAACTGGGGAACGCTGAAGCCGCGGGGACGTGACTGGAGTGCTTCCTGCAGTCCCACGACATCTGGTCGAACGGAGTCGATTGTCTTCGCGACCGTGCTCCGGCGTTGGCCCCATGAAGCGCCGTCACAGCTGTGACAGAGGACGTTGTAGGAGGCAACACGCAAGGTGCGCGGCTGATCAGGCGGCGAGGTGATGATCTTCAGCGGGGTCGTCCACTCACTGCGCGTTGACCCAGTGCCTGTTGCGCGAACCCGAATGTGCCACTCGGTGTTGCCATCGATGAGCTTCAGGCTGAGCGCGGTGGCAGTGGAGTGCTTTTGGGTGGCTTTCTTGAAATCGGCGGACTTGGCGTACTGGACGTCATATCCAGTGGAACCTGAGGTTGGCTCCCAGTTGACGCGCACTTCTGGGGGGGAGGTTTCGGCTATGCGCAGGTCCTCCGGCACCAGCAGTCTTGGTCGGTTGTCCGCCGAGGTGGTCGCGATGGCCGGTGACGAGAAGGCTGTCATCTTGGTCGCGTTGCCAGAAGGCACGGCCGCTCTGACACGTATCTGATATTTGGTGTCCGGCGCGAGGTTGGCGAGCTGGGCGTCCGACTCCGGAGACGCGACGGTGGACTTTCGGCCGCCATCGGTCAGCGGCTTGACGGAGATCTCATAGCGCTCGGCACGAGCGACGGGGTGCCATACGACCCGCAACATGCCCGAGGCGGTTTCACTGATGCGAGGCAAACCAGGCCTGGCGGCCGGTGTGTCGACGTGGTCGTTGAGGAGCCATGTGGTGGTCGGAGCGGCAATGATCAAACCAACGACGAGGATGGCTCGCCACGGCTTTGACTTGGTCCGCCGTCGAGCACCCCTGGCAGGGGCCGAGCTCGGCTTGGCCGGCTTCGCGGCGCGACGCATCCCGGTACGACGTCCAGGTCGAGGACGGGTCATCGATGCAATTCCTTGTCTGCGTGCGGCCAGTCGAATCTTACAGTCGACGGTGTCGTGAGACGGATCGGCCAAACCTGAGACTCACGGAACCGGCGACAGCATCGGCGCGGCTGATAGCCTCGACCGTCATGGATACGAGGCCCGAACGTCGTGTCGGGGTCTCGTTCGTGATGCCGATACTCAACGAGGCGGAGTACGTCGAAGCGGCAGTGGCCAGTGTGTTGGAGCAGGCGTACGACGGCCCTGTTGAAGTCGTGTTGGCTCTCGCGCCGTCGGTCGATGGGACAGAGGAGATCGTTCGAGGCCTAGCCGCATCTGATGACCGCATACGAATCGTGGACAACCCGGAGATGCACATCCCGGTTGGTCTGAACCTTGCCATCTCGGCTGCACGGCATCCGATTGTGATCCGAGTGGACGCGCACAGTGCGCTCAGTCCCGGCTACACGGCGCGCGGCGTGGCCGAGCTTGAACGGGTCGGTGCGGCAAATCTTGGCGGCATCATGGTCGCGGTTGGCGAGCCCGGGTTCCAAGCCGCGGTGGCTCGCGCG
>CAZWZC010000062.1:0-15321 GCA_964638755.1 uncultured Aeromicrobium sp. | reverse complement strand
CGCCCTGAGCGGCTGTCACCGGGTCGCCGATGACGCGCATGAGCAGGAACACCAACGTCACCAGCACCCACAACATCGGAATGATCAAGGCGGCACGGACCAGCATGTAGCGGACGAGCGGGCTTAGTGGGCCGCGACGCCCGGAAGTGCTTCCGGCTGTAGGCGGCTCCATTGGCGCGAGGACTTCGGCGGCCATGAGTTCCTCTCAAGGATGGTTCATCACAACATACGGAAGGGGCGGGTCCATTGGACCCGCCCCTTTCGCATCGATTACTTCGACAGCGAGGTGAAGCGGAACTTGAACGCTGGATCCAGCGTCTCGTCGAGCCCCTTCACATCCTTGCCACCGACTGAGACCTGGGCACCGGTGAGCAGCGGCAGGATCGGAATCTCGGCCGCAACCTTGTCCTGGATCTTCTTGAGCGTCGCGATGCGCGAGTCCTTGTCGGAGTCAGTCGCCTCCGACTTCAACAGGGCAGTCATCTCGGGGTTTGGGTTGTCCTTGTCCGAGAAGTTGTAGTGAGACTGCAGGAAGTTGTTCTGACCGAAGAACGGCGTGACGTAGTTGTCAGCGTCCGGGAAGTCCGGGAACCAACCGAGCTGGAAGATCGGGTAGGCATCCTTGACGCGCTCCTTGGAATACGTGACGTACTCAGTCGACTGGAGGTCGACCTTGAACAGTCCCGAGTCCTCGAGCTGCCGCTTGACCGCGTTGTACTCCTCGGTCGACGAGGAGCCGTAGTGGTCGGTGTTGTACTGCAGCTTGATGTCGACCGGAGTCGTCACACCTGCGTCATCGAGGAACTTCTTGGCCCCAGCCTTGTCCGGCTTGGCGCCGTATGCGTCCTTGAACGACTCCACCGCGCCGACCTGTCCTTCCGGAACAGCCGAGTACGCAGGCGTGTAGGTGCCCTTGTAGACCTGGGTCGACAGCTCGTCGCGATCGATCGAGGAGGCCATCGCCTTGCGGATGGCGAGCTTCTGCGCGTCATCCTTGCCGGGCATCGTCTTGAGGTTGAAGACGATGTAGCGAAGCTCGCCACCGGCGCCGGTGTGAACCTTGACCTTGGAGTCCTTGTCGAGGCTCGCAATGTCAGTCGGGGTCAGCGAGCGCCAGACGACGTCGATCTTGCCGTTCTGGACGTCGAGCTTCATGTTGTTGGCGTCGGCGTATGTCGACAGCGTGATCGACTTCGTCTTGGGCTTGTTGTAGGCACCGTCGTAGTCGGGGTTGGCCGTGAACTGAGCGATCTGTCCCTTGGTGTACTTGCCGATCGTGTAGGGACCAGAGAAGCCTTGGGCCTTGACCGCAGCGTCGTCATCCAGGACCTTGTCGGCCGGGTAGGTCTCCTCATCGACGATGGGTCCTGCCGACGTCACGAGGATCTGGCCGAACGACTGGTCGTTGGGTGAGTTGAGGGTGAAGACGACCGTCTTGTCGTCCTTGGCCTCGACCGACTTCATGTTGCCGAGCAGCGATGCCGGGCCGTTGGGGTCGTTGATTGCCACGATGCGCTTGAACGAGAACGCCACATCGGAAGCCGTCAGGGCGTTGCCGTTGGCGAACTTCAGGCCGTCCTTGATCGTGCACGTGTAGGTCGTCGGAGTATCGAAGTCACACTTCGATGCCGCATCCGGCGTCAGCGTCGTGCTGCCCGCCGGGAAGTTGAGCAGGTACTGGTAGACCTGCGTCTGGACGGTCAGCGAGCCGTTGTCATACGAGCCAGCCGGATCGATCGAGACGACTTTGTCCGTGGTGCCGATGACCAGAGAGTCACCCGAGCCCGCATTGTCGTTGTCCTTGCCTTGGCCACACGCTGCAAGCGTGAGACCTGCAAGAGCGGTTGCCGCGATGATCGCGGTTCCGCGTCGGAAGTTCTTCATTGCTCTCCTACATGTTCGAGCCGGGCCCGAGGGCGACGGCGGGTTGTCCAGATGGTGGACGGAGCCTTTCGCACGCTACCGGCCCGCGGGAGGCATGAGTCCGTTGTGAAGATTGCATTTTGGTTACTGTCGCTGCGACTCGGCCAGGGGGAGGTCGTAGTCTTGGGCGCATGAGCCACAACCAGCATCTCGCCGAGTTCGACCCTGACATCGCAGCTCTTCTCGATTCCGAGCTGCACCGCCAGCAGTCGACGCTCGAGATGATCGCCTCGGAGAACTTCGCACCCGTCGCATCCCTGGAGGCCCAGGGCAGCGTCCTGACCAACAAGTACGCGGAGGGTTACCCGGGCAAGCGCTACTACGGTGGCTGCGAGTTCGTCGACCAGGTGGAGACGATCGCGATTGACCGGCTCAAAGAGTTGTTCGACGCCGGCTACGCGAATGTCCAGCCGCACTCCGGTGCGACAGCCAACGCTGCCGCACTGCACGCGATCGCGACTGTGGGTGACACGATTCTGGGTCTCGACCTTGCCAACGGTGGCCACCTGACACACGGAATGAAGCTCAACTTCTCCGGCAAGCTCTACAACCCGATCGCCTATCACGTGGTGCCAGAGACCGGCCTCGTCGACATGGACGAAGTCCGTACGCTGGCCCACGAGCACAAGCCGACCGTGATCATCGCCGGCTGGTCGGCCTACCCCCGCCAGCTGGACTTTGCCTTGTTCCGCGAGATAGCCGACGAAGTCGATGCCAAGCTCTGGGTCGACATGGCGCATTTTGCTGGCTTGGTTGCGGCCGGCCTACATCCGAGCCCCATGCCTCACGCGCACATCGTCACCACGACCACGCACAAGACGCTCGGTGGTCCCCGCGGCGGCGCGATCCTCACGAACGACGAGGACATCGCCAAGAAGATGCGCTCGGCTGTGTTCCCCGGCCAGCAGGGTGGACCCCTCGAGCACGTCATCGCCGCCAAGGCCGTCGCCTTCAAGATGGCGCTCGAGCCAGAGTTCAAGGAACGTCAGGAGCGCACGATCGAGGGTGCCAAGCTCCTCGCCGAGCGCTTGACGGCTGCCGACATGACGGCTGCCGGTGTCAACGTGCTCACTGGTGGAACTGACGTACATCTCGTGCTGGTTGACCTGCGTGACTCTGAGCTCGATGGCCAGCAGGCCGAGGACCGGCTCCACGAGGTGGGAATCACCGTCAACCGCAATGCCGTGCCCAACGATCCTCGACCGCCGATGGTCACATCGGGTCTGCGCATCGGCACACCCGCGCTCGCCACTCGGGGATTCGGCGCCGAGGAGTTCACCGAGGTCGCTGACATCATTGCCTCGGCACTGCTACCCGGCGATGTCGACATCGAGGCACTCCGTAAGCGGGTCACAGTTCTGGCCGAGCGTCTTCCGCTCTACGCAGACGTCAAGCCCTTCATGGCGTGACTCGATGAGGTTGCGTCCTTGGTTCCGGCCGGGGCTGCTGGGCCTGCACGCGTTCACGGCTTCCGCGGTGATCGCCTGCGTCGTCATGGGTCTGTGGCAGCTCGGCGTCTATGACTCGCGCCAGGAGCATGAACGGGCTGAGTCACGTAGCGTTCCGCGCGTTGCCCTCGCCGGGCTTTGGGGCGCCGACGAACCATTCGCGGGTCGGCTCAACCATCGCCCGGTCACGATCGAGGGCACATTTGCCCCGAGTGACGACCAGGTGTGGGTGGCGGGCAGGAAGCAGAATGGGCGTTCGGGGGCGTGGCTGCTCGCACCCGTTGTCGTCGGTGACGCGGCGATCGTCGTCGTACGCGGCTGGTCACCCTCTGTCATGGCATTCCCGGAGGTCCCCACGGGAGCGGTCACCTTCGATGCGGTGCTTCAGCCGGGTGAGGGTGGTGGCGCTCCGTTCGACCCGACCACACGTGAGATCGGTTCGGTGCGCATACCGGCTCTGACCAACGAGCTGCCGTACGACCTCTACTCCGGCTACGCCATCAGCTCGACCTCATCGATGGCCGGCGGTCTCGACCTCGCGACACCTCCGTCGGTGGGCGTGCCTTGGACCGCTGGTCTGCGCAACCTTGCCTATGCGTTGCAATGGTGGGTGTTCGGCGTGTTCGCGGTGTTCATGTGGTGGCGGATGGCGACCGAGAGCGTCGCGGCTGCGCGGCCGAAGGTAGCCTGACGCCGTGAAAACTGCAATGGCCTACCGAGTCGCCGCATATGTCGTCGGCATCAACCTGATCTTCGTCATTGGTGCGTGGTTGGCCCAGCTCAGCACGGACGACTCGTCGTGGTGGAACCGCAATTCCGGTGGGATCGCCATCGTCGACATGATTCACGGCTACTTGTTCATGCTGCTGCTGGTCTTGATCGCGGTGCTGTCGCGTAGGCATCACTGGAAACCAGCGTTCACCATCACGACGATGTTGTTCGCGACGATCCCGTTCGTCAGCTTCTGGGCCGAGCACCGTGCCACGAAGTCGATCCGCACCGCGCACGCTCTGACCTCTTGAGGCGTCATCGACCCGTGAAGGTGGCCTTGCCGGGGCCGTCGTTGAGGAATGACTCCATACCAGCTTGCAGGTCTTCGGTGTTGAACAGCTCCGCTGCGATCGCAGTCGTATGCGCGTTGGCTTCGGCCACGCCGCCGGCCTCGAAATGACGCAGGATCTCCTTGGCCGCACCGAACGCCCTGGTCGGCCCGACGGCGATAGAGGCAACCAGCTCCAGCACACCATCATCGAACCCTTCCACCGGCAGCACACGATTGACGACGTTCCACCGCTCAAGGGTCGCGGCCTCGTAGAGGGCTCCGGTGAAGACGAACTCCTTGGCACGGCCAACGCCCGCGCGTGAGGCGAGCCGTTGGGTGCCGCCCATCGTGGGGGTGAGTCCGATGACCCGCTCGACCAAGCCGAACCTCGCCTTCTCGGAGGCGACGATGATGTCGCAGGCGAGTGCGACCTCGAACGCCCAGGTCAGGGTGAGCGCGTGTGCGGCGAAGAACGTCGGTATCGGCAGCGTCGCGATGCGATCTGGCAGCTCGATCATCCGGTCGTAGAGCACCTTGGTGTCCTCGAGCGTCTTCTGGTCGTGGAACTGCGACACATCGACACCGCCCGACACGATCTTGCCCTCGGCCCGAATGAGCAGCGCTCGGGGAAGAGACGCTTCGACCTCGTCGAGAGCGCGATCAAAATCGGCGTGCAGCTCGATCGAGTAGAGGTTGACCG
Source organism: uncultured Aeromicrobium sp. (assembly GCA_964638755.1). Lineage (GTDB taxonomy): Bacteria > Actinomycetota > Actinomycetes > Propionibacteriales > Nocardioidaceae > Aeromicrobium. The sequence goes on along the minus strand of CAZWZC010000062.1, from coordinate 10,208 downwards.
GAGGGGCGCTGAACGTGACGACAGCAACATCGTCGCCGACCCGTTCGACGGTGACTGGCATCAGTGTTCAGCCGGATCGTAGGAGCCACCCTTGTCGGCGACCGAGTTGCGGAGCGCGATCGCGATCCCCACCACGACGGTGATCAGGAGGAGCTTGCGTAACGGGTGCCCGGAGTTCGTCGACGACATTCCCTCACCGTATCCGTCGCGCTTGGCCGAACATGAAACGATGGGGTCGATCACACCGAGAGGAATACCCCCTGTGGCATCGAAGCTGATGGCAACCTTCAAGACCAACCACGGCGACATCGTCGTGGAGCTCTTCCCCAACCACGCCCCCAAGACCGTTGAGAACTTCGTCGGTCTCGCCGAGGGCACCAAGGAATGGATCGACCCGGAGACCGGGCAGGTCGCGACCAAGCCGTTGTATGACAACCTCGTTTTCCACCGCATCATCCCCGACTTCATGCTGCAGGGCGGCGACCCGCTCGGCAGCGGCATGGGCGGCCCCGGCTACCAGTTCGAGGACGAGTTCCACCCCGACCTGCAATTTGACCGACCCTATCTGTTGGCGATGGCCAATTCCGGGCCCGGCACCAACGGCTCACAGTTCTTCATCACCGTTATTCCAACGGCCTGGCTCAACCGCAAGCACACGATCTTCGGTGAGGTCACCGACGCTGCCAGCCGGGCGGTGGTCGACGCGATCGCAGTAGTCGAGCGGGATCGTTTTGACCGGCCGGTCTCGCCGGTGACGCTTGAGAAGGTTGAGATCGCGCGCGTCGAGGGATGAACCCCGCAGCGCAGGACTATCACTGCTATCGGCACCCTGACCGCGAGGCCTACATCGCGTGTCAGCGGTGCGAGCGGATGATTTGTCCTGACTGCATGCGCGACGCGTCGGTCGGCTTCCACTGCCCGTCCTGCGTGAGCGAGGGAGCCAAGTCCGTGCGTACACCCCGCACGATGGCAGGCGGCGCCATCTCGGCGTACGACGGTCTGGTCAGCAAGATCCTGATCGGGCTCAACGTGGTGGCGTACATCGCCCAGCTGGCAACCGAGGACAAGGCAGGATCGGTCTTCCAGCGGGGAGCCATGCAGTCGTACGCTGTCGCCGACGGTGACTATTGGCGGCTTCTGACGGCGGCGTTCCTGCACGCGAGCCTGTTGCACATTGCGTTCAACATGTACGCGCTCTACCTGTTCGGGCCCTTCGCCGAGAAGGCACTCGGCACAGTTCGCTTCATCGCCGCATACGTCACCGCGGCGATCGCCTCATCGGTGTTCGTCTACTGGTTGGAGAAGCCGGAGGTTGCGACGATCGGTGCTTCAGGCGCCGTGTTTGGCTTGTTCGGACTCGTCCTGGTACTTCTGCTCAAGGCCAAGCAGGATGTCAGGACGTTGCTCGTGCTCTTGGCGATCAACGCAGTCATCAGCCTTCAGGGCAACATCAGCTGGCAGGGCCACCTGGGCGGCTTTGTTGCCGGCTGTCTGCTCGGTGCGGCATTCGCCTACGCCCCGCGAGACCGACGGCGGGCCGTACAAGTCGCGGTGTTCGCCGTGTTGTGGGTGGCGATGGTCGTCGCCGTGGTGATCCGTACGGGCCAGCTCAACTGACACTCATGTGATTTATCCACTCCTGTGCACACACGTGTGGATAACTACAACCGTGTAATTCACTCCCACTTCATGGCGAAGCCGAACGCTGCCACGATGAAGCCCATGCCGATGACCAGATTCCATTGACCGAGGTCGGAGTAGAGCGGGATGTCGGTGTTGCCGTCGCTGATCGTGTAGAACACCACGATCCAAAGGAGCCCGATGACGCCCGAGATGACCATCGCCGGCCCGGCCCAGCGGTTGCCGATCACTTTGGTCTTGGGTGCCTTGGGTGCTTTGTCTTTCGCCACGACGTACTCCGGAAGGTTGCTGCGGCTCGGGGTCCGCATCGGTGGGTGCTCTCAGATAGCGTAGTTGGCGACTGCGCAGCGAGGGAGTTCAGGTATGGCCAAGGCGGGCAAGCATGAGCGCCAGCGCTGGACGTCCGCAGTGCTGTCGATCTGCGTACTCACCGGATTTTTGTTCGTCGCGGCGTCCGTCAACGCTGACGGCACCGATCTGCGTCCGTCCGGCGGCGATGTCGGATCGTTGCTCCAGGAGCGCTCAGACCGCATCGCCGACCGTCGGGCCGAGGCTCGCAAGTTGCGATCTGACATCGACGCGCTCTCGGCGAGCGTCTCGGGTGCAGCTCTCGACGACTATCGCAAGAAGGTCAGCAAGCTCGAGCCCGAAACCGGTCTGACCGCGCTCCGGGGGCCCGGCGTACGCGTCACCCTGACAGATGCGCCCCGCAGCGTCGATCCCGAAGGCGTTGACCCGAACCTCCTTGTGGTCCACCAGCAGGACATCCAGGCGTTCGTGAATGCGCTCTGGTCCGGCGGCGCCGAGGCGATCTCTTTGCAGGGTCAACGGCTGATCTCGACAACCGGCATCAAGTGCGTCGGCAACACGGTCGTCCTCGACGGCGTGCCCTACTCGCCGCCCTATGTCATCGCAGCGATCGGCGACACCAGGTCGATGATTGACGAGCTGTCGAGGTCGCCCGAGACCAGCAGCTATCGCGTGTACGTCAGACGATTCCAGCTCGGCCTCAAGACCGAGAGTCTCGACGACATGGCGATCAAGGCCTACGACGGACCCGTCAGCCTGCGCTTCGCTCGCTCCTCAAGCCAACTCTGACCTCAGGGTCCAGGCGGCGGGACCGCCTCGTTGGTCGACACCGTGATCGTCACCGTCGTGCCAGGTGACACCACTTGGCCCTCCGGCTTGTCCTGTGCCGCGACCTGGTTCGCCGGCGATGTCGACGCAGGATCCTCGACGACTGAGACCTTGAGGCCGGCGTCCACGAGCTTTGATGTGGCCTCCTCCTTGGTCAGGCCAACGACGTTGGGCACCGTGGACTGTCCCTTTGACACCAGCAACGTCACGGTGCTGCCGAAGTCGGCGGTCTGACCGGCCTGGGGATCGCTGTTGATCACGCTGCCCTTGGGCAGGGCGCTGTCTCGTTCGCTCTTCTTGACCTTGAGGCCCTTGCCCTCGAGGTCCTTCTTGGCCTCGTCGTAGGAGAATCCGTCGAACGACGGGATCGTGACCTTCTCCGGGCCAGAGCTCACGATCAGCTTGATCGTCGACTTCTCGTCGATCTCCTTGCCGGCCGGTGGGTCTGTCTCTATGACGAGTCCTGCCTTGAGCTTGTTGTCGGGACGTTGCTCGGTGTTGGTGTCGACCGTGAATCCGTCAGCCTCCAACGCCCGGGTTGCTGTCTCGACGGGCATGCCCGTCACATCAGTCACCCCGACCTGCGGGACCGCCGGCGGTGGTTCGGTCCACTTGTAGATGCCGAACGCGAGAGCGGCCAGCAGCAGGATGCCGACGATGCCGAGCCCCCACCACTTGGCGCTGTTCTCCTCGTCCTCGTCCTCCGGCGGAAGCGCGCGGCGAGCGCCGCCTCCACCGCTGGTAGGCGCGAGCGGTGGAGCGGCGGGCGACAGTTGAGTGGCACTCGAGGCCGCAACCGTGGCAGCGGTCGGTGCCTCAACCTGCAGGCCCGCGATCGCCCGGTCGATGTCCTTGCGCATGTCGGCAGCGCTCTGATAACGGTCCTCGACCCGCTTGGCGAGCGACTTGGCAACGATGTTGTCGATCGTCGCGCTGACGTCGGGGTTGAGCTGTGACGGGGGGCGTGCCTCCTCGCGAACGTGCTGGTAGGCCACCGACACTGGGCTTTCTCCGACGAACGGGGGGCGCCCGGTGAGGAGCTCGTACAGCAGGCATCCGGTGGAGTAGATGTCGCTGCGCGCGTCCACCGTCTCGCCGCGAGCCTGCTCGGGCGAGAGGTATTGCGCGGTGCCGATGACGGCGGCGGTCTGGGTCATGGCCGAAGATGTGTCGGCGATCGCCCGGGCGATGCCGAAGTCCATCACCTTGACCTGGCCTGACGGCGTCAGCATCACATTGGCCGGCTTGATGTCGCGGTGGATGATGCCGTTTCGGTGGCTGTAGTCGATCGCGCTCAGAACGTCGGCGGTGATCGACAGAGCACGCTCGGGGAGGATCTTTCGACCGTCTTGGGCGCCGCGCATGATGTCGCGCAGCGTCTGGCCCTCGATGTACTCCATCACGATGTATGGCACGTGGTTGCCGTGCTTGTCGATCGATTCGCCGGTGTCGTACACGGCGCCGATCGAGGGGTGGTTTAGAGCCGCAGTCGACTGGGCTTCCTTGCGGAATCGCGCCTGGAAGGTGTCATCGGCCGCGAGGTCGGACCGGAGCTGCTTGACGGCCACCGTACGGCCCAGGCGCAGATCACGACCTACTCGCACGTCGGCCATGCCACCGCGTCCAAGTAGTCCACCGAGCTCATAGCGCTCGCCGAGACGGATTGGCTCGTCGACGGGTTCGGTCATGGTGTCAGTCTCCCAGAAGGTGAGGGTGTATCGGTACGGGCCCATCGGCATGCTGTCGCCAGGGCGGGGTGTGGAACTCGCGCGTGCACTCGCGCGTAGTGGACTGTCCAGCTCATTTTCCGAGCACCGCCTCTATGACGGCTCGGGCGATCGGTCCGGCAAGCCGGCCACCGGAGATCTCGTCGCGACCAGTGTCGCTGGATTCGACCAGCACCGCCACCGCGACCTTCGGGTCGTTGGCCGGCGCGAAGGCGACGAACCAGGCGTACGGGGGACGATCTGGTGTCGACTGCGCCGTACCGGTCTTGCCGCCGACCTCGACACCGGCAATGCGGGCGGAGGTGGCAGTACCGCGATCGACGGTGCTGACCAGCATCTGGCGCAGCTTGGCAGCGTTGGACGCGCTCATGGCTTGGCTGATGCGCTCTGGTTTGCCCTGGTCGAGCACGCTCAGGTTGGGCGATCGCACGGTCTTGACGACGTACGGCTTCATCACGTTGCCGTCGTTGGCGACAGCCGCTGTGACCATGGCCATCTGCAACGGTGTGGCAGCAACCTCGAACTGCCCGATGCCGGACAAGGCAAGCTCGGTGCGCTCGAGCGCCTTGGTCTCGGGTGCGAACCGGCTCGCGCTCGACGGAAGCTGGGTCAACGGTGCCGATCCGAAACCAAACTTTGCCGCCTGCTCGGCGAGCTTCTCCTGACCGATCTTTCCGGCGAGATCTCCGAAGCTGACGTTGCATGACACGTTGAGGGCGCGTTCAAACGTGATCGGGTCTCCGCCGCAGTTGCCGCCCCCTTCGTTGGGGAGCTTGAACGAGGTGCCGGGGAATGACAGGCTGCGGCCGCCCTTGACCTTGTCGCTCGGGTCAAGACCGAGATTCTCCAGAGCCGCGGCAGCGGTCACCAGCTTGAATGTCGATCCCGGCGGCAGTGTCTCCTGTGCGGCCCGGTTGGACATCGGCTTGTTCTTGTCGGCGGTCAGCGAGTTCCACGCCTTCTGCACCTCGGCGAAGTTGTGGCTGGCCAACCGGTTGGGGTCGTACGACGGCTGCGTCACCATCGCCAGAATTTCTCCGGTCTTCGGGTCGATCGCCGCGACGGCACCCTTGGTGTTCTTTCCGAGTGCCTCAAGACCACTCGCGGCGGTCTTTTGTGCGAGCGGGTCAATCGTGAGCTCGACGCTGCCCCCCTTGGGCTGTTTGTTGGAGACCAGGTCGACCACACGGTTGACGAACAGCCGGTTGTCGCTGCCGGAGAGCACACCGTTCTCGGAGTTCTCCAACGAACCACGTCCAAAGATGTAGGAGAAGTACCCGGTCACCGGCGCATACAGCTGCGATTCGGGATAGCGCCGCTGGAACTTGTACTCGTCCTTGGACTTGACGCTCTCCGCAACCGGCTTGCCGGCGACAAGAATCGGTCCGCGGTCGCGCGAGAACTGCTCGTTGATGACGCGCTTGTTGCCGTTCTTGGCGTTGAGACTGTCTGCCTGCACGAACTGCACGTAGTTGATGTTGAGCAGCAGTGCCATGAACAGCACGAGGCTGGCGATCGCGATGTTGCGGATCGGGCGGTTCATCGCTTCACCACCTGCGTCTCCTCGTCGCGGTCGAACGTGGAGATCTCCGGGGCGGGCCTGCGGGTCTGGTCACTGATGCGCAGCAGCAGACCGATGATGACCCAGTTCATGACGATCGACGATCCTCCCTGAGCCATGAATGGCGTGGTCAGACCGGTGAGGGGTATGAGGCGCGTGACGCCGCCGATGACGACGAACACCTGGAGCGCGAAGGAGAAGGCGAGCCCGGCGGCGAGGAGCTTGCCGAATGCGTCGCGACAGGTCAACGCGATGCGGAGACCGCGCTCGGCGATCAGCCCGTAGATCATCAGGATCGCCATGAGTCCGGCAAGTCCGAGCTCTTCGCCCATGGATGCGGCAATGAAGTCAGAGAACGAGAAGGGGGTCAGCTGCGGACTGCCCAGACCCCACCCCTGCCCAAGGACCCCACCGTGCGCCAACCCGAACAAGCCGTTGATGATCTGTCCGTTGCGGTCGGGATCGCCGAACGGGTCAAGCCAGGCGTCGAAACGTACGCGGACGTGGCCGAATGCGAGGTAGCCGAAGTACGCGCCGACGACGAACAGCACCGCGCCGACGAGTAGCCAGCCAGCACGTTCGGTGGCCACATAGAGCATCACGACGAACAGACCGAAGAACAGCAATGACGATCCCAGGTCACGTTGGAATATCAGGATGCCGACGCTGAGCAGCCAGCCGGCGAGTATCGGGCCGAGGTCGCGGCCGCGAGGCAGGTCGATGCCGGCGACGCGCCGACCGGCGAGGGCGAGCGCATCACGCTTGACCACGAGATAGCCGGCGAAGAAGATCGCGAGGCACACCTTCGCAGCCTCACCGGGCTGGAAGCTGAACGGGCCGAGGTTGATCCAGATGCGGGCACCATTGATGGTGCGGCCGATGTGCGGCACGAGGGGCAAGATCAGAAGGCCGATCGCCACCGCCCCGAACGTGTAGGTCAGCGTCTGAAGTCGGCGATGGTCGCGAACCAAGATCAGGATCCCGGCGAAGGCCATGATCCCGATGGCGGTCCACACGAGCTGTCCGTTGGCGAACGCCTGGCGACCGGAGTCGATCTGCTGGCGGCCAAGGTCGAGGCGGTAGATCATCGCCAGGCCGAGTCCGTTGAGTGCGATGACGAGGGGCAGCAGGACCGGATCGGCGTACGGAGCGACTCGCCGAATGATGAGGTGCGTGGCCACGGCGAGGACGATTAGTGCGAAGCCGAGCTTGTAGGTGTCAGCTGGGATCCTGCCTTCGACACCGAGCCCGACGGCCGCGTAGGCAGTGATGCCGATGAACACCGCGAGCACGGTGAGGAAGAACTCGGCACCACGGCGTTTTCGAGGGATCCAGGCGGGCGTCGTCATGCCCGCCGCCATAGTGTCGCGGTCGTTGTTGCTGTCTCTGAAGGTGAAGGCGTTGGCGTGGGCGGTGGGGTAGGTGTGACCGCGACCTGATCGAGGTTCTCCACGATCTGCTCGGCCTCAGCACGGCTGGACGCCTCGATGCCGGCACGGACTTGCTTTCGGCGGAAGTCTGGCAGTGTCGACACCTTGATGTCGGTGATCTCGTCCACATGTTGCAAGGTGATGCCCGGGATGTTGGCCTGCACGCCCTTGAAGATCGTCACCTTGCCGTCGTGGGATGCCACGAAGTACTGACTCTGCGACCAGTTGTAGGCAACGGCTCCGACAATTCCGAGGATCACCGCCAGTGCGAGTCCGAGCGCGGTCCACCGAATCCATCGCCGGCGGCTCGGTGGTCGCGGTGCGTAGCGCAGCTCCTCTGGATCAAACGACTTGGCCTCGGTCGTCTTGGGCTCGGCGGCGTGGCTCGTACGGGGGCGTGCCTGGTTGGCGGCGGCACCCACGAGCTGGGGCTGGCCTTCGGACGACGCGAGGTCCTCCTCGGCGGGGGTGTCCTGCTCTACGAACTCCGCGATGACCACGGTGACGTTGTCATATCCGCCGGCTTCGAGCGCGAGACGGATCAGCTCGGTCGCGGCGTAGTCAATGGTCTCGGCGCTGAGAGCCATCTCGATGACGTTGTCACCGATCATGTCGGAAAGGCCGTCGCTGCACAGCAGGTAGCGGTCTCCAGCCATGGGTTGCAGCCAGTTGTAGTCGGCCTCGTTGTCGTCTCGGCCGAGGAGTGCGCGCAGCAGGAGCGAACGGTGCGGGTGGACGCGGGCTTCCTCGCGACTTATCTTGCCCTCGTCCACCAGGCTTTGTACGAATGTGTGGTCAGTGCTGATCTGCTCGAGCGCTCCGTCACGCAGCCGATAGGCGCGCGAATCACCTAGGTGGGCGAAGGCGATCTTGGATCCGTCCCACAGCATCGCCTCGAGGGTCGTTCCCATCCCCTCGACTGCTGGGTCGGCGGCGATCAGCTCACCCAGTCGCGCATTGGCGCTGGTGACTGATTGCTCAAGGGCAGCCATCGCGTCGCCCTCGAGATCACGGTCGAGCTGTCGGATGATGTGCATCGCCTCAGCGGAGGCGAGGTCGCCGGCGGCGGCGCCGCCCATTCCGTCCGCAATGACCAGGAGGCGGTTGCTCGCGTATCCGGAGTCCTGGTTGGCGGGCCGACGAAGACCAGTGTCGGTCAACGCGACATAGCGATAGGTGAGTGACGTCATGGACTATTTCTGGAGCTCGACGATGGTCTTGCCGAGTCGGACGGCAATGCCGATGCCGATCGGGATGGGCGAGGTGATGCGCTGGCTGCCGAGGTACGTGCCGTTCGTCGAGCCAAGGTCCTCGACGAACCACTGCTCACCGTTGGTCGCAAAGCGGGCGTGACGCGTCGACACGTAGTCATCGTCGAGACGGATGGCCGCATCCGTTCCGCGGCCCAGCAGGATCGGATTGTCGCCCAGTGGGACGCTCTGTCCGGCGTTGGGCCCGGAGACGACCTGGAGCTTGGTCGGCACGCCGCGCGACGGCTTGCGCGACTTGGGGGCCGGCCGAGCCTTGGCCTTGGTCTTTGCGGGTCGTGCCTGCACCGGAGCCTTCGTGCCGAAGATGTCGGAGCGGATGACGGACACGGCGGACAGGACGAACAGCCACAGCACCGCCAGGAACGCGAGCTTGATCAACGTGAGGGTGAGCTCTGACATCAGTGCGTCTCCGACAGGCGGACGATGATGACGGTGTTGCCGAGGCGGATCTCGGCGCCGTCAGTGACGACGCCGCTGCCGACCTTGTGTCCGTTGAGGATCACGCCGTTGGTCGAGTCGAGATCGGTCACCGTCACGTCGATGTCGCCGCCGTTGCGGCTGACGCCGATCTGCGCATGTCGTCGCGAGATGCCCGGGTCGTCGATCTTGAGGTCGGCCTCGTTGCCTCGTCCGATCACCACACCGGGAGGGCTGATCGGGTGCTTCATGCCGTTGACCTCGATCACGACGCCCGACGACCGGATCGCGGTCTCGGTCATGCGCTGGCCGTCGACGGGGGTGACGGCGGAGTTGGTGCGGCTGCGTACGCGGAAGCGGCCGGTGCTCAGCTCGCCGGTCTGTTTGAACTCGATGTGCAGCGGGCCCGTCATCGTGTAGCGCTGGTCGACGACATGTTCCTCGACGAGGGTGGACAGCTCGTCGGCAAGGGTGCTGCTGAACGGCGCCAGTCTTTCGAAGTCGGTCGGTGACAGCTCGACGGTGAAGTCGTTGGGTACGAGCATGCGATCGCGGGACAGGATGTGGGCGGAGTTGTCGACTTCGCGTTGCAGGGCCGCGGCGATCTCGACGGGCTGGACTGCGCTGCGGAAGGCGCGTGCGAAGGCGCCTGTCACGGCGCCTTCGAGCCTTTGCTCAAATCGCTGCAGCACCCCCGCCATCAGCTTCCACCTTTCGTTGTGATCACCGGTGTTCCCTGCGATCGTATCGGGCGACGTCGTAACGGCCACAGGTCAGTGAGGGGCAAGCGTGACGAATCGCACCTGATTTCAGGCTGTTAGACTCATTCCTCGGTCCCAGGCGTTGTTCTCCGGGACCGAATGCGCGAGTGGCGGAATGGTAGACGCGCTGGCTTCAGGTGCCAGTGTCCGCAAGGGCGTGGGGGTTCAAATCCCCCCTCGCGCACAAACTGTGATCTCGCAAGAGATGGGAGACACCCGAACCTGCGGAAGTAGGTTCGGGTGTTCTTCATTTGCGCGGTTGG
>CAZWZC010000061.1:0-15555 GCA_964638755.1 uncultured Aeromicrobium sp. | reverse complement strand
CCGAGGACGATGAGGACGAGGGCATCGGCCGGTTGGTCGCCGAACGATCGACTGACGTCTCCACCGCCGATTCCAGCTCCGAGCACCGTGATCGGCAACGTTGCCACGACGGCAATTCCCACACCGATTCGCGGATGACCGCTCAGCAATCCACCCCACCCTCCTCCGAGCGCAGCGAGAACGAAGAAGCTCACGATGCCCACCGTCGCCCCGACCGTGAACTCTGGCTCATCGCCCTCGACGATCGTTATCGCCCGCATCGTCACGCGAGCCAGCGAACCGAGCCCGATGCCAATCAGCACAGAGTGCACCGTCGCCAACACGAACCGCCTCATGGTCGATGAGCGTGACAGCGGAAGCGCCCGTGGTCAATCAGCGAGCCAGGCTGCGCCGGCGGGCGTAAGGACCACCACGTGGCCGGCGGCCAGATGCTCCACGTCGGCCGTCTCTATGACCGAGAACGACGAACTGCCGAGATCGAGCAGTAGTGCACTCGCCTCCTCGGCCAGGGTTGCGCGCGCGGCATCGCGACCCAGGATGGGGACCGGACGCGCCTGTTGGTCCCAGGCCGCCATCGTGGCGACGCTGCTGAACGCCAGCAACGCCGTACGACCGTCGGCGCCAGTCATCAGCACCGCCGCCATGTCAGCGTTCTTGTCGCCTGCAGCGGGCGCCTCACCCAATAGCGGGATGATCGGCACGAACAGCCGCGATTCCCCCAGCGCACCGAGGATCGCGACAGCGTCGCCCAGTGCCTCCGCGAGGTTCACATCGGCGGTTCCGTCGTCGCCGGGGAACGCCGGTGCCGCGAGGTCGCGTTCATGACTCACGTGAGCCGATCCCGGAGGTAGGCCATCGCCTCGTCTGCGTAGCGACCGTCTGAGCTCTGGATGGCAAACAGGATGAGCCGCTCATCATCGCCATGGACCATGGTCGGCCAGGGAGCGCCGTCCTTCATAGAGAACCCAGCGATCTCCGACCACGGCACGCTGTGCCGGCGATAGCCGTTCAGCACCTCGATCGAGTCATCGCCGGCGCGTACGTAGCTTCGGCCCACGCCGTGCAACAGTGCGAGCACGGCCACGAGCATCGCCGCCAGTGTCGCCAGCTCCAGCGGGGAGAACGTCACGTATGACGGCAGGGCAACACCGATCACGGTGGTCAGGACGATCATGATGACCGCGACACCGTACGCGACGATGCGCGAGCTGCCGGGCCGAAACGTCCTCAGATCCGACACGCCAGGATATCCGTGACGAGGATTCCGCGGGCGCCGAGTTCATACAGCCCGTCCATGACTCGTTGAGCGGCATCGCGGGCCACCATCGAGCGCACGGCGACCCAGCCTTCACGGTGCAGCGGTGACACGGTCGGCGATTCGATGCCGGGAGTCAGGCCGACAGCCTGCTCGACCTGCTCGACTCGGATGTCGTAGTCCATCATCACGTACGTACGCGCGACAATCACACCGTTGAGGCGACGCGTGAACACCTCGAAACCGGTGGGGTTCGGCGTGTCCTGACGAGTGATGAGCACCGCCTCAGACGACAGGATCGGCTCGCCGAACACCTCCAGATCGGCCTGGCGCAAGGTGCTCCCGGTCTCAACGACATCGGCGATCGCATCTGCGACGCCAAGTCGCACCGAGGACTCCACGGCACCGTCGAGGCGTACGACTTCTGCCTCGATGCCCTGCGCGTGTAGGTAGGGACCGACGATGCCCGGGTAGGAAGTGGCAATGCGTGCGCCCGCGAGGTCGGCCACCGTCTTCATCGAGCCGATCGGGGCGGCGAAGCGGAACGTCGAGGCGCCGAAGCCGAGTGCAATCTCCTCGTTGGCGTGTGCACCGGAGTCGAGCAACAGGTCTCGACCGGTGATGCCGACGTCAAGGGTGCCCTCCCCCACGTAGATCGCGATGTCGCGAGGGCGCAGGTAGAAGAACTCGACATCGTTGTCGGGGTCGAGGGTGACAAGGTCCTTCGCATTGCGGCGCTGTCGATACCCCGCCTCAGCCAGCATCTGGCCGGCAGAGTCTGCGAGGGCGCCCTTGTTGGGTACGGCGATCTTGAGCATCATCTTCCCTTTCAGGGGAACTGTCTCTTCTCAGGGGTTCTGTGACGGCGGTAGTCGAAGGCACGGATGGCCGATTGACGGCCAACCGTCACAGATGCGCGTAGACGTCGTCGAGGGTGATTCCGGCGGCGATCATCATGACTTGGGCGTGGTAGAGCAGCTGGCTGAGCTCCTCGGCTGCCCGCTCGGCGCCTTCATGCTCGGCGGCCATCCAGGACTCCGCTGCTTCTTCGACGAGCTTCTTGCCGATCTCGTGCACGCCGGCATCGAGCTCGGCCACGGTGCGGGAGCCCTCTGGGCGGCTGGCCGCCTTGTTGGTCAGCTCGGCGAAGAGGTCATCGAAGGTCTTCATCGTCCCGAAGTCTATCCGTGAGGCGCTTGAAGGGCGCGCAGGACGTTCCAGGTGGACAGTGCGGCTTCGGTGGCTTCGCGCCCCTTGTCCTCACGGCTGTCAGGCAACCCCGCCCGGTCGAGCGCCTGCGCCTCGTCGTCGCAGGTGAGCAAGCCGAAGCCGATCGGCACCCCGGTGTCGAGGGCAACGCGATTGAGACCGTCGGTCGCCGCCGCCGAGACGTACTCGAAGTGCGGCGTGCCTCCTCTGATGATCACCCCGAGCGCGATGACCGCGTCATAGCCGTCACGGGCATACGCCTGACACAGGATCGGCAGCTCGAACGATCCGGGAGCGCGCACCAGCGTCACATCTGTGACCTTCGCGTCCTTGAGTGCAGCCTGCGCCCCGGTGATCAAGCCGTCCATCACCTCGGTGTGCCAACGCGAGGCGATGATCGCCACCCTGGCTCCCTCGCCGTCGACGAACAGGGGGGGTGCTCCATGTCCTGCCATCAGCTCTGCTCCAGTCCTGGAAGGTCGTGACCCATGCGTTCTGCCTTGGTCTGCAGGTAGCGCAAGCTGTCCACGGTCGGGGCGACCACCAGCGGAAGGCGCTCGGTGACTTTGATGCCATACGCCTCGAGAGCCGTGGTCTTGTCGGGGTTGTTTGTCAGCAGCCGTACCGACGTGACGCCGAGATCGCGCAGGATCTGGGCTCCTGCGGCGTAGTCCCGCTCGTCCTCGCCGAATCCGAGGTCAAGGTTGGCGTCAACCGTGTCGCGACCGGTGTCCTGCAGCGCGTACGCCTGCAGCTTGTGGAGCAGGCCAATGCCACGACCCTCGTGGCCCCGCAGATAGACGACGATGCCAGCGCCGGCAGCGGTGACCTCCGTCATCGACAACTCCAGCTGTGGCCCGCAGTCGCACCTGCGCGACCCGAACACGTCGCCGGTGAGGCACTCGGAATGGATCCGAGTCAAGACGTCCTGCGTGCCTGGGTCGCCGAACACCAGCGCGATGTGCTCAGCCCCATCGATGCCGTCACGGAACCCGTGCGCCGTGAACTCACCGAACTCGGTGGGCAGCCGAGTCGTCGCGAGTCGTTTGACCTGCGTCTCATGCAGCCGACGGAACACCTGCAGATCCTCGATCGAGACCAACGCCAGGCCGTGCTCGTCGGCGAACTCCCGCAGCTGGGGTGCCCGCATCAGCGTGCCGTCGTCATTGAGCACCTCGCCGATCACACCGGCCGGGGTCAGCCCGGCAAGGCGGGTGAAGTCGACAGCGGCCTCGGTGTGGCCCGCCCGCTCGAGGACTCCGCCGTCCTTGGCGCGCAGGGGCAGGATGTGACCGGGTTGGTTGAGCTCGAACGGCTCGGTCGCCGAGTCAGCGAGCACGCGACACGTACGGGCACGGTCGGCCGCCGAGATTCCGGTGGTGATGCCGTCGCGGGCATCGATCGAGATCGTGTAGGCGGTGCGCATCATCTCGCGGTTGTGGGGGGTCATCAGCGGGATGGAGAGCCGATCAAGCATTGCCCCCGTGGTGGGAGCGCAGATCAGTCCGCTCGAATAGCGGACCAGGAAGGCCATGAGCTCGGGCGTGGCCTTGCTCGCGGCGAAGATGATATCGCCCTCGTTCTCACGGTCTTCGTCATCGACGACGATGATCGCCGTGCCTTCACGGATGTCCTGGATCGCGCGTTCGATGCTGTCCAGTCGCACAGTCATGGCGTTCCTTCTCTCTTCCGGGCGCCCAGCAGGCGCTCGACGTATTTGGCGATGATGTCGACCTCGAGATTGACCCGGTCACCGGCTGACTTGGTGCCGAGGGTCGTGTCGGTGAGCGTCGTCGGTATCAGCGACACCGAGAACCACGGCTGGTGTGCGTCGACAACCTCGACAACCGTCAATGAGGTGCCGTCGACCGTGACGGAACCCTTGTCGACGAGGTACTTGGCAAGTTCCGGCGGGAGCGCAATGCGTACTACTTCCCAGTGCTCGCTGGGCGTGCGGTCGAGGATTGTTCCGGTGCCGTCCACGTGCCCCTGAACGATGTGGCCGCCGAGACGGGCTCCCGACTGCGTGGCGCGTTCGAGGTTGACCTCGTCGCCGACAGTCAGATCGCCGAGCGATGTCTTGTCGAGCGTCTCCCTCATCACGTCTGCGCTGAACATGTCGTCGCCCTGTGCCATCACGGTCAGGCAACATCCGTTGATCGCGATCGAGTCGCCGTGTTGCGCGTCGGAGGTGACGAGCGGTCCACGAATCGTGATCCGTACGGAGTCACCCAGCTCCTCGATGGCCGTCACGGCGCCCTTTTCCTCCACGAGTCCGGTGAACATCAGTCGAAGTCCTCTCGCTGTATGCGTCCCGGCGTGCCGATCATGCGGATGTCGGGGCCGATCATGGTCAGGTCATCGATCCCGATCGGTCGGAGATCGGCAAGCGTGGTTGCCTCTCCCTCTAGTGCGGCCCGGCCAGA
Organism: uncultured Aeromicrobium sp.; assembly: GCA_964638755.1. Lineage (GTDB taxonomy): Bacteria > Actinomycetota > Actinomycetes > Propionibacteriales > Nocardioidaceae > Aeromicrobium. Next base: position 10,665 of record CAZWZC010000061.1, on the reverse strand, counting down.
GCCGAGCATCGCGGGTGCGATGTAGCCGATGATGCGGTCGATCAAGCCTGCACTCCAGAACGCTCCCGCGAGCCGCGGGCCGCCCTCCAGCCAGACGTGCCTGATGTTGTTGTCGACCAGCTTCTTGAGCACGTCCTCGGGGTCACGCGACTGGACCAGCAACGTCGGTGCGACGCGATCGTGCACGCGGTAGTAGCTGGGGATGGTGGTCTCACCAACCACGACTCGCAGCGGCTGGCGGTCAAACGGCAGCGGGAGGTCGTGCTCGTCACGCACCGTCAGACGCGGGTCGTCGGCGAGCACGGTACCTGTTCCGGCGACGATGGCATCGGCCTCGGCCCTAAACACCTGCACGTCACGGCGTGCCTGTTCGCTGGTGATCCACTTGCTGGTGCCATCCGGTGCAGCGCTGAGTCCGTCGAGCGTCGCTGCGTACTTCCACGTGACGAACGGGCGGCCAGCCGTCACGGCGAAGGTCCACTCGGCGTTCAGGTCGGCTGCTTCTCTGGCGAGCAGGCCCGCTTCCACGTCGATGCCAGCCGCCTTCAGAGTCTTGGCACCCCCGAATGCGGTGCGGTCCGGGTCAGTCTGCGCAAACACGACGCGAGCGACGCCTGCATCAACGAGTGCCTCCGAGCACGGTCCGGTGTGACCCGTGTGGTTGCACGGCTCAAGTGTGACGACGGCCGTTGCACCGCGAGCTGCGTCGCCGACCTGGTTGAGGGCATCAACCTCAGCGTGGGCCGTGCCGACCCCACGATGAGCTCCAACGGCCAGCTCTTTGCCATTCGCGCTCAGCAACACACAGCCCACGCGCGGGTTGGGCAACGTACGCGCGACATCCCTGGCTGCGTCGAGGGCGCGGCGCATCGCGCGGATCTCGATCTCGCTGGCCATCTGATTCCTCCGGGTCGTGAGTGCTCACGCATTCCGGGGGGTTGCTCGGTGACAATGTGCCACCAAACGGTCTTGGCGCGCAGCGCCAAGACAACGTGCGCCTTCCATCCGGACTTTCACCGTCGGCGCCGGAATTTCACCGGCTCAACCGTTGCCTCACCGAAATGGGGCCGCGGGTCGCGGACTATAACCGCCGGTTCGGAATTACACCGACCCCGGAGCACGTGAGCGTTCACTACTGATTGCTCACGGGCTAGTCTAGCCCGTCGAGGCAGTCAGTGAGTGTGACGTTCAGCATGCGACCGCAACGACGCGATCATCGCGTCGGGGTCGTCCGCACCAAAGACGGCTGAGCCTGCCACGAACATGTCGGCACCCGCCTGCGCACAGCGCTCGATCGTGTCCAGGGACACTCCCCCATCGACCTGTAGCCAGATGGCACCACCGTGCTTGGCGATCAGCTCGCGGGCACGGGTCACCTTGGGCAGGCACGAGTCCATGAACGACTGGCCACCGAATCCCGGCTCGACCGTCATCACGAGGATCATGTCGACCTCAGGCAGCAGATCTTCGTACGGCTCGAGAGAAGTGTCGGGCTTGACCGCCATCGAAGCGCGAGCACCCAGGGCGCGAATGTTGCGCGCCAACGTGATCGGATCGCGGGCAGCCTCGACGTGGAACGTGATGCTCTTGGCGCCGGCTTCGACGAACTCCGGTGCCCAACGGTCGGGATCCTCGATCATCAGGTGGGCATCGATGGGCTGGACAGCGACCTTGGACAGAGCCTCGATGACGGGTGCACCGAGCGTCAGGTTGGGAACAAAGTGGTTGTCCATGACATCCATATGAAGCCAGTCAGCGCTGGGGATGCGTGCGGCCTCAGCCTCAAGGTTGGCGAAGTCCGCCGCCAGCATGCTCGGCGCGATCTGGATACCCATGCTCAGACCCTATCGACGTCGATCAGCTGGTCCTTCTCAGAGTCGCCATGAACATGGCATCCGTGCCGTCGATGTGGGGCCACAGCTGTCGGGTGGCTTCCACCTCGACGTCGCGGCACCCAGATGTGACGGCGCCCACCACGCCAGTTGTCTCGGCGAGGTGCGGCGAACAGGTCGCGTAGACGACTACTCCCCCCGGCCGAACGAGCTCCAGCGCACGCGCCAGGAGTGCCGTCTGCAATGGCACCAAGGCTTCGAGATCTTCAGCCTGACGCCGCCACCGCGACTCCGGTCGGCGTCGGAGCGCGCCCAAGCCCGTGCACGGAGCGTCCACCAGCACTCGGTCGAACGATGCTGCGTCCCAGGGTCCATGGCGCCCGTCGAACATGGTGACATCCACATTGTCGAGCAGGTGCACCCCCTGGCGTACGAGCTCGGCGCGGTGCGCCACCACCTCGTTGGCAACTAACGACGCTCCACGCTGACCAGCAAGAGCGCCGAGCAGCGCCGCCTTGCCCCCTGGACCGGCGCAGAGGTCCAGCCAGCATTCGCCGGCGTCGCCAGGCGGAGCGTCGACGAGGGTGATCGCGACGAGCTGCGATCCCTCGTCCTGGACACCAGCTCGTCCGTCGCGCACCTGGGCGATGTCGCCCGGCGCACCACTGTCGAGGATGCGCGCGTAGGGCGAGAGCTTGCCCGGCGTGCCGGGCAGATCGTTGGGCTCGCACAGTCCAGGACGGGCTACCAGCGTGACCTGCGGGGCGACGTTGTCGGCCGCCAGAAGCTTGTCGATCTGCGTGGCGTGGCCGCCGAGCGCCTCTCGCAACGCCTCCACTATCCACACAGGGTGTGAGGTGCGTATCGAGCGCTCCTCGTCGCCGTCGATGCCTTCGGTGACTGTGTCGAGCCAGCCGTCGAGATCGTTCTGCCCGATCTTGCGCAGCAGGGCATTGGCGAAGTGCACCGGCTTGTGGCCGATCTCGCGGCGCACGACGTCCACAGTCGTGGAGACTGCGGCATGGGGCGGTACGCGCATGCTGAGCAACTGATGGGTGCCGAGACGAAGTGCGTCAAGCACTGGCGGATCAATGCTGCCTAGACCCTTGCTGGCCACCCTGTCGATGATCGCGTCGTACGTTCCCTGTCGCCTGACCGTGCCGTGCACCAGCTCTGTGGCGAAGGCGGCATCGCGGCCCTCGATCGAGTGCTCCTTGAGCATCGCGGGAAGGATGAGGTTCACATAGGCGTCGCGTTCTGCCACAGCCCGTAGCGCATGGAACGCGACCATCCGGACTGGATCGGTCATTGGAGGGTCGCGACGTCGGGCACGGTGGTGCCGCGAGCCCAGTCGGCCGCCGCCATGGGCAACTTGCCGACCGGCTGAACATCGCCGAGGATCACGTCGGACGTCGTGGTCCCGACCCTGACCTCGCTCTTGCTCACGCCAAGCCGGCCGGGGGTCAACGTGCGATCGTCGGCGATCCGCAACGGGGCGACCTTGAGGCGCTGATCGGCGAATGTCGTCCACGCCCCTGGTGCTGGCGTGCATCCCCTGACATGCCGGTCGATCGCGAAAGCGGGGCGGTTCCAGTCAATGCGGCCATCATCGGTGGTCAGCTTGTGCGCGTAGGAAACGTTGTCCTCGGGTTGCGGGATGGCCGAGATGTCGCCGTCCTCGATGTGATCGATGACGTCGACAAGCAGCTTGCTTCCCCAGTCGGCGAGTCGTGCCAACAGCGTCTCGGCCGTGTCGTCGTCTCGGATCAGCTCGGTGATCGTCCCAAGGGTGGGACCGGCATCGAGTTCTTCCACGAGGCTGAACACGGTCGCACCTGTCACCTCGTCGCCAGCCATGATCGCGCGTTGAACCGGTGCGGCTCCGCGCCAGGCTGGGAGCACCGAGAAGTGCAGGTTGACCCACCCGAACTCGGGTATGTCGAGTGCTTCGCGGCGGATCAGCGCGCCATACGCCACGATCGGGATGCACCCCGGCTCCAGCTCGCGCAGGCGCGCCATGAAGTCCACGTCGGAGGGCTTCACGGGTTTGAGCACCTCGATGCCATGGGCCTGAGCCGCGACCGCGACCGGTGAGGCTGTCACCGTGCGACCGCGGCCGGCGCGCGCATCGGGCCGCGTGATCACCGCGACGACGTCGTGGCGGCTGGCGACGAGGGCCTCCAGGCTCGGGACGGCAGCTTCCGGCGTACCTGCGAAGACGACTCTCACGCCGCCGAGTCTAGGCGTCGACGTCAGAATGCTTGCGGGTCGACCTGTATCCGCAGGGCTGACTGCTTCGCCGCGCTGCGGTCAGCGGCAACTGCCTTCAGCTCGGCGGCGAGCTGTGTGCCCTCGCGTCGTGGTGACCGCAGGATCAACCGCGAGCCTGCCGACTCATCGCGTGGGTCGACGGGTACCGGTCCGAGCACCTCGGTGTGCTCAGTCCACAATCGTGCGGCGAGCTGCTCGAGCAACTCATCGTCGGCGTCCACCGCCACGAGACGTGCTGTCGGCGGCAGGTGGGTCTCAGCGCGGCTGGCCAGCTCACGAGCGGCAGATCCGGCGGGGTCAGCGCGTACGAGCGCCTGCAGCATCGACGCATCACCAACCGCAATCGCCGCGGCACCGCGGCCCGCAAGCGCCAGCGCGTTGAACCATCGACGGTGCGCTTCCTCCTCGACGCGCACGTCGTCACGTCCCGTCATGAGCCACGTGTCGAGGAGCACCACGACGTCGTAGCCACCCGCAACGTGTGGCTCGGCACCGGGTGTCGCCAACACCAGAACACGCCCCGGCTCGACCTCGTCGAGGACCGTCTCGCCGCCGGAGGTGAGAACGATGAGGTCGGGAAATGCCTGACCGAACTCCTCGGCGGTGCGTAGCTGACCAACAACCGGCGCCCTGAGCGTCGTACCGCCACATTGCGAGCACGACCAGCTCGCCACGGCGGTCGCGCACCATCGACACACGATCGGTGCTGATGCCGAGGTCTGGACCAGCGGGCCCTGGCACACCCGGCACCGGGCCGGGTGCCGGCAGCTCTGGCAGGAAAGCGACTCGCGATAGCCACGCCGAGGCACCTGCATGAGCACGGCACCCTTGGCGGCCCTGACGGCCCGGAACACCTCATGAGGAAGTCGAGCGGGAGCCGAGCCTGCCGTCGACCCGTCGGTGACGTCAAGGCGCGGCCACGCGGTACGTCGAGCTGCCTGATCGGCCACGAGCTCGGTGCACCAGCCGCTCTCGACCAGCGACTGTCCTTCAGCCGTACGCGCATGACCACCGATCAGCACAGCCGACTTCGATGCGGTGGCACGCAGAAGCATCACCTCGCGAGCATGCGGATAGGGCGCACGCGGCTCGGCGTAGAGATCATCACCGTCGTCCCACATCGCGACCAGGCCGAGATCGCGCACGGGTGCGAACGCTGCTGCACGTGTGCCGAGGACAACCTTGACTTCACCACGTGATGCCGCAAGGAATGCGGCGTAGCGAGCGGCTGGAGTCGACGCCGCCGTCAGCACCACGTGGTGCCCTGCACCGAGCACCGCGATGAAGGCAGCATTCCAGCGTGCGGCGTCTCGCACGTCGGGCACGCAGACGACTGCACCGCGTCCGCTATGCAAGGTTGCCAACACGGCTTGGGCGACCGCGACTGCCGGATCCTGACCCGGCAGCGCGCCCCACACAGCCCGGGGGCTGCTTCGGGAACCGAGCGACGCCAGGAACTCCGGGCCGTGCGTATGTGACTGCCACACCCTGTCATCGACCTGCGGGAGCTCACTCGACGCAATCTCGCGTGAGGCTTCCTCGGCCCGGGCATGCCGTGGCGGGATCGCCAGCCGCAAGACATCGCCAAATGTGCCCGCATAGCGATCTGCAACTGCTCTGACCAGATTGATGATCTCGGGGTGCAACACCGGTTCGGGTGATATCACCTTGGCGATGAACGCAAGCTTGCCGCTGTGCTCGGATTCGTCGATCCGATCGGTCACGAATCCGTCGACCAGACGACCCGCGAATCGCACCTTGACCCGACACCCCACGACGACGAGCTCATCCAGCGTGGTCGGCACCAGGTAGTCAAACGGCCGATCGAGGTGAGTCAGACCGGTGTCGACGGCGATCCGCGCCACCGGCAGCCGAGCCGCTGCCTCCAGTGTCGGCTTGACCGTGGATGCGCGCGTGCGCCGGGCGGTGGCCTCGGGGACCAGAGCAAGCTGCTCGGCTTGTTCGCTCGCGTCTCCCGTCACGCTGCAGTTCTACCAGCAGACGCTGACGGTGACGGCTCATGGACAATTGAAGCTCATCAGCCGGACGCAGCAGAGAGAACAACATGACCGCGAGTCAGTGGGACCTGGACCGCATCGCTGACGCGGGCGCCTTCGTCGTGGCCGAGTCCGAGGCACAGCTGCACGCGAGCCGCGGTGACGGTGGTTCGTCCTCGCTGAGCAAAGGCACAGGAAGCACCGACATCTATTCGATCAGCGGCCCAGACCCTCGCGAGTACGTGGCTCACATGATCGGCACGACCAGCGCAGCGAATGGCACATTCACCTGGGCGTGGGGTTATCAGACGGGGCAGGCGAATGGCAACACCATCGTGCACGCCATCAGGACCCAGGGTGAGCAGCTGGCAATTCCCGAGCTCGCTGAATCCGGGTTCGCCAGCGACCCGCGGATCGTGCAGCGCGTTCTTCAGGCTTCGGCGGCGATCACCAGGATCTACACTCCTGCTGTCTTCCGGACCGACAACGGTGACACGGGATACTTCCTGATCGACGGATTCGAGATGCCCGCCACGAGGGTCTCCGACCTGCGCCTGGCGATCGAGGCATCGATGGCCGGGCCAGGCCGTCCCCGTGACATCCGCAGGGCTCTGCACCAGTACGCGGCCATGCGCCGCATCGGATTCGCCGAGCAACCGGATGCGGGATTCCTGCAAGCCGAGGACGGGATGCTCGTCATCGGCCTCGACGCCAAGAACGAGATCACCGGCTTCGGCGTGCGGGACGCAGAACAGCCCCCGCCGAAGCGAGGGCTGCCCAAGAGCAACTGAGACTAGGCTCCCGCAGCCGCCTTGAGCGCGTCGGCGCGGCTGGTGTCTTCCCAGGGCAGCCCCGGACGACCGAAGTGGCCATATGCGGCGGTCTGCGCGTAGATCGGACGCAGCAGGTCGAGGTCGCGGACGATCGCGCCGGGGCGCAGGTCGAAGACCTCCAGCACGGCTTCACGGATCTTCTCCACCGGAACCGTCTCGGTGCCGAAGGTGTCGACGTAGAAGCCAACCGGAGTGGAGACGCCGATCGCGTAGGCGACCTGGACCTCGGCCTTGGTGGCCAGACCGGAGGCGACGATTGTCTTGGCAACCCAACGCATCGCGTAGGCGGCCGAGCGGTCAACCTTGCTAGGATCCTTGCCGGAGAATGCACCGCCTCCGTGGCGGGCGTAGCCGCCATAGGTGTCGACGATTATCTTGCGACCGGTAAGGCCAGCGTCACCCATGGGGCCACCGATGACGAACTTGCCGGTGGGGTTGATGTGGACCTTGTAGTCGGATGAGTCGATGTCGTACTGACCAAGGACTGCGTCGATGACGTGCTTCTTGAGGTCGACGGCGAGGGTGTTCTCGAGATCGACGCCGTCTTCGTGCTGTGTGGAGACGACGATTGCCTCGACACGTACGGGCCTGTCGTCATCGTCGTACTCGATGGTGACCTGGGTCTTGCCATCCGGACGCAGGTAGGGCAGCGTGCCGTCCTTGCGTACGGCCGTCAGCTGCTCGGCCAGGCGGTGAGCGATCGTGATCGGCAGCGGCATGAGCTCAGGAGTCTCATCGCACGCGTAGCCGAACATGAGTCCCTGGTCGCCGGCACCCTGCAGGTCGAGCGGGTCGGTGGCTCCTCCGAGGCGTGCCTCCTCGGCCCGGTCAACACCCTGGGCGATGTCGGGGCTCTGCGCGTCGAGCGTGACCTGCACGGCACAGGACGCGCCGTCGAAGCCCTTGACGGATGAGTCGTAGCCGATCTCGAGCACCCGGTCGCGGGCGATACGTGCGATGTCGACGTAGGCGTTTGTGGTGACCTCACCACCAACCAGCACCAAACCGGTCGTCACGAACGTCTCTGCCGCTACACGGCTCTTGGGGTCTTCAGCCAGCAACGCATCGAGGATGCTGTCACTGATCTGGTCGGCGATCTTGTCCGGGTGTCCCTCTGTGACGGACTCGGACGTGAACAAGCGGCTCACATTTACTCCTGGGTTGAGGTCTTCGGTCAGTCTAACGACTGAGACGTCGGGGGTTTCGGTCAGTCCATGCGCTGGACGACAGCATCGAGCACGGCGTGCGCCAGGCTGATCTTGGGCCCGAACGGCACCTCATCGATCGTGCCGTCGGCGCCGAGCAGTACGGCCTCGTTGTCGTCGGCACCGAACACCTTGCCCGCGCCCACGTCATTGACGACGAGGAGGTCGCAACCCTTGCGGGCCAGCTTGGCCTTGGCGTGCTCGATCACCGTCGCATTGGCGTCACCCGTCTCGGCCGCGAATCCGACGATGACAGGACGCTTGCTGGTTCGGGCAGTCACGAGCTCGGCGAGGATGTCGGGGTTCTCGACCAGCCGGATCTCGGGGGCCACACCATCGGAGGTCTTCTTGATCTTGGCATCGACGAACTCGGCGGGTCGGAAATCAGCAGGTGCCGCAGCCATCACCACCGCATCCGCGTCGATCGCCGCCTGATGGACCTGCCGACGCATGTCCTCGGTGCTGACGACACGTACGACGTCGGCGCCGGCCGGATCGGGCAGCGAGACGTTTGCGGACACAACCGTCACGCGTGCACCTCGGACGACAGCCGCCTCAGCGAGTGCGTAGCCCTGTCGCCCCGACGATCGGTTGCCGAGGTAGCGGACCGGGTCGAGGAACTCACGGGTGCCGCCAGCTGAGATCACCACATGCTTGCCGCCGAGATCTCGTGGGCGAGGCTCCAATAGCTGAGTGGCGATCCGAAAAATCTGCAGCGGATCGGGCAGCCGGCCCTTACCGGTGTCGGCGCCAGTGAGGCGTCCCACGGCCGGTTCGACCACCACGTGCCCGCGTTCGCGCAGCGTTGCGACATTGGCCTGGGTTGCCGCGTTCTCCCACATCTCGGTGTGCATTGCGGGGACGAACATCACCGGGCACCGGGCGGTGAGAAGTGTGGTGGTCAGCAGGTCATCGGCAAGGCCGTGCGCGGCCTTGGCCAGAACGTTTGCGGTGGCCGGCGCAACGACGACTAGATCGGCGCCTTGACCGATGCGCACGTGTGCGACCTCGTCGACGTGTTCGAAAACAGCAGCTTGCACGGATCGGCCTGACAGCGCCTCCCACGTCGCAGCACCGACGAAGTTGAGCGACGAAGCAGTCGGTACGACACGGACACCGTGACCCGACTCGGTGAAAAGGCGCAGCAGCTCAGCAGACTTGTAGGCCGCAATGCCACCGGACACACCAAGAACGACCTCGGCCATGTCTCCTCCTAGCTGGAGTGAATCAGGCCTTTTCTGCCGCAGCGGCAGCGGCTGCTGCTTCTGCCTCTGGGTCGATGTCCTCGACTGTCAGCAGGTCGGCGTTGATCTCGCGAAGTGCAATCGACAGCGGCTTCTCCTGCACGCCTGTCTCGAGCAGGGGGCCGACGTACTCGAGCAGGCCTTCGCCGAGCTGTGAGTAGTAGGCATTGATCTGCCGCGCGCGCTTGGCGCTGTAGAGGACGAGCTTGTACTTGGAGTCCGCCTTCTCGAGCAGGTCGTCGAGCGGCGGGTTGGTGATGCCGATGGCGACGGAGCGTGTCGTGGACACAGAGAGCCTCACAGAAAAGGTCTAGACGGCGTTCAACGAAGAACGTGTTCCGACTGCTGCCGGATCAGAACAAGTCTACCAATTCTTGGCAAGCACTCTCGACATCGGTGTTGACGATCGTCACATCGAACTCGTTCTCGGCTTCCAGCTCGACCCGAGCCGTTGCCAGTCGGCGTTCGCGCTCCTCGAGTCCCTCCGTTCCGCGACCGACGAGTCGGCGTACGAGTTCCTCCCAGGAGGGCGGCGCGAGGAAGACCATCAGAGCGTCAGGCATGCTCGCACGCACCTGGCGTGCGCCCTGTAGATCAATCTCCAGCATCGCGGGTTTGCCAGCCGCCAGGCACTCCTCAACCGGCGCCTTTGGCGTCCCATATCGAGCGACTCCGTGTACGACTGCCCACTCAAGCAAGCCGCGGGAGGCGATCATCTCGTCAAACTCCGCCTCGCTGATGAACAGGTAGTGGACCCCGTTGACCTCGCCCGGGCGCGGCGCCCGTGTGGTGACGGACACTGAGATCCAGATCTCGGGGTGCGTGGTGCGCACGCAGGCAGCGACGGTGCCCTTGCCGACTGCAGTCGGGCCAGCGAGCACGACCAGCCGTGAACGTGGGGCCGCGCCGTCAGGCACGGCCCGAACGGTCTGATCGATCGGTGAATTCGGCGATCAGCTTGGTGATCTGGTTGTCGCCGAGGCCGCGGAGCCGGCGGTTGCCGGCAATGCCGACTCGTTCCATGATTTCCTGCGCCTTCACCTTGCCTACGCCGGGCATCGACTGCAGCAGGTCTATCACCTTGAGCTTGGCGACGAATTGGTTGGCCTTCGACTCTTGGATGACCTCGGTGAGGCTGGCTCGCGAGTGCTTGAGGCGGTCCTTGATCTCGGCGCGCACCTGACGGGCGGCCGCGGCTTTCTCGAGGGCTGCTTGACGCTGTTCGGCTGTCAAAATTGGGAGTGCCACTTCGTCATCCCCTTGGTTGGAAAATGCAGTGCTGG
>CAZWZC010000060.1:0-15828 GCA_964638755.1 uncultured Aeromicrobium sp. | reverse complement strand
TGCAGGCCGATGCGCCACCCGCCGCACGCTCGAACGCCGACAACAGTGGCCCGAGTAGTTCCCAGGTCGCCAGCCTTCGCGCCTGCACCTTCTGTGACTCGGCGGCGGAGAAGTCAGGGACGACAAACGGATTGGCAAGCTGTCGGGTGATCACCGACTGGGGCACCACCTGCCGTTCAGCTGCACGCGAGGCAGGCGTCGGATCGGTGATGACAACGGGTTCGTCCTCAAGCTCGGCCCCTGTCGCAGTCAGCATCTTGCGCTTCAGCTCGATTGCGGCCTCAGAGACCACTGCGTCCTCGCCAAGAAGTGCCATGAGCGACGTGTCGCTGGCGGCCGTGCGGGCGAGGATCGTGCCGATGCCATCGAGGCGCTTGAGCCGCTCGGCGCGCTGAGGCTCACTGATCGTCTGATCGGCACGTGCGCGGGAGCGCTCCTCGCGTGCCAACAGTGCAACTGCCTGGAACTTGGTGCGCACCGTCGGCGACACCCGTCCGGTTTGAGCGCCGGCCTCGACTTCGCGCACCCCTCTGGCGAGCACGGACATGATGTCCTGAGGTCCGCGGGCACGTCGCTGACCCTGGGGCTGATTGCGCTCACCGCCCGAACGGCGCTGGCGTGGTGTTGCCACATTCCTCCTATGGCCCGGCACGATGCCGGACGCGCTACTGGGAACTGTCCCAATCCGAGACGTTGCTCCCACGGCACCTGGGTGCCGGGTTTGGTCAGCCTGACCCTGATCGGGCCGTGACGCTGACCGGCTTTGCGGGTGTGAGACCGATGTTCGACATCCCGTCCTCGTAGACACGAGGCGCGAGCGGCTCAACCGCTGGTGTTCATTCTTGCTGTCACAATACTGCCGCACTCAGGCGGGTTGCACCAGATGTCTCACGGTGCGGCCCGCTTGTTTGTCCTAAAGCCTGCGGACCGGGTTGATCCGCTTGGGCGGTAGCCTCAGGTGTGACGCCGCCCCGGTCCCCGGTGGCCACCTAGCGGGAAGGCGGCGATCGTGATCAGCGATCATGGGACCAATCACGACCCGCATGCAGCAACCGCAGTCGACCGGCGCGCTCTCGTGGCGGAGCTCATGTCGGCCAGCTCCGACTCCGTTGAGGCCGAACCTGCCTCGACCGTCATTCTTCTGGGGAGGCTGTGCCGGGCCGTGGCCGAGTACATGTCGGCCGCCGGCGTGGCGGTGAGCCTCGTGTCCGACGCCGGCTCAGCCGGCGTGGTCGCCAGCTCCAGCGAGCTCAGCTCAACGCTCGACGAGCTTCAGTTCTCACTCGGCGAGGGTCCGAGCCGCGATACGTACTCACTACGTCGCCCCGTGCTGATCGCCGATCTCGGATCATCTGAAGGACAGTCGTGGCCGATCTACACTGCCGGCGCGTTGGAGTCAGGCGTCCACGGAGTGTTCGCATTTCCACTGCACGTCGGTGCCGCCACCTTTGGTGTCTTCACGATCTACCGCAGCAGTCCGGGCGCCCTCAATGGTCGACACCTCGCGATGGCACTCACTTTCGCAGAGAGGGCCACCGAGATACTGCTCACCGCCGACTCGGCACCGGATGGGGCTCTTCACCCCGGTGTCGAGTCAGCCCTGAGCTACCGCGCCGAGATCTACCAGGCACAGGGCTCCGTCACCGTGCAGCTGGGTATCAGCCTGGCTGAGGCCCTGATACGGATGCGCGCGTACGCGTTTTCCCACGACCATTCATTGAGCGAGCTCGCTGCTCTCATCCTGTCCGGCGAAATCGTGCTCGAATCGGTGACAGACTAGCCAGTGTCGGGTCCTTGACCCGCGAGCGAAAGGATCGTGCTCAGCATGATTTCCACCGAAGAGCTGTCACACGTCTTTGTTGAAGTGGCAGACACACTCGTTGCCGAGTTCGACCTTTTCGAATTCCTGCACAATCTGACCGAACGCGCCGCCACGGTCTGCGAAGCATTGGCAACCGGCATCCTGCTGGCAGACCAGCATGGCAACTTGCAGTACATGGCCGCATCCACACGTCAGGCAGAACTGATTGAGCTATTCCAGATTCAGAGGTCCCAAGGCCCCTGCTTTGACTGTTTCCGCACAAGGGAACCGGTCATCAACTCTGACCTCGCTACGGCCGTGGATCGGTGGCCCGACTTCGCGCCTCGCGCCCTTCAAGCCGGATTCGGTTCAGTGCACGCCCTCCCGATGAGACTTCGCAACGAAACCATCGGCACACTCAACATCTTCGGCAGTGACGCCGGGCATTTCGACGAAACCGAGGTACGCATCGTGCAGGCGCTGGCTGACGTTGCCACCATCGCGATCCTGCAGGAACGAAGTGTCCAACGCGCAGAGACCTTGACCGAACAGCTCCAAGGCGCGTTGAACAGCCGCATCGTCGTAGAGCAGGCCAAAGGTGTCATGAGCGCGCTGCGTGGCGTGAGCCCCGATGAGGCATTTGTGTTGCTACGGACCCATGCCCGCGACCAGCGGTTGCGGCTGAGCGATGTGGCACTGGCAGTGCTGACTGATCCGACCAGTGTCCCCGCCCTTACGACGCGCTTGTGATCCGCTGACCTCCGTAGTTCTCGCACTGTCGACGCTCTTCCCTGGACGACTGACCGGCCGTAGAGTCAAAGCAGCAATTGCTGTCGTCCCAGTCCCCGACGACCCCATCGGATCCGATGAAAGTCCGGGGATGAGCGCAACCGATGCAAGCGCCTCTCCCTTGGCAAGACTCGTGCCCGCGGCCGCCATACACGGGCACGAGTCACCCCAACGGTTGCGCATTCGATCGGTCAAGCGAAGCCAGTCCGAAGCAAGGCCCTCGTCGTGACCAACCCCTACCGGACCATGCTCATGTTCTCCGCCAGCAGCCGAGACGCGCTGACGATTCTGGAACAAGAATTGAATCGACACCCTGGCCGTCAGCGCGGGGATCAGTTTTGACCACCAAACGTTCATCCTGGCCGTGGAGTGCGCCGACACGGCCGCCGCGGTCTGGGATGTACGCGTCACGGTGCTGACGCCTGATCCAGACTCCAACTTCGGTCCCCAGGTGTCTCCACCCGCCTATGACCCGCCTGCAGCCTGAGGCGATCCGCCGTACAGCGGAGAACCCACTCAACCCTCGTCTTGGTCGGCGACAAACGTTGCCAGACGGTCCGATAGGTAGAAGCCGTCTGCTCCTTCGCGCTCGTTCGTCCAGATCGCGCCAGTGAGGTCAGCTTCCGTGGCGGCCGAATGACCCAACAACGTGACATCCACGGCTGCAGACGGATCGGACTTCAGGGACTGCTTCACGGCGAGCGGGAGTTCAGCCCACCACCGCCGAGCGTCGTCCAGCTCGTCGCCAGTCATCGCCTCATGATTTGTCATCGGTGTCCCCGTCCTGCGAGATTTCCCGCATATGAGGGTGATTCGTAGCGAGGACTCTCATCACTTGGTGACAATGACCAAGAGAATGCAACGATCATCCGAAGTCGCGAAGCACCCTGCCCTCGATGTCGCGCAGGACCTCGTCCGCGCTGGCCGGGCTCACCCGTCCACGACGTCTTGCGTCGAGGACCAGCACGCGTTCGATGTCGGTCGCCTCCCGCAGCACGTCGCCGAGCTGCTCGTCTATCTCGTCGCTCTCCTCAACTCCCCCACGCCGCGCATTCTCGATCGCCGCCTGCGCGGACAGGTAGCCCTCGTACTGTTTGATCGCGGCCAGCGCGACCTCCTCGCGCACCCCCTCCAACCCCCTGCCGCGCAGGTGGTCGAGTGCCGCCTGAGCCGCACGACGCCGCAGCTCTGCGACCTCGGCCGCTTCGCCGCCTTGACGGCCCACTCCCAGCACCCTGGTGAGCGGGGAGAGAGTCAACCCTTGGAGCACCAAGGTCACCAGCACGACAGACAGTGCGACCACCACGATCTCGTCTCGACCCGGAAAGGCCGCGCCGCCGTCAACGGCCTCCGGCAGCGCAAGGGCGGCAGCCACCGTGACCACCCCGCGCATACCGGCCCACGAGACAACCGCCGACTCACGCCAGCCTCGGGGCCACGGCACATCGCGTCGACGCGAACGGAGACGAGCGAGGGATGCGCTCGCGAACACCCAGACCGCACGCGTCACGACCAGGGTCGCGACCACCAGTCCCGACAGGGCGATGGAGTGGTGGGTGACGTCGGTCCCGCCTATGACCTTCACCAGCTCATAGCCCAGAATCGCGAACACCAGACTGGTGATCAGGAAGTCGGCGTAGGACCACACGGCCCGTCCGAGCAGCCACCCTTGTGAAGTGGTGGCCGCATGGCCGTACGTGCGTAGGAACAGCCCGAGGGCGAGTACGGCAAGTACCCCGGACCCGCCCAATCGCTCCGCTCCAATGTAGGCGAGGAATGGCGCAAGCACTGTCAGGGTCGTCTCTGCATAGGCGTCATGGACGACGGAGAGGGCCTGTTTGGTCAGCACCCCGAGTGCAAGACCAATGAGGGTGCCGACCACCAAGCCCAGCACCAGCTCGACGCCGACATCGGTGGCCGAGACCTCGCCGGTGACGACGACTGCCAAAGTCAGCTTGAAGGCGACCAGTGCGGTCGCGTCGTTGAACATGCCCTCGCCCTCAAGGATCGTCACGAGACGATGCGGGAGCCGCAGCTTCCTCGCCACCGCGGTGGCTGCGACCGGATCCGGAGGGGATGCCATCGCGCCCAGCACCAGTGCCGGCCCCCACGACAGTCCGTAGCTGTAAGCAACCAGCCCGACCGCGCCCAACGTCGTCACTGTGAGTCCAACAGCCAGGAAGAACACCGCACCGGCGTTGTCGCGAAATTCCTGGACTGTTGCGCGCTGGGTTGCCGCAAACAGCAACGGTGGCAGCACTACTGGAAGAATCAGGTCCGGGTTCAGCTGTAGTTCCGGCGCGAACGGAAGGGGTGCGAGGCAGAGCCCGAAAATCGTGAGCAAAACCGGTTGCGGAACTCCGATGCGGTCAGACAGTGGGGTGAGCACCACGACTCCGACCAGCAATACCGCGACGAGAACGACGTTGTCCATGCTCAACCTTCCCTCAGGTCTGGTCATGCGGCGCGTTCTGCCGATTGTCCACAGACTGACAGAGAAATCCGCGAGTCCGTCACCGCCCTCACTGAGTCACTCGAAACCCTTTCAGACGAACGGCCCCCCATGCGAGGCGTGTTCACTGCTGACACACTGACCGCATGGCCAGCTACTCCGTGAACGCCGACGCGGTTACCGCCACCGAGAAGCGCATCGACGCCGGTCAGTACGTGCTCGACAGCAACTGGGGAGACGCGCAGCCCGACACAGATGGGGAGAACTCCTACCTCGAGAAGCACCCGTGGTCGGATTACGCCGAGTGGCACCTCGGTCTCACTGAGGATGCCAACGACGAGACCAAGGCGCGTCACGCGTTCATGGTCGGCGATTTCCGCCGCGTCCATCGCTCAGCGCTGATCGCGTGCATCTACCGAGCATCGGAGTGGCGCCACAAAAAAGTCGAGCTCGCCGCCCATGCCTTGCTTCAGCGTCTCGACGCAAAGGCAGGCATCGAGTAATCGGGGTGGAGCATGGGAGACTCCGTCGCCCGCGCTCGGAAGCAACCTTCAGCCCGATTGACCCTTGACCGGAAACGGTACGCGGGCTCCTCCTCGAACCACTCGACTTTGATACCGATGTCGTAGGGACTGGGGCCTTGGGCAAACGAAAGGCCTGAGAACGCGTGCCCCAGGCCCTTCGACATCGGTGGAGCATAGGAGATTCGAACTCCTGACCTCTTCGATGCGAACGAAGCGCGCTACCAACTGCGCCAATGCCCCTACGCCGCGAAACTTTATCATCGGCCGCCGGACCGACCGAGGTCAGTGACCGACCGCGCGACGCTCGTCGTCGACCTCGGTGCGACCGGGCAGCTCGACATCTTCACCCTCAATGTGGCCCGACGTCCAGGCACCTGCCTGACCAAAGTCGATCGTCCTGACCGTACGACCTGCGCGAGGCTTGGTGACATATGTCGGCAGGGTTACCGGAAGCGGGTCCCAGAGCGCGTCACCTGTCGTCGAGACGCTCGGCACCGCGATCACGATCTGGTCGTCGAGGGCATCTGCCTCCAGCGGGACGTCCTCCATCTCGTGCTTGCGTCCCGGGTTGATGTCCTCGAACTGGCCGGAGACGGTGACCGTGTCCTCGGTGTCGACGGCGGCCTTGCGCTCAGCACGGCTGATGCCGAGCTCGGAGCGCACCTGCAGACGGCAGGCGATGAGCCACGCGACGATCAGCGCGGCGGGAGCAGCGACGGCGTACGTGGCGATGAGGCCGATCCAGGTGAGAACGCCAACCACCGCTGCCAGCCCGAGCAATGTGAGGAGCGTGCGACGACGACGTGCGGCTGCGATGTTTGCGGCTCTGGTTGAGATCCTGGGAAGCGCCGGCTGGGCCGGCCGAACCACCTCGGCGACCTCTGACGTTTCCTCGACTGAAGGCGTGGGGCGGTTGATGACCCGACTCAGGAATCCGGTGGACTCGACCGAGGCGTTCCTGGCGGCTTCGTCGTAGCGACGCAGGGCGAGCGGCACGAAGTACGCCGCCCACACGGCGACGACGAACGCGATGATCAGCCCACTGCTTGAACCCACGTGCAAAACGGTATGCGAGGTGCGTCGTCATACCGGGCACCCACCGCCGTGTGTCGGCTGAGAACTTGTGTGACTGGTGTGACTCAGGCAGGCGGGACGCGGCCCAACCTGGACAGAAGGCCGTCAAGTGCATCCTCGGCGACGACCTGGAAGATCCGGTGATCGTGCCACGCGCCCGCAATGTGGAGGAAGCGAGGGGCCAGTCCGAGCTCGGTGAACCCCAGCTTTTCGACGACCCGCAGGCTCGCGGTGTTCTCCGGCCGGATGGCGATCTCGACGCGATGGAGACCTGTCGTCGACAGCAGATGATCGGTCACCAGCGCAACCGCGGTAGGCGTGATGCCGCGACCGGCATGGGACTCGGCAACCCAATAGCCCATGTTGGCCCACCGCGCTGAGCCCCAGGTGATGCCGTTGACGGTGAGCAACCCAACCATCTCACCGTTCCAGGTGACCACGAACGGCATCGTCTGGCCGAGGCGAGCCCGATGACGCAGCGTGCCGATCATGCCGACGTAGGAGGTTGCTGGCTGCCCGGCCTCGCGGGGCAACGTCGCCTCCCACGGCCCCAACCAGTCGGCGTTCGCACTGCGAAGTTTTGCCCACTTGCGAGCATCGCGCCGCCGCAGAGGCCGTACGCCCACCGAGCCGTGCTTCAAGACGACCGGCCATCCGGGACTCAGGAGGCACCTCTCTGGTGATCGCCGCCCAGCAGCTGGTCGACGGCGTGAGGCAGGACGTCGGCGAGCACCGCGAGCCCGTCCTTCACACCACCGCTCGACCCTGGCAGGTTGACGACGACTGCAGAGCCCGCGACTCCCGCCACGCCGCGCGAGAGCATCGCTGTCGGCACACCATGGGCGACCCCGTTGGCGCGGATCGCCTCGGCAACACCAGGCAGCTCGTAGGTGAGGAGCGGACGCGTCGCCTCGGGGGTGGCGTCGGTCGGGTTGATGCCCGTGCCGCCTGTCGTCACCACGACTACAGCTCCCTCGGCGAGCGCGGCACGAATCGCATCGGCGACCGGTGGGCCATCACCCACGACTGCCGGATCGCCGACCTCGAAACCCCACTCGGTCAATGCTTCGACGATCAACGGCCCAGTGCTGTCCTCGTACACACCCGTCGACGCCCGGTTGGATGCGACGACCACGCAGGCTTTCACGGACGCTGCCAGTCGCCGCTCTTGCCGCCCGACTTGGCGACGACTTCGATGTCTGTGATGCGTGCCAGCTTGTCGACCGCCTTGACCATGTCAACGACCGTGAGCGCGGCAACAGTTACAGCCGTGAGCGCCTCCATCTCGACACCAGTACGGTCGGCGGTCCGCACCTGGGCGGTGATGGCAACACCGTCGTCCTCGACGACAAGTTCGACCTCGACACCACCGACCGCGAGCGGATGACACAACGGGATCAGGTCGGGGGTGCGCTTGGCGGCCATGATCCCTGCTACTCGGGCAACCGCGAGCGCGTCTCCCTTGGGAACACCCTCACCCCTGAGCAGCTCGACGACTGCAGGGCTGAGCTGCACCCGACCGCGTGCCGTGGCAGTTCGCGCGGTGATCTCCTTGGCAGTGACGTCGACCATGCGCGCCGCGCCGGAGTCATCGACGTGAGTGAGTCGCTCGCTCACTAGAAAGGCCGATCGAGGACAAGGGTGCGAACCGTGTCGCCGAGGTTGAGGGCCGTCTGGTCCTCCCCCACGATGATCAGCGCGTTGGCCTGTGCGAGCGATCCGACGAGGTGCGAACCGGCACCCGGAATCGGCGTCACCTTGGCGCCGCGATGAGTGACCTCGAATATGCCGCGTACGTACTGACGAACACCTGAAGGCGATTGCAGATCGGAGGCGAGAACAGCGTGCACCATCGGTCGACGGTAGGGCGTACGGCCCATCATGCGGCGGATCGCTGGCAGCACGAACACCTCGAACGAGACGTATGCCGAAACGGCATTGCCGGGCAGCGTGATGATCGGAGTCTGCTCGTCGAACACTCGGCCAAAGCCCTGCGGCTTACCGGGCTGCATCGCCACCTCGACGAAGTCGACCGTGCCGAGTGCTGACAGCGTCTCCTTGACGACATCGTGATCCCCCTTGCTGATGCCGCCGCTGGTGACGACGAGGTCGGCGCGAACCAGCTGCTCAGACAGCACGCGACGAAACGCCTTGGGGCTGTCGTCGACCGCACCGACGCGATAGCAGATCGCGCCAGCCGCGCGCACGGCCGCAGCCAGCATGTAGCTGTTGCCGTCGTTGATCGAGTCGTAGTCGAGATGGGTGCCGGGCTCGCGCAGCTCGCTTCCGGTCGAGATGATGACGACGCGAGGGCGAGGGCGAGCCTTCACGCGTGGTGCGCCCAGGGCAGCCAGCAAGCCGATCTCACGGGGGCCGAGGACTGCACCCTCCTCAAGGACCTTGTCGCCGGTCCTGACGTCGGCGCCCTGCCGCCGGATGCAGGCCCCCGGATCCGCTGACGCATAGATCTCGACGCGGGCGTTGCCGTGATCGGTCTGCTCATAAGGGATCACGGTGTCGGCACCGCGAGGGATCGGTGCCCCGGTCATGATCTTCACCGCTGTTCCCGCGCTGATGGCGAACGGTCTGGCCGATCCGGCGGCGATCTCGCCGACGACGGGCAGCACGGTTGGGGTCTCACGGCTTGCGCTGACAACGTCCTCAGCACGTACGGCATAACCGTCCATCGACGAGTTGTCGAAGCGCGGCAGATCTGACGGACTGACGAATCCCTCGAGCAAAGGCAGACCCAGCGATTCGACGAGCGGCTGGTCGTATGCGCCGAGCGGGCCGATACCTCGCAGGATCTTCTCGAGATGCTCCTCGACGGTCAACAGGCCCTCGCGGATGCTGGCAGGTCGCGCACGGGCCGTCTCAACCCGCCCAGCCGGGGCGCTCGCCTCAGGGGCGTCGCCCTGCGGATCTTCGAGCTCTGCCTCGGGAGTCTCGGCGGGCACCTGCGGTTCGGGCGCCTCGACCACAGGTGTCTCCGGCTCCGGACCGCTTTGCGCGATCTCAGGCTCGGCCAGCTCGGCCGCGGTTGGTGGCGGTCCACCCAGTGTCGGTACCGGCTCGACAGCTTCGCCTGCTTCGACGGTGGGCTCAACCACAGGCTCGACGGCGGGGGCGACGTCTGCCGGTTCCTCCGGCGGCGGCTCTCCTTCGGGCGGCGGCTCGTCCGGGACGGGCGCGTCGTCTGGCGGCGTGTACGCAAACACCTGCTCGGTGCGTTCCACGTCATCGGGCGGGAACTCCTCGGGAGTCGGCGGGTCCAGTGGAAGCATGTTCTGCTCCGAGCCGTCAGTCTCCTCTGGGGGCATGCGGTCAGCCTAACTGTCACCGAGGCGTGTGGACGGAGCAACAGTCTCGACAGCAAAGGTGTCATCGAGCGTCGCGTCGCCGTGCACGGAGACTCCAGCGCCGAAGGTCCAGTCGCCTCGCACCGTCAACGATCGAGCATTCACCAGCGATGGGGTGTCTGACACCCGCTGGTCGAAGTCGGCGATCGTCGCGTAGAACCGCCGATCGAGGTCGACCAACGGCACGTTGTCAGCGGAGAGCCGCAGCCGGAAGTCATCACCGATCTCGTACACGTCCGACTGCAGCAGGAGAAGATCGTTGGTGGTCTTGACCGGCAGGAACCTTGACCGTTCGACCTCGATCGCAGTGGCGCCGTCGAAGACCTCGACCGCCGCGCCCATGGCCGACTCGATCTGGACGACCTTGGGCGAAGTCGCGTCGGTGGGGTCGACTGTCTTCTCGTTGCGGATGAGCGGCAGCCCGAGGATGCCATCGCGCTCGTCGAGCGTCGCGCGCAAGACCTGCAGGTCGAACCACAGGTTGTTGGTGTGGAAATAGCGATGCCGCTGCAGGTCGGCAGCGAGGTCCTGGTCCTCAAGTGGCGTCTGCGCAGTCTCGCGCAGCACGAGGCGCCCGTCGCGCTTTCGTACGACGAGGTGACCGCCCTTGACGTCGGCCGGCGTGCGGCGGCACACCTCCGCTGCGTACGGTGCGCCCGAGGCCGCGAACCACGCCATCATCGCCGGATCCGGGGCGGCGCCGAGGTTATCTGCATTGGAGACCGTTGCATGGCGGAAGCCGCGCTCGATCAAGGCGTCGAGGATGCCTGACACGTCGAGCGCGGTGTAGAGGTCACCGTGACCCGGTGGGCACCACTCGAGGCTGGGATCGGCTGGCCAGTCGACCGGGCTGAGGTCTTCGGCGAGCAGCTTGGGTTCACGGTTTTGCAGGAAGTCGATCGGCAGTCCATCGACAGCCAGATCGTCATATGGCGCGAGCGCTGCCATGGTGTCGTCGCTGGTGCGAAAGCTGTTCATGAACAGCAGCGGGATCGGAGCACCCGTTGACTTCCGCAGCGACCTGACCTGACCGACGATGACGTCGAGGAACGACAGGCCTTCGTGGGCCGTGAGCAGTGTCTTGGCGCGGTCCAGGCCCATCGACGTGCCCAAGCCGCCGTTGAGCTTGATCACCGCCGTCACCGAAGCGGCGTCACGGTGTGCGCTGTTGTCGAGCTCGATGTCGTTCGCGTGGGCAATCTCGTCCAGCGGATCCACATCGGCCTCGGGGATCATCCCGGTCGCGCCACCCTGAAGCTGCGCATAGAAGTCGGAGAACACGTCAATCGCACGCTGGGGCACGTCGGCCTCCGCCATTCGCTGCTGCGCCTGCTCCAGTCCGCTCATCCCGCCATACGCTAGCGCCATGGGCAAGGACAAGCTGCGCAAGGAGCTGCTGCGTCGACGCCGCGACATGAGCACGGCCGTACGTACTGTCGCCGCCGAAGCCATCGCACTGCACCTGCTCGCGGCTCCGGTGATCTCCTCAGCCCGACGGATTGCCTGTTACGTGTCGATGGCGAGCGAGCCCGGTACCGGTCCACTCATCGCAGGACTCATTGACCGCGGCATCGAAGTCATCGTGCCGCGGACTGTTGGGGACGAGACACTCGACTGGGTCACGTACGACCCGGCCGCTCGCACCACCAGAACGGCCCTCGGCATCGTCGAACCCGAAGGTGAACCACTTGGCGGGTCGGCCATCGATGAGTGCGCCCTGATCGTCGTCCCCGCACTTGCTGTCGACCACGCGGGGCAGCGCCTTGGACGAGGCGCCGGCTACTACGATCGCGCTCTGGTAGCCGTCACAAGACCGCTGTGCGCGCTCGTGTTCACCCACGAGCTGCTCGAATTCGTGCCGCACGAGCCGCACGACATACCCGTCTCGATGGCGGTCACGCCGGATGGGCTCTTCCGCGTCCCCTAGTGGGGTCAGCTGGCGGGGCGGGACGCGAGGTCGGGCTTGATCCAGTAGGTCACCGAGACGATCTCGACACTGCGACCTGGCCGGGGTGCGTGGATCATCTGTCCGCCACCGAGATAGAGCGCCTCGTGATAGATCGACTTCGGACCGCCGTCGCTCCAGTAGAGAAGGTCGCCTCGGACGATCTTGCTGATGGGTACGGGCCTGGTGGCTGAGTACTGCGCACCTGCATAGTGCGGCAGGTTGACGCCGGCGGACTGCCACGCGCGCATCGTCAGCCCAGAACAGTCCCACGAGCCGGGTCCGGCGCCTCCCCATTTGTAGGGCTCGCCGAGCTGCGCCCTGGCGAAGGCAATCGCCGTCTCCACCTTGCTGCCCGAGGGTGGTGGCGGGCTGGACGGCGGGGGCGGGGCAGCAGTCGTGTGCGATGGCGTGGGAGTGGGTGACGGATGCGGATCGGGACCTGGTGGTGGGTCTCCGACCATGGGAGGCCCGCTCGGCCCAGACTCATCGATCTGGTCGTCAATCGCGTCCTGCGCGCGGGTGACGTCCGCCAGCGACGTCCCCTTCGCGTCGGCGAGCTGGACGAGCAGGTCGTGTCGTCGCTGCTCGGCGGTTGACGCCATGTGCTCGGCATCGGCGATGGACTTCTGGATCGCCCGCTTCGCCGCCTTGCGGTCTGCGGTCGCCTTGCGCTGCACCTCGAGTGCATCCTGCGCCTGCCGTGCCGCTGCATCGAGCACCGTCTTGCGGGCACTGAACGTGGCAACGCGCGCCACTGTCGCCTCGTTGGTGCTGGAGTATGCCGCCGACCGTTCGAGCAGTTGTTGCGGCCCTGCGCTGGTGAACAGAGACGACAGCTTGGACACCGGTGAGCCGGACTGAAGCTGTTCCACCGTCATCGCGGCGACGACGTCCTGCTGTTCCTGCAACTTCCTGCGGGCGACCGCAACCTCCGCCTGGTGGCGGGCGACCGCCTTCTTGGCGACCTCGAGCTCGTATGTCGCACCGTTGAGCCGCTCAGAAGCCGCCGCCGAACGCGCGTACAGCTCGTTGAGCTGCTGGCGGGACTGGACGAGCTTGATCTGCAGCTCGCTCACGGTGGGCTTGTCTGCGCGCGCACTCTCGGTGCCGACCAAAACCGTGCTCGCGAGTGCGAGGACGAGGGCGATGGCGGATGAGCCGACAATTCGGCCGCGCCATGCGAGGGGGAAGGCACGCATGTCCTCCACCGTAAACCCGATTTACGAATATTGGAACTGAAACGGTCATCCCCGCGGAACGCTGGGCCGCATCTTCAAGGTGTCGTCGGTCGCCTTCTTGACCGCCTTGGGCGAGAAGGCCCACGGCATCGTCTTGCCCTTGGCCCACAGCGGCGCCTGATCGAGATAGTGCTTCTGGAACGCGTGTCCGGAGTTGCCGGTGAGCTGTATCCAGCGTGACCGGTCGAAGTTGTCGAGGTCGACCACCATGCGCATGGACGGTACGGCGGTGACGTCGTATCCGTCGGTCGCGTCCCAGCTGGTCGCGTCGATGATTCCGCCGCCTCCACCGAGATCAAACGGTCCACGGTTGAACAGCGCCTCGACGGCACCGATGCCGGACTCGCCCAGCGTCGGGTTGATCAGCTCGAGCTGGTGCAGCTGCCCCCACTTCCACTCGCCCGGATCGCGGGACTGCAGCATCGTCAGCTCGTCGCGGGCCATCCGCATCGCCTCGGCAAGGATGTCGTCGCGCGACTCCGTCCGACCGTTGGTCGTCACGTCATCCCACCAGTGGTTGTTGGGCTTCTCAAGGATCGTGCCCACGACGTTGAACCACCGTTCGCCGCCGTCGGGCCCCTCACTCGCCGGGAGCTCGTCGTCAAATGTCAGCTTGAGCAGGTTGCGCCACACGACGTTGAAATATGCAGCCGCAGCCGAGTCTGCGGTCTGCTTGTAGTCCCATTTCTTGAGCGTCTCCTGGCCCTGGCGGTAGTAGCGGCTGCCGAGCTCGACGTCGAGGAGCTTGGGTACGAGCTGCTCGGCGTTCGCACTGTAGGTGTCCATCTGTATGCGGGCCATGTCGGCAACCGACAGCTTGGGCTCAGACTTGATCAGGTCACGGATGCGCTGTGAGCGATAGCCAGCCGCCGTGTCGGCGCCGAGAAGTACGGGGTACTGATCGCCGATGACCTTGTTGTTGGCCGTCACGATGAATCCCTCATCGGGGTTGTAGATGCTGGGCAACGCGTCGAACGGGATCGAGTCAACCCACTCGTACGCAGAGGTCCAGCCCGGGACGGGCCAGCGGCCGTCACCCTTGGCCCTGATCGGGATCACACCGGGCGACTGGTAGCCGATATTGCCGTCGACGTCGGCATACACAAGGTTCTGCGACGGCACCGTGAACAGCTTGGCTGCGTCGCGGAACTCGTCCCAGTTCTGCGCAGTGTCGAGCGCGAAGACAGCCTCGATCGTCGGTCGTGGAGTCAGCGCGCTCCACCGCAGCGCCACCTCGTATTTGCTCAGGGGTACGCCCTTGGTCCTACTGGTTCCGACGTCGTCAATGTCGTCGTCGAGGTCGGACAGGATCGGCCCGTGCCTGGTCGATCGCACGGTGATGTGTTGGGTCTCGCCGCCAGCGACCTTGAACGTCTCTCGGCGGGTCTCGACGGGCACCTGCTTGCCGTCGTACTCATACGTTTCTCCGTTGACCTTCTCGAGGTAGAGGTCGGCAACGTCGGCGTACATCGTCGTCACGCCCCAGGCGATGCGGTTGTTGTGGCCGACGACGACCCCCGGCAGGCCCGAGAACGAGAAGCCGGCAACGTCGTACGGGCACTCCTTCGTGACTGTGCGGCAGTGCAGGCCCACTTGGTACCAGATGCCGGGCATCGATGGCGCCAGGTGCGGGTCGTTGGCGAGGATCGGCCTGCCAGTCACCGAGTGCGAGCCGTCGACCACCCAGGAGTTGGAGCCGATGCCGTCGCCGGTGCCGAGCAGTGCGGGCAGTGCGTCGGCACCGTTCTTCGCCGCCTTCAGCGAGGCGACGGCCGCACGAGCTAGACCAGGTGTCGGGCATTCGGGCACGAGCAGGGTCACCGGATCCGGGGTCTCGTCACAGCCCTGTTGGTCGAACGTCCCGGCGCGCACGTTCGCATCGTCGCCCGTGACAATCGGCTCGTGATCCTTGGGGTAGTCAGGGTAGAGCTCCTCCACCTCATCAACCGCCAGGTTCTTGGTCGACAGCGCCCGGGAGATCTCATCGCTCATGTTGCTGCGCAGGTCCCAGGCCATGGCCTTGATCCACGCCAGTGAGTCGGCTGCAGTCCATGCCGTAGGCCGATAGTTGGGGCCGGTCAGCGACAGGATCGTGTACTCCAGCGACAGCTCTGAGCCCGACTTGCCGCTGATGTAGGAGTTGACCCCACGGCTGTAGGCGTCCACAAGCTTGGTCGTCTCCGGGTCGAGCAGCTTGACCTCCTGCTCGGCCACCCGCCGCCAGCCCAGCGTGCGTACGTACTTGTCGGTGTCCAGCGCCCCGTCGCCGACGAGCTCTGCGAGGCGCCCTGCCGTCACGTGCCGGCGAAAGTCCATCTCGAAGAAGCGATCCTGGGCGTGGACATAGCCCTGCGCGAAGAACAGGTCCTCGGAGTTGTCGGCGTAGATCTGCGGGATGCCCTTGTCGTCGCGTTGCACCGTCACATCGCTGCGCAGGGCATTGAGCCGAACTTCCCCCGATGTATCAGGAAAGGACTTGCGCACGGTGACGAAGGCAAAGATGGAACCCGCGATCAGCGCGCCCGAAAGCAGGACGGCCAGGATGATCAAGAAGCGACGCACCGGGCCATTGTGCCTTGTCGGAGTGGCACGGCCTTCACACCCCAAAAGTCCCGCTGAGGGGAGACTTGCCGACGCTGAGGG
>CAZWZC010000059.1:0-16066 GCA_964638755.1 uncultured Aeromicrobium sp. | reverse complement strand
CTGGCCGCCTTGGTCGCAGTCATCGCCGCACGCACCGCCGCCGCGGCGAACGCCGCGACTCCGGCGAGGTCAGCTCCCCGCTCGCAATGGGGTCATCCGGAACGTATGGCTCGCCCCCCGCACCACTTCGGCCCGGGCCAGTGGCGCAGCTCGGCGTTCGGCGGCTGACGTGCCGCTTCGTCCGCTGGCCGAGTTCTCCGCTGCTGACTGGATCACCGACACCGGCGAGCTGGGCCCTGCTGGGTTCCAGGCGTATGCCCGAGTGCTCCACCCCTGGACGACAGGCGACAGTGGCTCAGAGCGCACAGACGGCCATCTCCCGGCCGCTGAATTGAGTGCACTCTGCGATGTTCTGGGTCGGCATACAAATGCAAATCGTTGCTTCTTCGCCTTGTGGGACGGCTACGGCGAGATCTACGGTGGCGAGTCCGTCGCCTTCTTGACTGCGTTCAGCGGACCAGCGCCTTGGCCGAGTCGCCCGTTTCGCAAGCCGAAGCCCAAGGATCCGCCGCCACCCGCATTCGCTCCAGCGGTGATCGACGGTCCACGGCTGACTGTGGGAACGCGCGACTACCTGCTGTTCGCCGGACCACTCTCAGATGCAGGAATCTGGGGTGCTGCGTCGTACGGCGCCGGCGTGCCTCGTGACCTCAACAGCCCCAACCTGATGTGGCCCGACGACCACGCGTGGTTCGTCACGACTGACATCGAAGGGTCGTGGACCGGGGTGGGTGGCGCGGAAGCCTTGATCATCGATCTGCTCGAAGATCCGAGGCTCGAGGTCGTACGCGCACGATTCGAGGTCCCTCGATGAGAATTGTCCTGGCGTCGGCTTCCCCGGCTCGCCTCGCCCTTCTGCGGTCGGCCGGAGTCCATCCCGACGTCATTGTCTCTGGTGTCAACGAGGACAAGATCACCACGACCGACGCCGCCAACCTTGCCGCGGCTCTTGCCCAGATGAAGTGCCGCGCGGTCGCCGCGCAGGTCGAGCCTGATGTGCTGGTGATTGGTTGCGACTCGGTGCTGGCGTTCGAGGGCGAGATATTCGGCAAGCCGGCGGGTCCAGTCGAGGCCGCCGGTCGGTGGCGCCGGATGCGTGGCCGAAGTGGCGTCCTGCATACGGGTCACTGCGTACGTCGCGGCGACCAGGAATTCGTCGAGACTGCTTCCACGATTGTCCACTTCGCCGACATCAGTGACGCCGAGATCGATGCATACGTCGCCACCGGAGAACCCATGAACGTCGCCGGTGCGTTCACGATCGATGGTCTTGGCGGCGCCTTCATCACCGGGGTCGAGGGCGATCACCACAATGTCATCGGGCTTTCCTTGCCCCTGCTTCGAGACCTTGTCGGGGATCTCGGAATCGCCTGGACAGACCTCTGGCAGAGACCCACGGCGTGAGTGAGTTGGCATTTCCCCACGGAAAAGTGGGAGAATGGTCAAACGATGGCAACCTCACCGCGGCGACGCCGCTACCACGCATCCAGTCCCTTCCAGGCCGGGCCGGAGGTCGTGGCGGAAGTCTACGAAGTGGGCGCCCGCGTCTCACACGACACGTACGGCCTTGGCCGCATCGTCAGCATGCAGGGCACGACCTCGGTGCAGGTCGACTTCGGTGATGGCGCGAAGCACATCCCGCTTCCCTGCGCCAAGATGACCAACCTCTAGTCAGCCAACGACTTTCCTGCCCGCGAACGCAGCGATGCGTTCGTAGGCATTCGCGCCGTCCGGTGCGGCCTGCTCGGGTTTGAACGAGTCACCGCGGCGGTCGTCGGTCAACGACGCTGACATGAATTCATGTCCGGTCTCGGCCAGCGCCGGGTCCAGCTCGCCGGTGTCACGACCGAGCGCTGTCGCAAGATCCCAGGTGTGAGCTGCGAGCTCGGAGGCGATCATGCCCTCGGGAGCCTCGGTACCTTCGTCAAACGCGGCGACGATTTCGTCGGCTGCTTGCCGAAGGTCTGAAGCGGGGTTGTCGTGGTGGTCTGACAGCGAGCTCCAGTCGGGCTCGCCGCCGCGCGCCATCACGGCCATTTGCGCCGAGCTGTTGACGAGGTGGTTGGTCAGGTCACGGACGGTCCAGTCAGCGCATGGGGTGGGCAGGTCTAGCTGATCGTCGGAAATGCTCTCGACAAGGGCGACGGCCTGGTCGAATCCGGTTGCGATGAGAGAAGTTGTCATGCGGCCCAGTAAACCCCCAACGTGTGCGGTCGGCATCCGCTGCTCAGCTTCGGTGGCGCAGGAAGTGCGCTATCGCCTCGTCGGTCCTGCTCGCACCGTAGGTCCGAAGCATCTCCGCGATCTCGGGATGACTGGCCTCGATCAGCTCCGCCGCGGCCAGATGATCGGGAGCCGAGGCGACGCGTCGAAACAGCCCCTGCACGGCTGCGGCGGTCTCGTCCCGCGTCGTACGCCGGGTCGTCAGAATGTCGCCACCGCCGCGAACTGCCGCAATACGCTCCAGCGCAGTCGTGATGTCGAGGTCGCCGTGCTCGACATCACCTACCGCCTCGTGCATGACCTGGAGCCGCTGGGCGGCGATCGGGTTGCCGATCTTGACCCGATGCGCGTTGACGAGCTGTGAGAGCATCGGCGCTGAGATGCCCAACACCTCCGCGAGGCGGGTCTGGTTGAGTCCGAGGGCATTGCCACACCGGCTGAGAATGTCGCGAAGCGGCTCACCATAGAGTTGGGCTTGTGCCTCACGGCTGTCCATGTCGCTCCCAGGATCAGTATTTGCCTTCGCAAACAGACTCATCTTGACATACACGGAAGTTATGTACGAGACTCGTGACAATATTTGCTTTAGCAAACATCAGGGGAACCCATGATCCGCACCATCTGCATCGCCGCCATGACGACCACGCTGCTGGCCCTGGGGCTCACGATGCCCGCCCAAGCCGACGACAACGACCCTGGCAATCTGATGCTCGTCCTCGACTCCTCAGGATCGATGAAGGAACCCTCGGCCGGCACCACCAAGATCGCCGCCGCGAAGGACGCGCTCAACACAGTGATCGACAAGCTGCCGGCCAAGCAGCGGGTCGGACTGCGCGTCTACGGGGCCAAGGTCTTCTCCGCCAAGGACAAGGGCGCGTGCACCGACTCCCAACGCGCCGTCGATCTCGGCACCGACAACCGCTCGGACCTCAAGAGCGCCGTCGCGAAGTACAAGCCCTACGGCGAGACTCCGACCGGCTACGCCCTTCAGCAGGCCGGCAAGGACCTCGGCGCCGACGGCCAGCGCACCATCGTCCTCGTCTCCGACGGCGAATCCACCTGCTCTCCCGATCCGTGCGCGGTCGCCAAGGATCTGTCGAAGAACGGCATCAGCCTCAAGATTGACGTCGTCGGCCTCGACGTCTCCGGCAAGGCCCGTGACCAGCTCAAGTGCGTCGCAGACGCAGGCAACGGAACGTACTACGACGCCAACGATGCCGCGACACTGACTGACTCGCTCACCACCACGAGTGTCCGCGCATCCCGACCGTTCGACCTGACCGGCAAGCCCGTGAAGGGCACGGCCGACCCCACGGACGCCCCGACGATCGCCCGCGGGCAGTACCTCGACACGATCGGCGCCGGCGATGGACGCTGGTACAAGGTGAAGCGCACCGCGACCAACAGCACGATCCACGTCGGTGTCACCCATCGCGCCACCGACACCGGAAACCTCGGTGAACAGGCATATGTCGGCGTCTACGCAGGGCCCGACGAGGATCGCTGCGACTATGAGACGTCCTTCGCGCGTGGCAACATCGCCTACACCTCAGCCAGCAGCTGGAAGAGCTCCACCGACGACACGTGCAACACAGCCAAGACAGTGTGGGTCAACGTCAAGCAGTACTCGTCACAACGAGACTTCACCGGCGCTCCGGTGGAGATCGCCGTGTACGAAGAGCCACCGCTGGGCGATTCGACAGGTGCAGAGCTGCCCGGAACAACTCCCCCGCCCACCTGGTCCACGCTCTCCCCCAGCACGCCGAAGACGGACGTCGTCCCCGGCACGTCGATCTCCAACGCGCCGGTTGTCTCCGACGGCTCGTACGCACTCGACATCAACCCGGGCGAGACCCAGGTCCTCGCTGTGCCGCTGGACTGGGGCCAAAATCTGCAGGCCCAGTTCGACGGCAAGCTGACGACCGCGAACCATCAGGGTGATTTCGATGCCCCTTGGGTGCAGGTGCTCGGACCTATCCGCGAGGCGGTGGACTCCGACGAGTACGGCGTGGACACCAAGCCCGATGACTGGACGTCACGCTCATCCTTCCTCCCGAACGAGCTGACGAGCTTCCGCACCGGTTCACAGTCCTTCACGCTCGGCTACCGCAACCGTGCCGAGATCGAGGGGCACCTCAGCGCATCCAGCCTGGCCGGATTGCGTTACGTCCAGGTCTCGTTCGGCGCGAAGAACGAGGCGGCAATGGCCTACACGTTGACCCTCAAGACGAACGGCAAGGCGGGCGAAGGCGCAGCCCCGTACAAAGCTGTGGACGGACTGGTCGCGCCGAGCGCCGATTCCCCCCTGGTGACCGGCGTCGGCACCGTCAGCGGCAAGAAGCCCACCACGAACAGGGCGAGCACCAAGGACGACAGCGGCTTGCCGGTGCTGCCGATCGGGCTCGGCGTGATCGGTGTCGTGCTTCTCGGCGGCGCATACACCGCATTCCGCAGGGCTCGAGCGTCGGGCTAAAGCGCCATTGCGGCGATGACGATGGCGGCAATGCCCGACGCAGCGAGCAAGCCG
The DNA here is from genome assembly GCA_964638755.1 of uncultured Aeromicrobium sp. Classification (GTDB taxonomy): domain Bacteria; phylum Actinomycetota; class Actinomycetes; order Propionibacteriales; family Nocardioidaceae; genus Aeromicrobium. The sequence continues at coordinate 11,316 of CAZWZC010000059.1, read as the reverse complement.
GCAACGAGGTACAGGCGAACTGATGCGCTCATCGGATCACGTGACGACCGGGCAGGAGGCGCGGCGCTCCCCGGGCCACTTGGCCCCCAGCCATCCGGCAGGTCCGGTAGGTGGTTGAAGACTTCGATCGGCTCGGCGTCAGGGTCGCTCGACACGTCAACAGCCTGCAACGCGGCACGAGCCTGCGTCGCCGTGGTGAAACGAGCCAGCGGATCGGTCGCCACCAGGCGGCCGCGTACGGATGCCAGGGTCCCACTGACCGGCTCGGGCGGACCATCGAGGTCAGGGCGGACGCCCGTCAGCATCACCTGCATCACCATGCCGACCGAGTAGAGATCCTGAACCGGGTCGAGGTCGGCCCCGGCCACCACCTCAGGTGCCGAGTAGCCGGGGGTGTGCACCATGTCGGTCGCACGCGTTAGCCGCGGCTCGTCGAGTGATGCTGCGATGCCGAAGTCGGACAGTCGCAGATGTGGCTCACCGCTCCCGGTCGGCTCCAGCAAAAGGTTCGCGGGCTTGACGTCGCGATGGACGATCCCGGCAGCGTGCACAGCATCGAGGGCAGCGAGCAGCTGCAACGTCAGCGCTCGCACAAATGTTGCCGGAAGCGGACCGTAGTCGGCGATCAGTGTCGCGACCGATCCCCCACCGATGAGCGGCATCGCGAACAGCACGCGATCATCTTCGGCCGACCACCCGGTAGGTGCGACCACGTGCGGGTGGTCGATCCGTGTTCCGGTCTCCCGCACGAAACGGAGCAACGATGCGCTGTCGGACTGCTGGAGCATCTTGGCGGCGCGATACGTGCGGTCGCGCAGGTCCCACACCCTCCACACCGTGCCCATGCCGCCGGTGTCGAGCAAGTCGACGAGCTCATAGCGACCGGCAAAGACTTCCCCCACACGGTCGAGCGTAGGGCGTATTACTCGACCGGCAGGCCCAGGCCCCTCGCAATGAGCATCCGCTGGACCTCTGAGGTGCCCTCGCCGATCTCGAGAATCTTGGCGTCGCGGTAGAAGCGGGCGACGGGGTACTCCTCCATGAAGCCGTAGCCACCGAACACCTGCGTCGCGATGCGAGTAGCGGTGACGGCAGCCTCCGACGTGTAGAGCTTGGCAATGGAGGCGGCTTGCTTGAACTCAGCCGGTGACGCCTTGCCATCCTTCATCGCGGCTGCCTGATAGGTCAGCGCTCTGCCGGCCTGCGCCATGACAGCGAGATCAGAGATCTGGAACGCCACGCCCTGCTTGGTGCCGATCGGGACTCCGAAGGTGGTGCGCTCACCCGCGTACTGGACACACAGCTCAAGACACGCCTGGATGCAGCCCACCGCAAGGGCCGCGATCGCAACGCGACCGTCGTCGAGCGTGGCGAGGAATTGCGCATAGCCGCGCCCGCGCTCACCCAACAGGTGATCGGCCGGTACGTGGGCGTCGGTGAACGACAACGGGTGCGTGTCGGAGATGTGCCAGCCGAGCTTGTCGTACGGCGCCTCAGCCACGAAGCCCGGCGTGCCAGCCGGCACGATGATTGCCGAGATCTCAGGCGTGCCATTCTCGCGAGTCCCGGTACGTGCGGTGACCGTGACGAGCGAGGTGATGTCTGACCCTGAGTTCGTGATGAACTGCTTCGATCCGTTGACGACCCACTCGTCACCGTCGAGCTCGGCCTTCGTCTTGGTGGCGCTGGCGTCGGAACCGGCACCCGGCTCGGTCAGGCCGAAGCCTGCAAGCGCACGACCGGCGACGAGGTCAGGCAGCCACCGCTCCTTCTGCTCCTGAGTCCCGTACTCGAGGATCGGGGTGATGCCCAGGCCCACTCCTGCCTCGAGGGTGATGCCGACCGACTGGTCGATGCGGCCAAGCTCCTCGATCGCGACACAAAGACTCGTGAAGTCGCCGTCGGCGCCCCCGAACTCCTCGGGGGAGGTGAGTCCGTAAAGGCCGAGATCGCCCATCTTCTTGACCAGGTCGACCGGGAAGTGGTGGTCCTTGTCCCACTTCGCGACGTGTGGCGCAACCTCCGCCTCAGCGAACTCACGGACGCTGCGACGGAAGGTCTCATGCTCGCTGGACAGGGCGAAGTTCATGAAAGCGATGTTAACAACCGTTAACCAACCGACACAATCTCGTCGGCGGGTGGTCAACCTCATACTCCGCGCACCGCGTCCAACCCCTAGACTGCGGCAGGCAGTCCCATCGGTTCAAGGAGAGCAATTTCGTGAGCAAGCCCCTGGCCAAGGTCCTCGTCGCAAACCGCGGTGAGATCGCCGTACGCGTCGTCCGAGCCTGCAAGGATTCCGCGATCGGCAGCGTCGCCGTGTACGCCGAACCGGACCGCGATGCACTGTTCGTACGCCTCGCCGATGAGGCCTATTCGCTCGAGGGCTCCACGCCCGCCGAGTCATACCTTTCGATCGAGAAGATCCTCGACATCGCCCAGCGCAGTGGCGCTGACAGCGTGCACCCCGGCTACGGCTTCCTCGCCGAGAACGCCGAGTTCGCCCAGGCTGTCATCGATGCCGGACTGATCTGGATCGGCCCCCCGCCGCATGCGATCGAGAACCTCGGCGACAAGGCGAAGGCCAAGCAGCTCGCCCTGAAGGCCAACGCGCCGCTCGCCCCCGGTACCAAGGACGCGGTCAAGGATGCCGATGAGGTCGTCGCGTTCGCCAAGGAAAACGGCCTGCCGGTCGCCATCAAGGCGGTCTTCGGTGGCGGAGGTCGAGGCCTCAAGGTCGCCCGCACACTCGAGGAGATCCCCGAGCTCTATGAATCTGCCGTGCGCGAAGCGGTCAGCGCCTTTGGTCGCGGCGAATGCCTCGTTGAGAAGTTCCTCGACAAGCCCCGCCACGTCGAGACCCAGTGCCTCGCCGACAGCCACGGCAACGTCGTGGTCGTGTCGACCCGCGACTGCTCGCTGCAGCGTCGCCATCAGAAGCTCGTCGAGGAAGCGCCCGCACCATTCCTGACCGACGACCAGATCGACCGCCTTTACACCTCGTCCAAGGCGATCCTCAAGGAAGCCGGCTATGTCGGTGCCGGTACGTGCGAGTTCCTCGTTGCCGCTGACGGCACGATCAGCTTCCTCGAGGTCAACACGCGACTGCAGGTCGAGCACCCTGTCTCCGAAGAGGTCACCGGCCTCGACCTCGTACGCGAGATGTTCCGCATCGCTGCAGGTGAGGAGCTCGGCTATGACGACCCCGAGATCCGCGGCCACTCGATGGAGTTCCGCATCAACGCCGAGGATGGTGGCCGCGGCTTTCTCCCGGCACCTGGCACGCTGACCAAGTGGGCTCCGCCGTCAGGTCCCGGTGTGCGCCTCGACGGCGGTTACGAGGAGGGCGAGACGATACCCGGTTCGTTCGACTCCCTCGTGGCCAAGCTGATCATCACCGGCACGAGTCGCGAGCAGGTGCTGGCACGTTCACGCCGCGCGCTCGACGAGTTCGTCGTCGACGGTATGCCGACTGTGATCCCGTTCCACCGATCGGTCGTCGACGACCCCGCCTTCACAGCTGCTGACGGTAACTTCACCGTCTACACGACCTGGATCGAGACCGACTACGTCAACGAGCTCGAGCCGTACGGCGGCGACACAGACGGTGACGACGAGCCGGCGGAGCGCGAGCGCGTTGTCGTCGAGGTCGGCGGCAAGCGTGTCGAGGTTGTTCTGCCCGGCGGTCTCGGCGCCTCTGCGGCTGCCGCTGGTCCCAAGAAACCCAAGCGCAAGGGTGGCAAGGCCGCTGGCGCTGCTGCAAGTGGTGACTCGCTCACCGCCCCGATGCAGGGCACCGTCGTGAAGGTCACCGTCGAGGAGGGCCAGACCGTCTCGGCAGGCGATCAGATCGTCGTGGTCGAGGCCATGAAGATGGAGCAGCCGATCAACGCGCACAAGGCCGGTGTCGTCACCGGCCTGAGCGTCGAGGTCGGCGGCGCCGTGACGTCCGGTCAGGTCGTCGCAGAGATCAAAGACGCTGCGGCCGAGTAGTTTCGAAGCGCTGGCGCGACGGCCGGGTCGCGTCGCCGGGTCACCAGGGGCTTCGCGCGTGGCGGCTTCGCCGCGGGACGCTCACGGTCGCTCCGCTCCCTAGCCCTCCCGCACGCCCGCATCGGTCGCTGAGCGACCTAAGCGCGGGGTTCGGGAGCCTTCTTGTCGACCTCACCGTAGGCGATGTTGGCGGCCCACACGATGAGGATCACCCCGGTCCACGTGCCCCAGCCGTCGATGAAGAATCCGGACTCCGGCACGACCAGCTCGGTCAGCAACAAGACGAGAGCGGTCAGGACCAGACCGCCGATTATCGTGTAACCACGCGCATATCGGTTGACGGTGCTGATCACGATCTCACGCAATGCAACCATCAGCACGGACGCGAGAACCACGGCAACCGCGAACCATCCGAAGCGGATGTTGAAACGGTCAAAGATCCAGGCAGCGAAAGCGAGCGAAGCCGCATTGGCAGAGACTGAAATGGCTAAGGACTTGAGGACGCGCTGCATGGGACGGATCCTGCCAGAAGCCGGATCAGAATCCGAACATGTGTGAATAGAGCCCGAACTTGAATCGTGCGTCCGTACCCTTGATCGTCGTGGAACCCTTCGAACCCACCAGTTTGAGCGAAGTCACCCGGCCGTCACCAGCCGATGTCGCCAGCACCTTCATGGACTGAAGAGTGCCGATTGAGGAGTACGCCTTCTCGATGGTGGAAGCAGAGACACTGATGGTCCACGAGTGCTTCGCATTGCCAGCCCAGTCGTCCCACGGGTCGGGGTGAGCAACCAAGTACGGTGCTGATCCCGCGGCGGTGTAGCCGCCCGACGAGGATGAGAACTGGGTGAGGGCCGGAGCACCCTGATAAATGAGAATCGTGCCTGTAGTGGCTGCAACCGCGGCATCCGTCGAAGAGGTCTCCGCGGCAAAACCCCCGTACACCTGGCAGGACGTCGTGTCGCAGATGTCGTAGTAGCGGCTCGCCAGGATCGCCCGTACCCCGTAGGTTCGCGCGGCGATGGACTGGGCCTGAAGGGCCTCCTCGTGCCATGACGACGGCATCTCTCGGGCGACCACGCCGCGCGTGTAGTTTTCGATCGACAGCACGTTGACCGTGTCGCGGTTGGTCGCCCCCGACTTCGGGGGCACTGAGCGGAGCGCGGTTCGGTATGTCTGGTCGGCGTCGGATGGCATGACCAGCTGCAGGGTGGGCGCCTCGAACTGTGCCGGACCTGTCCACGTGGTACCCGCGTAGACCAGCCACGTGCTCGACGTGCGGTAGCGAAGGGTTGACTTCTTCTTGTCAGACGACAGCGGGTCGATGCTCCAGCGGATCACCTTCTTGCCGCCGATGGTTGTCGGCAGGCTCAACGTCTTGTTGGTGCCGACGTTGCGGAAAATCAGGTCAGACCGACCCTCGACCATCACGGAGTCTGTCGTGTCGGCCGACAACAGCACCCGAATGCTGCCCGTCTCGGCGGCCTGACTCGTCCCCGGGTAGTAGGTCGACAAGATCGAGGACGCTGACTTCCCGGCACGTGCGGCGCCCTCGGCCCCGTACTGACTCATCCCGATGCCGTGGCCGTAGCCGTGCCCCTTGAACGCGACCTTTCGACTGGACGGAACCACCACCGTGCTATTCGTGCCGCTGGTGGTGCTCGTGTTTGTTGCACCGAGCTGAACCTTCAGCGGCGACGACTGCCAAGCCGTGATCGTCTTACCAGCACCATTGATCGCACTGACCTTCACGTAATACGTCCCACCAGACGTCAGCCCCGACAACACCCGCGACGGCGCGTCCAAATCCGACGGAACCACCACCGAACAATACGGCTCACACTTGCCTGGCATCGACGACGACGGCGACACATACAACCGGTACTTCACCGCCGTCGGCACCGCATCCCACGACACCGTGGCACCAGTAGACGACACCCCCGACACCGCCAAACCCTCAACCGAAGACGGAATCGCTCCCCCGGACTGAGCCAGGATCGATTCGACGCGATCGCGCAGCCCGCCGCTTGCGCTGATCCAGTTGTACGCCTTCTGGCCCGGGCACTGCGTCGCGACAACATTGCGATGGCCGGAGATGATGTTGAGCGTGTGGGTGTCGATCCGGCCATAGGTTCCGGTGAGCGTTTCACCGACGTGCCACGTCCCCTTGGCCTGGAGACCCATCTGACCGAAGCGCCAAGCCATCAGCTGCACCACCGCGTCCTTCATGGCGCTGGCGGGCTCGACGGTCTCGAACGTGCCCGCCATGGCGACACCCATCGCGTAGGTGTTCACCTCGTTGTTGCCCGAGTGTGCCGCACGAACCTGGTTGGTGATTCCGCCGCTGCGTCCCTCGAAGATCTGACCGTACTTGTCGACCAGGAAGTTGTAGCCGATGTCGCACCAGCCGTGCCCGTCCATGTGATAGGCCTGATCACCGCGCACAATGGCTGCCGATTGTTCCTTGGTGTAGCTGTTGCTACCTGCGGTGTGGTGGAGCACAGCTCCCTTGGTCTGATCGACCGTACGGGGCGAGTCGCACGGTGTTGGCGCTCGGGCGCCCCAATCGGACCGAAGGATGATCGTCGGCTGGGGTGGGAGACCATCGGCTGCCGCAGCAGTGGTCCGGGCTGCTCCGTCGACTGTGCCATCCGGGGAGTACACGGCCGGTGAAACCGACGTCGAACCTGACAACTGGCTGTCTGATGCTGCGGTACCCGCATCGATGGTCATGACCTTGATGTCCTTGGGCGTGGCGCCCGACGCCGTACGAACCCTGGCGGCGACGCCGTCAGCGTGGCCGACCCAGATGGGTTCGGTACCCGGTCGTCCGCCAGCGCTCATGTCTTCGAGATCAAGTTGATGCCACGACGACCACGTGTTCTTCGATCGGGTGCGAATCTCAACCGTCACATCTTGCTCGCGCGTGGCTGCGCTCCAAGTCACCCCGACCGTTCCGAAGTCTTTTGTCGTGGTTTCGGGAAGCTCCGCCACCACGTTCCGGTCGACATGCTTCGGCTCGCGGGTCACGGACGGAACGACAGTCTGCTGGCTTCTGACAGTCACCTTCACAGGTGCCGGCGAGGGGGACGGCTGAACCGACGAATCCGAAGACGTGCGTCCCTGAGACGCAACTGGTTTGTCGTCGACGCGCACCAAGGCGGCGAACCCTCCCGCGACCAAGAGGGCCGCGAGACAGAGTAGAAGCAACTTGTTTGCCAAGCGCCAGGAAAGCATGGGGAAGTCCGATCCTGTGGCTGAATGTTGGGAGAACTCTCGAAGAGTCGTCCAACGATTATGCGCATACTTACGCGCCAGAATCCACGGAGGACACGACTTGCCGTGAACTACAACCGTGGGATTTCGCAGCGGTTTTGAGCAGACAAACGGTTCAGGGAGTGCCGTGAAGCCTTCGGGCGGCCTCGGCCACCGAACCCGACAGCGACGGATAGATCGTGAACGCGTCGGCCACCTGGTCGACCGTCAACGACGTCGACACTGCCAGTGAGATGACGTGGATGAGCTCGCTCGCCTTGGGTCCGACGACGACTCCACCGACGACGATTCCCATCCCGGCGCGTGCGAAGATCTTGACGAAACCGTCGTGCACGCCCTGCATCTTGGCTCGCGCGTTGGAGGCCAGCGGCAGCATCGCAGCGTCGATCTGGATGTCACCATCGTCGACCTGCCTCTGCGACAGCCCAACTGTTGCAATCTCGGGCGAGGTGAAGACATTGCTTGAAACCTTGCTGAGGTCGAGCGGGTGCACGGCATCGCCGAGCAGGTGCGACATGGCGATGCGTCCCTGCTGCGCCGCCACCGAGGCCAGCATCAGCACGCCCGTACAGTCGCCGGCAGCGTAGACGTCGCGCGCCGACGTGCGGGAGACCCGATCGACGCCGATGAAACCGTCCTCGTTCAGCTCGACGCCGATCTTGTCCAGACCGAGCCCCTCGGTGTTCGGGATCGATCCGAGTGCAAGCAGGCAGTGCGATCCGTCGACCGTCCGGCCGTCTGTCAGCGTGACTCTCACCCCACCGTCCGTACGATCCACTGACGCCATACGCGAATTGCCCAGCACGGTCATACCGCGCCGCGTCAACACGTCCTCGATGACCTCGGCGGCGTCGGCGTCCTCGCCGGGCAGCACCCTGTCGCGGCTTGACACCAGCGTGACCGTGGCACCGAGACCGTTGTATGCGCTGGCAAATTCGGCACCTGTGACGCCTGAGCCGACGACGATCATGTGATCAGGCAGCTCCTGCAATGAGTAGACCTGCTCCCACGTGAGGATGCGTTCACCGTCTGGCCGCGCCGTGGGGCTGATCCGGGGATGTGCGCCGGTGGCGAGCAGAATTGCGTCGGACTCCACCCGCTGCGTTCCCTCATTGGTCTCGGCAACGACAACACCGGCGCCCTCGATGGTGGCCGTGCCGGCGACCAACTTGACTCCACTGGAGACCAGTCGTGCGGCGATGTCGGCTGACTGCGCTTGGGCGAGTGCGAGCACACGCGCATCGACTGCAGCCATGTCAGCGCGTACGGCCTTCGGCACCTCCACCCCGAGCTCGGCAGCACCGCTGACGTCGGTCAGCAGGTCGGAGGTCGCAATCAGCGTCTTGCTCGGGACACAGTCGGTCAGCACGGTCGAGCCGCCAATGCCGTCGCGCTCGATCAGCGTCACCTCGGCACCGAGCCTGGAGGCCACCAGCGCTGCCTCATAGCCGCCGGGTCCGCCGCCGATGATCGTCACATGTGTCACGGCCCCAGTGTCCCACCCCATCGCCTCGTGCAGGTCGAGCGGATAACGTACGACAGGTGAGCACCTCAGACAGCGCCACCCAGGACCTTGCCAAGCAGGCCGCCGAGGCGATCCGTGAGCGCACCGGAGGCGTCCAGCACGACACTGCCCTGGTGATGGGGTCAGGCTGGCTCCCGGCCGCTGATGCACTCGGCAAGCCGGAGTTTGAACTCTCCGTCGCCGAGCTGCCCGGGTTCAGCGCACCGGCCGTCGCAGGGCACGGCGGCACGATCCGTTCGGTGCCGCTCGGCGACAGACGGCTGTTGATCTTCCTGGGCCGCACGCACTTCTACGAGGGTCGCGGCGTCGCATCGGTCGTGCACGGCGTACGTACGGCTGCCGCTGCTGGCGTCAAGACGATCGTGCTGACGAACGGCTGTGGCGGTCTCAACCCTGCATGGGTACCCGGCACCCCGGTGCTCATCAAGGACCACATCAACCTCACCGCGACGTCGCCGATCGAGGGAGCCAACTTCGTCGACCTCACGGACCTCTATTCACCGCGCATCCGGGCAATGTTCAAAGAGGTCGACCCGACGCTCGACGAGGGTGTCTACGTTCAGTTCCCCGGCCCGCACTACGAGACCCCCGCCGAGATCAACATGGTCCGCGCGATCGGCGGCGACCTCGTCGGAATGTCGACCGTGCTTGAGGCAATCGCCGCCCGCGAGGCCGGCATGGAAGTGCTCGGGCTCTCGCTCGTCACCAACCTCGCCGCCGGCATCTCCGGTGAGCCGCTCAATCACGCCGAGGTGCTCGAAGCCGGCAAGGCCGCCGCTTCACGAATGGGTGCCCTGCTCGCCGACGTGTTGCCGAGGATCTGACATGGGAATCGTCGAACAGGCCCAGGAGTGGGTGAGCCAGGACCCGGACCCGGTCACCCGCGACGAGCTGCAGGCCCTGATCGACGCAGCCGACACCGCCGAGCTCGAGGACCGCTTCTCCGGTCGGCTGCAGTTCGGCACCGCAGGACTGCGCGGTGCACTCGGCGCCGGTCCCAACCGGATGAACCGCGTCATCGTCGCGCAGGCAGCGGCGGGCTTGGCTGCGTACCTCCTCGAGCGTGAGCCAAAGCCGTCCGTCGTCGTCGGTTACGACGCCCGCTACAACTCCGACATCTTTGCCCGCGACACAGCCGAGATCATGGAGGGTGCTGGTGTGCACGCATACCTGCTGCCCACTCATCTGCCGACTCCTGTCCTGGCTTTTGCGATCCGCCACCTCGACTGCAGCGCCGGTGTCATGGTCACTGCGTCGCACAACCCGCCACAGGACAACGGCTACAAGGTCTACCTGGCCGACTCGAGCCAGATCGTGCCGCCTGAAGACACAGACATCTCCAACGCGATCGACCAGGTGGGCCGCGTCGACGAGCTCCCCCGCAGTGATGCGTACGAGCTGTTGGGTCCAGAGGTTGCCGAGGCATACGTGCAGGCCGTCGTGGCGCTGCCGTCCGACGGCCCTCGCGAGATCGTGTGCGTCTACACGCCGATGCACGGCGTCGGACGAGACACCCTCGTTGAGACCGTGGCACGTGCCGGGTTCCCGCCGCTGCACGTCGTACGAGAGCAGGGTGACCCCGACCCTGACTTCCCGACCGTTGCCTTTCCCAACCCGGAAGAGCCCGGCGCGATGGACCTGTCGCTCAAGCTCGCCTCGGAAGTCGGTGCCGACATCATCGTCGCCAACGACCCTGACGCCGACAGGTGTGCCGTCGGCGTACGCGACGGCGAGTCCTACCGAATGCTCAGCGGCGACCAGGTCGGCGCTCTGCTGGCCGACTTCCTGCTTCGCCGCGGCGTGACCGGTACGTACGCCTCGTCGATCGTCTCGTCGGACCTTCTCGGGCGCCAGGCCGCGGCGTACGGCCAGCCGTGGCAACAGACACTCACCGGCTTCAAGTGGATCGGCAAGATTCCCGACCTTGCATTCGGGTATGAGGAAGCACTCGGCTATGCCGTCGCTCCTGACATCGCTCGCGACAAGGACGGGGTTTCGGCGATCATCACGGTGCTCGAGCTGGCCGCCGGACTCAAGGCGGACGGCAGGACGCTCGTCGACCGTCTCGACGAGATCTACCGCGAGCACGGCCTGCACGCGACGACCCAGCTGTCAGTCCGGGTCGAGGATCTGTCAATCATCACCCGCGCCATGGAGACGCTGCGCACTTCGCCCCCGACGAGACTTGGGGCGCAGGCAGTGACAGCCGTTGACGATCTCGCCGAGGGCTACAACGGTCTGCCGCCAACCGACGGCATCCGACTCCAGCTGGACGGGGGCGCGCGGATCATCTGTCGACCGTCGGGCACCGAACCCAAGCTCAAGTGCTACCTCGAGATCGTGGTGCCGGTCGCCGACTCGATCGAGGCCGCGCGCACATCCGCCGATGCCGCGCTCGCCGAGATCAAGTCGGACCTCGCCGAGTCGCTTGGACTCTGAGCCTCCACCTGATCTCCTGTGGGCCGATCAAGCCCGCCTGTGTTCACCCGGTGGCGTGCCGGTGGGCCGCCGGACAGTGGGTC
>CAZWZC010000058.1:0-16246 GCA_964638755.1 uncultured Aeromicrobium sp. | reverse complement strand
TCGATCGGCCGCGGAGATGTCGAGTGGCGCCAACGCGCGTACGAATCCTGCGATCTTGACGGAGCGTGGCTCGTGCAGACCGCGACAGGAGATCCCGATGTCGACGCACAGGTGGCCGACGACGCCGAAGAACGCCAGATGTGGTGCCTGAAGGGTGGCGACCCCGACCACTCCACTGCGTGGGTTCCGGCAGTGGCTCGCGTGGACGATGTCACGGTTGCGGTGAGCGGCGGCGGTGATGCACACCGGGCAACCAACCTGCGTGAGGCTGTGGCGGCAGCCCTGCAGTCCGGTGACCTGCCCCTGCGCCACGGCACACATCATCCCGGCGGATTTGTGGCGCTGGTCGGCGGCGGTCCGGGCGATCCCGGTCTCCTGACGTCCCGAGGTAGGCGCCTCCTCGCGGAGGCTGATGTCGTCGTGATCGATCGCCTCGCGCCGCGCACCGTGCTCGCCGAGCTCGCCCCCGACGTCGAGGTCATCGACGTCGGGAAGATGCCGGACCACCACCCGATCCCGCAGGAAGAGATCAACGAGATCCTCATCGACCGGGCCAAGGAGGGCAAGATTGTCGTGCGGCTCAAGGGCGGCGACCCGTATGTCTTCGGCCGCGGCGGAGAAGAGCTCATTGCTTGCCGCAAGGCCGGCATCGATGTCGAGGTCGTTCCCGGTGTCACCAGTGCCATAGCGGTCGCAGCATCAGCCGGCATACCGGTCACGCACCGCGGTGTTGCGAACGGCTTCAGCGTTGTGACGGGGCACGCTGAGCTGCGTGACCTGCCGCACGACCGAGCCCACACAGTGATCCTCCTGATGGGCGTCACACGGCTCCGAGATGCGGCTGCCCAGCTCATACACTCTGGACACGACACTGCTACACCGGTCGCTCTGGTCGAGAACGGTTTCGCCGCGGACCAGCGGGTCACAGTAGGCACGCTCAAAACGATCGCGGATCGAGCCGAGGCCATTGACGCCAAGCCACCAGCTGTGACCATCATTGGCGACGTGGTAACCCTTTCCCCCTCCTGGATTCCGGTATGAAGCGCCTCCTCGCCTCGCTGATGTCCGCAGGTCTGCTCATGGGACTGACGGCGTGTACAGAAGGTGCCAAGAAGGAGCCGCTCCCCGACGGTGTCTCGCTGCTGTCGGACCAGTCGCGCCTGCACCGCAAAGATCGAGAGATCTTCGTCCGCATCAAGAACAAGACCAGGAAGACCCTGCACGTGGAGTCGTTTACCCTCACCTCTGCTCGGATCAAGACCGTGAAGTGGTCGGGCGACGAGAACATTGATGCCGGTACGGAGGCGGACCTCGAGTACGACATGCCCAAAGGGGGCTGTGGCGCCGGATTCACACCATCGGTCAAACTCACGTATCGCATCGGCGACAGCGGGCTGCGCGAGTCAACGGCCAGAGCAGATGACCTCTACGGCAACATCTCGCTGGCACTCGACCGCGATTGTGCCGAGGGCGCGATGACCGAGGCAGCGACGCTGAAGGTGTCCGACCCGACAGTCACCGGCACCGGCCGCGAATCCGTGCTCCATCTTCCCGTGACACTGACTCCGACCGGCAAGCGTGACGACATCAGCTTCGGTGGTTTTGGATCGACCATCTTGTTCAACCAGGCGCCCGGATCACCGGCCGCCGTCAAAGTGCCACTCGGCAAGGACGATCCGCCTGCCAAGCTCGACATGATGGTGACACCTGCACGATGCGACGGCCACGCGCTCGCCGACGACAAGGTTGGCAGGCTGTTCGACGTCAAGGTGCTTGGCGAAGCAGTCGGCGAGGGCGCTTCGTTCTACCTACCGCTCACGAAACCGCAGCGTGTCGCATTCTTCGACTTTTACCGGTCGCACTGCGGGTTGGACTGACGCGCTGAGAGCCACGCATTGAGGTGCTTCTCGCCCTGGCGCATGATCAGGTGGTGTCCGGCCACGAACACCGGGCGAAGCAACCACCCGCTCCAACGCATCCACCGACGATCGGCGGCCACCCGCCACTCAATGTGCATCGCCGAACGGTCGATGTCCGTCTCGACGAACGAGACCTCCCCTGCTCCGCGCAGATCACCGCAGGAGTCGAACGTCATCCTCCGCGGGCGCGTCAGCTCCAGATTCCTCAGTGTGAATGCCAGTCGATAGCCAAAAGCGCTGGCCGCGGTCAGCTCCAGGTTGCGACCGTCATACGCCGTCACCTTGACCGAGCCCCACCAAGCCATCGGGTCGTGGCTGGCGAGCAGGGCCTCAAGCTCATCCCAGAGCGCGTCGCGTCGGCAGATCAAGCGCCAACGCGAATGGAAAACATACTCGGAATTCATCAACGCTTCTCCGTGTCGCTACCCAGTTGAGGACGCTGTCGGGGTTGTAATTGAGTTGGCCCCGCGCGGTATGAGCGCGCTGGGCCCTCGTAGGTCAAGACTTGGTGTGACGAAGCCACCAGAGCCCGATCATCGGCAGCACCAACGGTATGAAGCCATATCCCTCGCCAAAGCCCGACCAGACGGTCTGGTCTGGGAACAGCGCATCGTCGATCAGGGACAGCAGACCTGTGGTCAGCACGCCAACCAGCTCGATCGCGATCGTGACCAGTGCAAGCCGACGCAGGTTTCGAGCCAGTGCGACAGTTGCCACGACATACACGACTCCGGCGAATGCCGACAGCGCATATGCCACGGGCGCGTCGTCTGCCTTGGTGATCAGCTGGAAGATCGAGCGGGCCGACGCAGCAAGGGCGAATACTGCGTAGACGGACACGAGTGTCCGGCCAAATCCTCGTGAGGTGTTTTTGCCGGGCAAAGCGGTCTCAGGCATAGGTGCCCTTCCAGATGTCGAGGAGCCTTACGCACAGGACGGCCACCGTGAGCAGGGCGACGACCACCACCCCGGTCCCCCACCGCGACTTCTCTGCGATCCCCCAAAGCACCGCTGCGGGCGGAATCACCACGACGGTCACCAGATATGAGACGAACAGCGCGCCGTCGACCTCTCGGCTTGTTGAACTGAGTGCAACGATGCCACCAACGAGGAACGCGATCAGGGCGATCTCAAGCACCGCCACGGCGTAGAACAGCGGATTGCCCACCGGTTGGTTGCCGATCATGTGCCACGAAGCCCACAACGCGACAACAGACGCAGCAGCGGCGATGCCGTAGGCCACTGTCTCGGTCACGGGTCCCCTTGCTATGCGTGGTCTTCGCGCGCGTCCTGCCCATGGATGGCACCAACTGCGACGATCTCAGTGACCGAGTCTGTCACGAACTGTTTCCATGCCGACGACTGGCGGAACATGAAATGACCACCGCCAGGCAACGACGTCCAGGTGGCGCTAGCTGCGATGTCCTGGCTGCGCTCGACATAGTCACGACTCAACGCCGCCGATGTCCACGAATCCTTCGTGCCATGGATGATCCGCAGGTGCTTGCCCGCGATGGTTGAGATCGGTTCATGCTCGGGAAGCCACGGTGCGAGCCCGACGACTCCGACGACGGTCGGATCGACCGCCGCGCGGCACGCGGTGCGCCCACCCATCGAGTGTCCGACGAGCACGATCGGGACGCCCGGGTGAAGCGCCACCAGCTCGTCGATCGCAGCTTGAGCATCCCGCACTGGTGACGGGTCGTTCAGGTTGTTCCAGCCGCGTTGGCTGTATTGCAGCAGGCTCACGACGAAATGGTGGCGCCTGGCGTAACCGCGCAGTGATCGGGCGAGAGCCGCCATCCGCCACCAGCTCGCGTGACGGTTCTTGACCGCCTCGATGCTGTTTTGCTGCCCACCGTGCAGCAGCAGGACAACAGCCCTCGGCGTGGCTGGGGCGACGTAGTGATCGAGTCTGGACACGGCATCGATCGTGACACGGGGCGCCAAGCCCCGCACGATGAATCAGCGGCCGCCGAAGGCGTTCTCTCCAGTCAGCGCCTGACCCAGCACGAGCATGTGCATCTCAGAGGTGCCCTCGTACGTCAGCACCGACTCGAGGTTGTTCATGTGCCGGATCACCGGATATTCAAGCGAAATGCCATTGGCGCCGAGAATCGTACGAGCGGTGCGACAGATCTCAAGAGCTTCTCGCACATTGTTTAGCTTGCCGAAGCTGACCTGTTCAGGCGTGAGACCCACCTCGTCCTTGCGGCGGCCGAGGTGCAGCGCCAGGAGCAGTCCCTTGTGGAGCTCGACGCACATGTTGGCGAGCTTCTCCTGCGTGAGCTGGAAGCCGCCGATGGGCTGACCGAACTGCTCACGGGTCTTCGAGTAGTCCAGCGCCGAATCAAATGACGAACGAGCCGCACCCATCGCGCCCCAGACGATCCCATAGCGAGCCTCGGTCAGACACGACAGCGGTCCTCGAAGGCCCTTGACTTCCGGGAACATTGCGTCAGCCGGCACGCGTACGCCCTCCAGCACGAGCTCGGCAGTTGCAGACGCGCGCAACGAGAGCTTGTGGTGAATCAGCTTGGCGCTGAACCCAGCCGAATCGGTCGGCACGGCGAATCCCCGGATGCCGTCATCGGTCTGCGCCCACACCACGGCGACGTCAGCGAATGTGCCGTTGCTGATCCACATCTTGCTTCCGTCGAGGATCCAGTCATCGCCATCGCGCTTGGCCCGGGTGCGCATGCTTCCCGGATCGGATCCGTGATCTGCCTCGGTCAGCCCGAAGCAGCCGACCAGGTCGCCCGTTCCCATGCCGGGAAGCCACTGCTGCCTGGTCTCCTCGTTGCCGAACTTCCAGATCGCATACATCGCGAGAGAACCCTGCACTGAAACCATCGAGCGGATGCCGGAGTCGCACGCTTCGAGCTCGACACATGCCAGACCATACTCAACCGACGACATGCCCGGCAGCCCGTAACCGTCGAGATGCATGCCGAGCAGTCCGAGCTTGCCGAACTCCTTGAAGAGCTCTCGCGGTTCGTCCACGCCAGCAGCTTCGAACCATTCGGCGATGTGCGGCTGAACTCGCTTGTCGAGCATGGTGCGTACGGTCTCCCGTACGGCGATCTCCTCGGTGGACAGCAATGCGTCGATCGAGAGCGGATCTGCGGGGTCGAACGTCGATTTCGGCATGCCCCAACGCTATCAACCTAGACTGGCCACACGGACACGCCTCACTTTCCCCGCAACAGCGACCAATCCGGACCGGAGTCTGCACCGAATGACTGATGACGAGCTTGATGGAAAGGGGATACCGATGGCTGCGACTGTGTCGGCACTCCGCGTGGTGGGCACGCCCGCATACGACGATTCCCCCGACCTCAATGAGCTTCTCACCCGTGTGAGTCGCGGCGACGAGTTGGCATTCGGCGCTGTCTACGACGCCCTTGGCGCGTCCGTCTACGGCATGGCCAAGCGCGTCATTCGGGATCCGGCGCGCGCCGAGGAAGTCTCGCAAGAGGTCTTCATCCAGGTGTGGCAGACCGCAACGCGATTCGATGCGTCCCGCGGCAATGCCAAGAGCTGGGTCCTCACCCTCGCGCACCGCCGGGCCGTCGATGCCGTGCGTCACGACCAGGCGGCGACGAACCGCGAGAACAAGTACGACTGGTCCAATGGTCCCGACTTCGACGAGGTCGCTGAGACCGTCACCATCAGCCTTGAGCACGAGCAAGTGCGCCGCTGTCTCGACAGCCTCACCGATCTGCAACGCGAGGCCGTCAATCTTGCCTATTACCAGGGATTCACCTACGCCGAGGTCGCCGAGAGCCTCAACGCGAACCCTGCCACCGTAAAAACCCGCATGCGTGACGGACTTGTCCGCATGCGCGACTGCCTAGGAGTTGAAGCGTGATGACTACCGATCTGCATTCGCTTGTTGCTCCGTACGCACTCGATGCACTCGATCCGCATGAACGTGCGCGCTATGAGGCACATCTCGAAGACTGCGCCGACTGCCGTTCTGAGCTTGCCGGCTTCCGCGCCACCGCCGCGCGACTGGGTGAGCTCGAGAACCAGTCGCCGCCAGCTGGCTTGCGTGAACGACTGATGGCAGAGGTGGCAACCACCCGCCAGGAGCGTCCGGTCGTGGCAACACTGCGCCCCAAGAGCGCAATCCGCCGCACTCTCCCGCGTCTGGCCATGGCGGCGGCGTTCCTCATCGGAGCTGTGAGCGTCGGGGGTTACATCACCGAGCGCGACCAAGCCAACGACTTCCGGGCCCAGAGTGAAACGCTCACATCGATCGTCTCCGCATCGGACGCCAAGACCACCAACAAGGCGTTCGAAGGCGGTGGGCATGTTCGCCTCATCGCTTCGGAAAAGGCCGACTCGGCCTATATCGTCGCGAGCAGCCTGCCGGGGCTACCTGACGGCAAGGTCTATCAGGTCTGGGTCGTCAAGGACGACTCCCCTGCGTCACAGGGTGTCTTTGCCTCGTCGGGCTCGATGGTCATGAAGGACCTGAACGGTGCGGATCGCGTCGCGATCACGGTAGAGCCCAAGGGCGGCTCGAAGCAGCCGACGACCGCGCCGGTAGCCACTCTCGCCGTCTGATACCACCGCTGCTGTCACTATTGGCCCATGGTTTCGCCCCTGGTATTGATCTCGCCAGCGATGGCTGTGCCCTCGGCGTTCTACCGACCGGTCGTCGCAGCGTTCGAGGCACAGCGTTGGGAGGCGCGGGCACTTCCACACACCGGGTTCGAGCGTGGAGGACTCGTGGCGTCGCGTGGCAACGACTGGAGCTACGCCGACGAGATGTCGCGCATCGCCGAGGCCGTCGCCAAGGCGCGCGCCGAGGCGCCCGAGCGTCCAGTGATCCTTATGGGGCACAGTCTGGGTGCACAGATCAGCGCAGGGCATCAACTACATCACCCGCCCGCCGACGGTTTTGTCGCGATTGGCGCCAGCGTTCCGCATTTCCGCAGCTACCGGCTTGGTGGCCTCCCGGTCCTGCTGGTCGGTGTCACCGTACCCGTGGTGGCGCGCCTTCGCGGATATGTGCCCAAACCGATATTCGGCGGACCCGGAGCTCGCACCCTGATGCGTGAATGGGCGCGCTTCGTGCGTACGGGCAAACCTCCGTTCGAGGTGCCGCACGCCATCACAACTCCGACTCTGGTGATCAACCTGCAGGGCGACACCTACTCCGTCGCCGAGGCCAACAAGCGCTTCATCGAGCGCTTTCTCGATCCTGCCGTCGTGACGAAATGGCTCTACACGAAGGACGCCGCACCCGAGGGCGGCAACACCCACCACGTCCTCTGGTGCAAGACCCCGGGGCCTGTCATCAACAAAATCGTCGACTGGGCCGGCGAGACCCTGACGTCCCGCTGACCAGACCTCCGCCGCCGTCCGATGAGACCGGGAGGTTCCCTCGGATGGGCCCCAAACGGTCTCCTCAGCGATATTCCGCGAAGGCCTCGAAGGGCGGGCAGGCACACGCGAGATTGCGGTCCCCGTACGCCTGGTCGACCCGCCCGACCGGCGGCCAGTACTTGTCGTCAGTGGAGCCGGCCGGAAATGCACCGTCGGCAATCGGATAGGAGTGCTTCCAGTCGGCGATATCGCGCATCGTGTGAGGTGAGTGGACCAGAGGGTTGTCGCCATCGGCGTACGCGCCGGCAATCACCGCCTCGATCTCGGCTCGGATGGCTAGCATCGCGTCGCAGAATCGGTCGAGCTCAGCGAGGTCTTCTGACTCCGTCGGCTCGATCATCAGCGTGCCGGCGACCGGGAAGCTCATGGTCGGGGCGTGGAATCCGTAGTCGATGAGCCGTTTCGCAACATCATCGATGCTGAGGCCCGACGTCTTCGTGAGCGGGCGCAGGTCGAGGATGCACTCGTGCGCGACCAACCCATTGTCACCCGAGTAGAGCACTGGATAGGCGCTCTCAAGCCGCTTGGCGATGTAGTTGGCCGACAGCACAGCGACCGATGTGGCGTGGGTGAGGCCGTCGGCACCCATCATGGCGATGTACGCGTACGGGATGGGCAGGATGCCAGCAGAACCGTACGGAGCCGCGCTGATCGCACCGATTCCGTTTCGCTTGCTCTCAACAGGGTGCATCGGGTGCGTCGGCAGGAACGGTATGAGGTGCTCAGCGACCGCCACAGGGCCAACGCCGGGCCCGCCACCCCCGTGCGGGATGCAGAACGTCTTGTGCAGGTTGAGGTGCGAGACGTCGCCACCGAAGGCACCGGGCTGGGCATGACCCAGCAGTGCGTTGAGGTTGGCACCGTCGACGTACACCTGCCCCCCGCGGCTGTGCACGATCTCGCACAGTTCGGTGATGCCGTGCTCGTAGACGCCGTGCGTCGATGGGTAGGTCACCATGATTGCCGCGAGGTCGTCGGCGTGCTTGTCGCACTGCATCTTGAGGTCATCGAGGTCGACCTCCCCCTGATCGGTCGACTTCACGATGACGACCCGCATACCGGCCATGACTGCTGATGCAGCGTTCGTCCCGTGCGCGGAGCTGGGGATGAGGCACACGTCGCGGTGGTCGTCGCCGCGGCTCAGGTGGTAGGCGCGGATCGCCAGTAGCCCGGCGAACTCGCCCTGCGATCCGGCGTTGGGCTGGATGGACACGGCTGCGTATCCGGTGACCTCGGCAAGCCAGGATTCGAGCGTCTCGATCATCTCGATGTATCCCGCGGCATCCTCAGCAGGGACAAAGGGATGCAGTTCAGCAAAGCCCGGCCAGCTGATCGGTTCCATCTCTGACGTCGCGTTGAGCTTCATGGTGCATGAGCCGAGTGGGATCATTCCGCGGTCGAGTGCGTAGTCGCGGTCGCTGAGCTTCCTGAGGTATCGCAGCATCTGCGTCTCACTGTGGTGCTCGTGAAACACCGGGTGATTCAGGATCTCGTCCGTACGCAGGAGGCCTTCCGGCAGGGATGCGGGTGCGTCAATCGAGCTGTCGACGCCGAATGCCGTCCACACCGCCTCGAGATGCACACGTGTCGTCGACTCCGTCGTGGATACTCCGACGTGATCGTCGTCGATCAGTCTCAGGTGAATGTCAGACTTTCGTGCGGCAGCCACGATCTCAGCTGCCGTGCCGGGTGCCTCGGCGACGACCGTGTCGAAGAATCCGCTCTCGGCAACCTTCACTCCCCCAGCACGCAGGCCTGCAGCGAGAGTACGGGCTGAAGCATTGACGCTCTGCGCGATCTCACGAAGTCCGTCGGGGCCGTGGTAGACGGCATACATCGATGCCGTCACAGCCAGCAACACCTGAGCTGTGCAGATGTTGGAAGTCGCCTTCTCTCGACGGATGTGCTGCTCGCGCGTCTGCAGAGCCAGGCGGTACGCGGGGCGCCCTGCACTGTCGATCGAGACGCCGACCAGACGACCCGGCAGGTGGCGCTCGAGTCCGTCTCGCACAGCCATGAAGCCGGCGTGCGGTCCGCCATAAAACATCGGCACCCCAAATCGCTGACTTGAACCCACAACGACGTCGGCGCCAAGTGATCCCGGCGACTTCAGCAGCACCAGCGCAAGCGGATCAGCAACCACGACAGCAAGGCCGCCGTTGGCGTGGGCCGCCTCAATCGCGGGGGTCGGGTCGACGATCTGACCATCGGCGCGCGGGTAGGCGAAGATCGTGCCAGCCGCCTCGATGTCGGGGACTCCCTCGCTCAGGTCTGCCTCGTGCAGCTGGATACCGAGCGCCTTGGCACGCGTGCGCGTCACCGCCAACGTCTGAGGCAGCAATCCGGCGTCAACGATGATCGCAAGGTGATCCTTGCCCTTGGTGGCGCGCCGTATCAGGGTCAATGCCTCGGCGACCGCTGTGCCTTCGTCAAGCAGCGACGAGTTGGCGGTGGGCAGGCCGGTGAGATCCGAGATCAGTGTCTGGAAGTTGAGCAGTGCCTCGAGTCGGCCCTGCGAGATCTCCGGTTGGTACGGCGTGTACGCGGTGTACCAGGACGGATCCTCGAGCACATTGCGACGTATCACCGCAGGGGTGATCGTCGGGTGGTACCCGAGGCCGATCATCGCAACTCCGGGGTTGTTGCGGGCGGCCAGACCACGGAGCACGTCCAACGACTCGGTCTCGGTCAACGCGGGCGGAAGTCCCAGAGCCGACCCACTGCGGATGCCAGCCGGCACTGCTGCGGCCATCAGCGCATCGAGCGAGTCGTAACCGACCCTGCGCACCATGGCGTCTTGGTCTGCGGGACTGGGGCCGATGTGGCGGCTGGCGAAGTCTGACACGGAGTCTCCTGGGTAGAGGCGTCTTGCGTACGCCTCCCCTTCTGTCACCCTGCCAAATAAACGTGCAGCAGCTCCAGAATTGCCTAGGTCGCGTGGTCCTTGGTGCCTGAGAGGTTCCGGGGAGGAATTGCCCCTTCGGCGTCGCCTGGGCGAACTCTCCCACGCGCGATCGACAGCTTGGCCAGCCTACCAAGTAGGTCTCGACTACGAGGACATACGGGCGCGTCGACGCGCAGCGAGCTCGTCATCTGCGGCCGAGTCGGTGTCTGAGATCGCACGCTCGCTCGGGAGGGAGTGCAGTGATCCCTCGATTTCCTTCCACACACCACCGATCGCAATGCCGAAGACGCCTTGACCGCCCTGGAGCAGGTCGATGACCTCGTCGGCAGAGCGGCACTCATACACGCTGGCGCCGTCGCTCATCAGCGTCACCTGGGTCAGGTCGTCCGTGCCACGCTCACGGAGATGGTCAATTGCGACGCGGATCTGCTGGAGGGAAACACCTGCGTCGAGAAGGCGCTTGATGATCTTCAGAAGCAGGATGTCTTTGAACGAGTAAAGACGCTGTGTGCCTGAACCTGTGGCGGATCGTACAGTCGGGTCGACAAGACCAGTGCGTGCCCAGTAGTCGAGCTGACGGTAGGTGATGCCGGCCGCGCTGCACGCAGTGGGTCCGCGGAAACCGAAGTCCATCGGCAGAGGCGAGACATCGTCTGTGAACAGCAGACCTTGGTCTCGTGCCTGGGCTGCCGCTTCTGCCGGGGCGGCGTCGCGTGGCTCGATCATCGAAAAGCCTTCCAATGCAGGTTATGGGGAAGACTACCGCTACGAAACTACATCCGTGTACGACCGGCAGTTCTCTCAAGGTAAGGGTGAGACTTTCGCGGGTCAACGACTGAGCGTAATCCTCGGCGTGTCGCGCAACCTTCTAGTAGAGGTTGAGGGTTGGCTCCAGGCCCCTCGGTGGTCGAGTCTGGGGCGGGGCCCACGAGCGCTGCGAGTGGGTCGAGACCTAGTGACGTCGATGGTTCCGGTTGGGAGATACAACTCACCTGGTTTCGACGTTCCTGGCGGCTTCGCCGCGATTCGCTCAACCTGGTTTCACGCTCGCTCGCAGAGCTCGCTCGGCTCAACCAAAATCGTCTGGGGCGACCTCTTCGAGGAACTCACGAAAGCGCTCGACCTCCTCATCTTCCTCGCGGGTGGACTGGATGCCGGCCTCGTCGAGCACATCCTCTGTGCAAACGATCCGGGCCCCGGAACGCAGGGCCAAGGCAATCGAGTCGGATGGCCGTGCCTCCACCTCAGCACCGGAGGCAAAGATCAACGAGGCAAAGAAGACTCCGTCGCGTACATCCACGATGCGCACCTCTTCAAGCTCATCGCCCAGTGCGACGACCATCTGCTGCATCAGTTCGTGGGTCAGAGGTCGCGGCGTCTCGGCTCCCTCCTGCGCGTACGCGATGGCCGACGCCTCGACCGCACCGATCCAGATCGGGAGGTAACGAGTGCCCTCTGTCTCACGAAGCAGCACCAACGGCTGGTTGGTCGGCATCTCGACTCGGACGCCGACAACCTCGACCTCGCGCATGGTCAGCCGCGCAATCCGCTTCGCACGAGTACGGTTTGCAGCCGCACTGACAGGGCCGCCAGCGATGCAATCGTCTTGTCGGACGCTTCCTTGTCCAGTGAACGGGCCCTTGGTGTCACCACCTGTTCGAACAATGAAATCTCCCGATCCGCAGCTGACCTGAAGATGCGCAGATGGCGTGGCTCGAGGCCAAGTTGCGCGAGCTCGCCAACGATGGAGGCGATGGAGAGCGCCTCCCCGTCGTAGTAGGTCTGCGATGGTCGGCGCTTGATCAGACCAAACTCTTCGATCGCGTCGAGCGTCTTGTCGTCAATGCCCGCAGACTCGAGCAACTCTTCGCGCGAAAGACGGATGTTGCTCGGCGCCGCGACAAACGTGTCAGGCGTAGGCAATCCGTCTTCAGCGAGGCTGAGGAAGGGCGCCTCGATCGTCGGACTCAACGTCATGTCCGGCACCACTCCCCTGTCCATGTCGTCGAGGACTTGACGGATGTGACTCAACGGCCAGAACAGCTGCTCCTGCGCGTGAAGCACAAAGCGCAGTCGCTCGACGTCGCTGTAGGCGTACTTGCGGTAGCCGGCTTGCGTACGCTCCGGATCGAGCAGCCCCTGTTCCTCGAGATAGCGGATCTTGCTCTGAGAGAGTGCAGGAAACTCCGCACTCAACTCATCGATGACTTTGCCGATGCCGAGCCGAAACTCCGACAGCGGCTCGGTCACGCCACAACCTCCGCGAGCGGCTGACGCTTCATCATGCGGGTGCCCTCGACGATCCGGCGAAGTAGATCAGACGGTACTTGCCGATCTGAACCTCGTCGCCGCCGGCCAACGCGACCTCGCTGTCGATGCGATCACGATTGATGTAGGAACCGTTCAGGCTGCCAAGATCAGCAATGGTGTAGCCCGAGCCGCTGCGCGTGAAGGTCGCGTGGCGACGAGAGACGCTGATGTCGTCCAGAAAGATGTCACTGTCCGGGTGGCGCCCGACCGAAACGGTGTCGCTGTCCAACAGGAACCGGGCGCCGGCGCCGGGACCGCGTTGCACCAGCAGCATCGCACTGCCGGCCGGAAGGTTTTCGACCGCGCTGACATCGGCTTGTGACATCTCTTCGGTATCGGCGTCAAGGATCGGTATGTGCGTCGTGTGGTCCGACGGGCCGGACGCTGGCTGACCGGCCGAGTCGGCAGCGATCTCGGGCGACTGGTCGGGCTCCTGGCCCGGCTCGTGGTCCGGCGATGGCATCGGGTTCACTCCTGTGCTGACGGGTCTTGAGTCAAGGTTGAGACTTCACTGCCAAACCTAGCACCAGGTTGGTGGTAGACCACCCAACTCGGGTCAGTCTGCGGTGAGCGCTACATACGCCTCTGCCTCAAGCAGCGAAGCGGTCGGATCGTCGTCAAGTGGACGCAGCTTGATCAGCCATCCTTCGCCGTACGGATCGGAGTTGATGACCTCAGGTCCCCCGTCCAGGGCCTCGTTGCGAGCCACGATCTCGCCGCTCAACGGCGAGAAGATGTCGCTCACCGATTTGGTCGATTCAAGTTCGCCGATGACGGCACCTGCCTCCACCCTGTCGCCGACCGCAGGCAGCTCGACGTACACGATGTCACCGAGCTGACCTTGGGCGAAATCGGTGATGCCGATCGTCGCAATCTCGTCATCAAGGCGCACCCACTCGTGCTCTTCGCTGTAAAAAAGGTCCTCTGGGATCACCGTGTTGCTCCTAGCCGGGTCAGGATGTGGGACGAGCGTACTCTGGCGACTTCACGTCAGCCAACGCCGTGATGGTGATCTTGTCGACCTTCTTCACTGTGGCTGATGCGCCACGGTTGAAGATGCGGTCCACGAGTCCACCGCGAATGTTTGCTGCCTGTGCCATGGTCGACGGGTCGCCGATTGCCTCGATGGTGAACGGGCGCTTGACCTCCAGGCCGCCGATTCGGACGGCCGCGTCGTCGTCTAGGAAGTATGTCTGGGCGACGACGCGCGCCACACCATTGATCACGATCGCCTCAGCACCGGCGTCGCGTAGTTCCTGCACGGCATCCAGTACCGCTGGGCCGTCAATGGCGCGCTCGGGATCGTCAATGACCAGCCGAACCCCGGGACCTGTCGCACCCGAGGTACCAGCAAGGATGCCCAGCTGCTCAGCCCGTTCCTTGGCCTGCTTCTCGGCCTCAACGGAACGTTTCGTCGCGCTGAGCAGCTCATTGCGCGTCGCCGTCAGTTCGCCAATTTGCGTGCCGAGCCGCTCATTGGCAGAGTCGAGCGATTTCAGCAGCTCGACCAGCTCGTCGCCTCGTACGCTCGAGTAGTCGGTCGTGTCGCTCTGTTTGATCTGCAGCATGATCGCGAACGCGAGGCCACCGAGCAGGATGGCAACCGCGATCTGCGATAGCGACGGTTTGTGGATGACGTTGCGGGGCTCAGGCATGGAAGATCCGTCGGCGGATGGCCGCCGCGTTGGCGAAGATGCGGATGCCGAGCACCACGACGACTCCGGTGGACAGCTGTGACCCCACGCCGAGCTGGTCACCGAGATAGACCATGAAAGCCGCGATGACTACGTTGGAGACGAATGACACGACGAATACGCGATCGTCGAATCGGCGTTCGCCCAATGCTCGAAGCGCACCGATGACGGCGTCTAGCGCCGCAACGATCGCGATGGGCAGATAGGGCTGAAGTGCCGTCGGAACCGACGGTTGCAGGATCAGGCCAGCGATGATGCCGATCGCTAGGCCTAGTACGGGAATCATCTGGGTTCCTCGATCGCTGTTGCGTGGATGGGAGTCAGTCGTTGCACTGGGACGGCCGGCACCGTGAGCTGAGTCGATGATGCCACTTCGTTTCGTACACGGAGCGCCTGGACACGAGCGGACCAGTAGCGACCTGATGGATTGTCGTTGAGCCGTGTCTCCAGTGTGTCGTTGTTGCCGAGCGCCACCACGACGTATGGCGGTCCGATGGACTTGAAGTTGACCGTGATGGCATCGCCCGCGGTGCGGATCGCACTGAGCGTGCCGATCCGGTTGCCGTTGACGGAGATCGCTTCAGCACCGGCGTACCACAGTCCGTTCACCAAGATTTGCAGGTCGTTGTCGGTGATGCGCCCGGCATTGTGCTGGCCGTCGCTGCTCGTGGGAGACGCAGTGAGCGTGATACCGGGTCCCCGCGCCGCTCGGTCGCCGGTCTTGAGTCGCAGGAGCTCATAGGCTGGATCGGTACGGTCTGCAGAAGCTCGCAGCTTCGTCACGGCGGCCCGCAGACTGTCAGCTGTCCGCTCGCGGTCTGCGAGGACCTTCTTGCGAGAGTCGACATCGGAGATCAGCGACGCACGTTCGCGCTCGGTCGCTGGTCGGTCGCTGCGAGTCTGGACCACCGCCATCGTCACGAGAAGGGCGAACATCGCAATGCCGACCGCAGTGAGCACGGTGTTGAACTCGCGCTGCGTCCCAGGGTGCCTGCCATCTGCGAGGGCGTGGCGTTCAGGACGTACGACGTAGTAGTCGTCGTCGAGCGCAGTGTCGGCAATCTGCTCGAGCAGACCGATGGCGCGGTCCGGGTCGTCGGACACGATCAGCTCCGCTGAACTCGCGGGGTTGAGGCCAGCAGTCGCCGGACCTGGAAGGCATATAGGACTCCACCCCACCAGTAGAGCGCCACACCCCACACCGTGAAGGCCCAGCCGAACACGTTGGCGAGATCGGCGACAGTGCCGGTCGCGTCCCCGAGAAGTAGCAGTGGGAATGCATACAGCAGGCTCGCGGTGGCAGCCTTTCCAAGGAAGTGAACCGGCAGCGAGCTGTAGCCGCGTGTACGCAGGAATGGCACCAGGCTGAACAGGAAGACATCTCGCAGAGGCAGGATCACCGCAAGCCACCACGGGATGATGTCGCGATATCCCAACCCGATGACCACGGCAAGAATGAAGAAGCGGTCGGCAACTGGATCGAGGATCGCACCGATCTTGGAAGTCTGGTTGAGCGAACGTGCGAGCTTGCCGTCGAGGTAGTCGGTCACCCCGGAGACCATCAGCACGACAAGCGCCAACTCATCCCATCTGGGACCCATCACGAGCCAGAGGAACACCGGCACCAGAAGCAGCCGCACGAAGCTGAGTGCGTTGGGGATCGTGAAGATGCGCTCCTCCGCGACATTCTGGTGCCTCGATGCTGCGCGTGATGTCCTCGTCATGTCCTGACACAGACTAGAACATTGCACCAGTGTGTCCGTGCTCGGACACGGTGAGCACCCCCCTGCTTCGGGCTGCCCTTGCGTCCTTCGGACGGACTGACACACTGGGAGTGAAACCAGAACTGAGCACTCACAATTCAAGACCCAACAATTTCAGATCAGGGCAGCTAGCCCAACGTTCCCAGGAGGATGCGTGGCCGACTACACACTTCCCGAGCTCCCGTACGACTACGGCGCTCTCGATCCGCACATTTCCGGCAAGATCATGGAGCTTCACCACTCCAAGCATCACCAAGC
>CAZWZC010000057.1:0-16752 GCA_964638755.1 uncultured Aeromicrobium sp. | reverse complement strand
GCCTACGTGCACTACGTCGAGGGCTGCACGGCGCCGATCTACTCCAGCGACTCGCTGCACTCAGCCGTCGTGGAGATCATCGTCAAGAAGGGCGGCCGCTGCCGCTACACGACGATCCAGAACTGGTCCAACAACGTCTACAACCTCGTCACCAAGCGCGCTGTCTGCGAAGAGGGCGCCACGATGGAGTGGGTCGACGGCAACATCGGCTCCAAAGTCACGATGAAGTACCCCGCGGTCTACCTCATGGGTGAGCATGCCCGTGGCGAGACGCTGTCGATCGCCTTTGCTGGCGAAGGTCAGCACCAAGACGCCGGCGCCAAGATGGTGCACGCCGCTCCCAACACGTCGAGCTCAATTCTGAGCAAGTCAGTCGCGCGCAACGGGGGTCGTACGTCCTACCGTGGTCTCCTGCAGGTGCTCGAGGGTGCTGAGGGATCGGCCAGCACGGTCAAGTGCGATGCGCTCCTGGTCGACCAGATCAGCCGCAGCGACACCTACCCATACGTCGACGTCCGCGAGGACGACGTGACGCTCGGACATGAGGCGACTGTGTCGAAGCTCAGTGACGACCAGCTGTTCTACTTCATGTCGCGCGGCATGGAGGAGGACGAGGCGATGGCGATGATCGTCCGCGGGTTCGTCGAGCCCATCGCTCGCGAGCTCCCGATGGAGTACGCGCTCGAGCTCAACCGCCTCATCGAGCTCCAAATGGAGGGTGCAGTCGGTTGAGCATCGCTGAAGCTTTGGAGTTGAGTGCAGTTGAGTCTCACCTGCACCCTGAGGGGTCGTTCGATCTCGCCGACCACGACGTACCCACGGGCCTAGAGGAGATCTGGCGGTTCACCCCGCTCAAGCGCCTCCGCGGCCTGCACACCGACACCCCGCTCGACGGCGACGACTTCAAGGTCGAGGTCGATGCTGCGGAGGGCGTCAGCGCTGTGTCAGTGCCTGCCGCCGACTCGGCGCGCGGCGTGTCGGGCTACGTGCCCGTCGATCGTGTCTCGGCACGAGCTTGGGAAGCGGCGAGGTCCGTCTTCGAGGTGACGATCCCGGCCAACGCCGAGATCGCCGAGGCGACGACGGTCCGTCTGCACGGTGGAGGTCTCGAGAAGGCCGCTGCCGGGCATTTGCTGGTCCGTGCGGGAGCGTTCAGCAAGTCAGTTGTCGTCGTTGACTATGACGGCTCAGCCACGTGGGCAGAGAACATCGAGGTCGTCCTCGAGGATGGTGCTCAACTGACCTTCGTCACGGTTCAGGACTGGAACGACGACAGCGTCCACGTCGTCACCCAGCACGCCAGAGTCGGCCGCGACGCGTCGCTTCGCCACATCGCCGTCTCACTCGGCGGTGACGTCGTACGCGCCAGCACCTCTGCCGACTACATCGGCACTGGTGGCAGCGTCGAGATGCTGGGTGTCTACTTCGCCGACGAGGGCCAGCACATTGAGCACCGGCTGTTTGTCGACCACACCGCGCCCAAGACCAAGAGCAACGTCGAGTACAAGGGAGCGCTCCAGGGACAGGGTGCACATACGGTCTGGATCGGCAACGTCCTCATCCGCAAGGAGGCCGAGGGCATCCTCACGTATGAGAGCAACGACAACCTCGTCCTCACTGATGGTGCCAAGGCCGACTCGGTGCCAAACCTCGAGATCGAGACTGGTGAGATCGAGGGCGCGGGACACGCGTCGACGACCGGCCGCTTTGACGACGAGCACTTGTTCTATCTCCAGAGCCGCGGCATCGAGGAAGAAGAGGCACGTCGACTCGTCGTGCACGGCTTCTTCAACGACATCATCCGCCGCATCGGCGTTCCCGACCTCCAGGAGCGCCTCGTCGCCTCCATCGAGGAGGAGCTGTCGGCGCACGTAGGACGCATCGGATGAATCTCGATACACGTTGCTCGTGGTCTCGATATACCTCGCTCGTTCCTCGCGAGGCACTCGACCAACGCCTCGCGACGCACTCGGTCACCAAGCGGAAGACTTCGGTGTCATGAGTTTCGTCCGAGCTGCGGCACTTGCTGACGTCCCACAGGGGGGCGTCATTGCCGTCGAAGTTGAAGGGCAGGAGATTGCCCTCGTTCGCAATGGCGACGACGTCTACGCGATCTACGACGAGTGCTCGCATGCGTCGATCCCGTTGTCGGAGGGTGAGGTGGAGGGCTGCGAGATCGAGTGCTGGTTGCACGGATCACGATTCGACCTGCGCACCGGCAAGCCGGTCAACCTGCCCGCAACTGAGCCCGTCCCCGTCTATCCCACGAAGATCGAGGGCGACAGCGTCCTCGTCGACGTGGCGTCCACATCATCAACGCAGTCCAGGAGCTGACAACACATGGCAACCCTAGAAATCAAGGACCTTCACGTCTCGGTCACGACCGATGAAGGCGAGAAGGAGATCCTCAAGGGCGTTGATCTCACGGTCAAGTCCGGCGAGGTCCACGCCATCATGGGCCCCAACGGCTCGGGCAAGTCGACACTCGCCTACTCGATTGCCGGGCACCCGAAGTACAACGTGACCAGTGGTTCAGTCACGCTCGACGGCGTCGACATCCTCTCGATGAAGGTGGACGAGCGCGCACGTGCTGGACTGTTCCTCGCGATGCAGTACCCCGTCGAGGTTCCCGGTGTCTCCGTCGCCAACTTCCTGCGCACTGCCAAGACTGCAATCGATGGCGAAGCACCCAAGCTGCGTACGTGGATCAAGGACGTCAACGAGGCGCTCGAGCGGGTCACGCTCGACAAGGAGTTCGCCCAGCGCAACGTCAACGAAGGATTCTCCGGTGGCGAGAAGAAGCGCCACGAGATCGCCCAGCTCGAGCTGCTCAACCCGAAGTTCGCTGTGCTCGACGAGACAGACTCCGGTCTTGACATCGACGCCCTGCGGGTTGTCTCCGACGGCGTCAACCGCTTCAGTGCGCAGGGTGACCGTGGCGTGCTGCTGATCACCCACTACACACGCATCCTGCAGTACATCAAGCCTGACTACGTACACGTGTTCGTCGCCGGCAAGGTGGCCGAGCAGGGTGGGCGCGAGCTGGCCGACCAGCTCGAGGCCAACGGTTATGACAAGTACGTGAAGGCGGCAGCCGCCCTGTGACCATTGTCGAGAGCACGACCTTCGACACTCCGCCTTTTGATGTGGCAAGGATCAGGGCTGACTTCCCGATCCTGAGTCGTCGCCTGGCCGGAGACCTGCCGTTGGCCTATCTCGACAGCGCCAACACCTCGCAGAAGCCGGAGAGCGTCATCCGCGCGATCGACGATCACTACCGGCTGCACAACGCCAATGTTGCTCGAGCCATGCACCAGCTCGGTGCCGAGGCGAGCACCGCGTTCGAGCTCGGTCGCGACAAGGTCGCCGCATTCATCGGTGCACCCAATCGCGACGAGGTGGTGTTCACCAAGAACGCCTCTGAGGCGCTCAACCTTGTGGCTCGTGCGGTGGGAGACTCAGGCCGGATCGGTCAGGACCACGAGATCGTCATCACCGAGATGGAGCATCACTCCAACATCGTGCCGTGGCAGCAGCTGTCACAGCGTACGGGTGCTCAACTGCGCTGGTTCGGTGTCACGGACGAGGGCCGCCTCGACCTCGACAACATCGACCAGCTGATCACCGAGCAGACCGCGATTGTGTCGGTCACCTGGGTGTCGAACATGCTCGGCACCATCAATCCGCTCGACACGATCATCGCCAAGGCCAACTCGGTTGGCGCGCTGGTGGTTGTCGATGCGTCACAGGCCGTTCCTCAGCTGCCGGTTGATGTTGCGAAACTCGGGGCAGATTTTGTCGCGTTCACGGGGCACAAAATGGTTGGCCCGACCGGCATCGGCGTGCTGTGGGGGCGTTACGACCTGCTCGCCGAGCTGCCTCCGTTCCTCGGTGGTGGCGAGATGATCGAGACCGTCACGATGGCTGAGTCGACGTACGCGCCGCCACCCGCACGGTTCGAGGCGGGCACACCGCCGATAGCGCAGTCTGTGGGTCTCGGTGCGGCAGTCGACTACCTGACGTCGATCGGCATGGAGAACGTCGCAGCACACGAGCAGGAGATCACCGCATACGCGCTCGGCGCGCTGCAGGAGATCGACGGCCTCACGGTTGTCGGCCCCAAGACGGCCGACCAGCGCGGGGGAGCGATCAGCTTCACCTTGGGCGGCATCCATCCGCATGATGTCTCTCAGCTGCTCGATTCGAAGGGTGTCGCCGTACGTGCTGGCCACCACTGCGCGAAGCCAGCTCACCTGCGGTTCGGAGTGCAGTCCACGACGCGTGCGTCGTTCTACCTTTACACGACGACGGCGGAAATTGATCTGCTGGTCGAGGCGTTGCACCATACGAAGAAGTACTTCGGAGAGTGACCATGACTGAGACCATGAACGTCGATTCGCTCTACCAGGAGATCATCCTGGACCACTACAAGCATCCGCACGGTGCTGGCCTGCGTGAACCCTTCGAAGCAGAGGTTCACCACGTCAACCCGACCTGCGGCGACGAAATCACGTTGAGGGTGCACCTCGACGGAGACACTGTGGCTGACGTTTCGTATGCCGCACAGGGTTGCTCGATCAGTCAGGCGTCGGTATCAGTGCTCAACGAGCTCATCATCGGCAAGACCGTCGAAGAGGGCATGGCCGTGCTC
Source organism: uncultured Aeromicrobium sp. (assembly GCA_964638755.1). Classification (GTDB taxonomy): domain Bacteria; phylum Actinomycetota; class Actinomycetes; order Propionibacteriales; family Nocardioidaceae; genus Aeromicrobium. Next base: position 12,101 of record CAZWZC010000057.1, on the reverse strand, counting down.
GACACCTTCACCGAGCTGATGCAGGGAAAGGGGCAGGTCAAGCCCGATGAGGACGTTCTAGAAGACGGTATCGCGTTCGCCGGTGTCGCGAAGTTCCCGGCACGCATCAAGTGCGCGTTGCTGGGCTGGATGGCATGGAAGGACGCAGTCGCTCAGGCGCTCGTAACCAATGACTCAACAATGGGGGAGACCCGATGACCACTGATCACTCTGCAACTACAGACCACAGTGACCTGCCTGACGTCTCCACGGCGCCGGGCGGAGCGACAACTGCCGAAGACGTCATAGAGGCGATGAAGGATGTCGTCGACCCCGAGCTCGGCATCAACGTCGTCGATCTTGGCCTCGTCTATGGCGCCGATGTCGACGAGCACTCCAACACGGTGCTGTCCATGACCCTCACGTCCGCCGCCTGCCCGCTGACCGATGTCATCGAGGACCAGACGCGCGCTGCCCTCGACGGTCTCGTCAACGATTTCCGGATCGAATGGGTCTGGATGCCGCCGTGGGGTCCGGACAAGATCACCGACGACGGCCGCGAGATGCTCCGCGCCCTCGGCTTCAACATCGGCTGACCCGCTGACGGGAGACTTACGTTCGCTGACGGGAGACTTGTCGCGTGTGATGAGAGACACGACTCTCCCGTCGCCGACAATAACTCTCCCCTCAGCGTTGGCCGGTAGAATGTACGGGTGAACTCGATTCAGCGGGAATGATGTCGTCGGCTTCGCCTCGACATCCCTTCGCACACCCTGATCTGAAAGTCTCACCATGCTCACCGTCTCCAATGTGGAGCTGCGCTTCGGCGCGCGTGTCCTGATGTCGGACGTCTCGTTCCGTGTCGACAAGGGCGACAAGATTGGACTCGTCGGTCGCAACGGCGCCGGCAAGACGACCCTCACCCGCATGCTCTCAGGCGACGGCGATCCTGCTCAAGGCTCGATCACCTCCACCGGCAAGATCGGCTACCTCCCGCAGGATCCCAAGTCCGGGGACCTCGAGACAACCGCCCGCGATCGCATCCTGGGCGCGCGAGGTCTGGATGAGGCACTGGTCGCGATGCGCAAGGCCGAGCTCGACATGGGCTCGCCCGACCCGGAGACCGCAGAGAGGGCCATGAAGGCCTACACACGCGCCGACGCGACCTTCGGCGCCGGCGGCGGTTACGCCGCTGAGTCTGAGGCGGCAACCATCGCCAAGTCACTTGGACTGCCCGACCGCGTGCTGGAACAGCCGCTCTCGACGCTTTCCGGCGGCCAGCGCCGGCGCATCGAGTTGGCTCGCATCCTGTTCTCGGACGCGGACACGCTTCTCCTCGACGAGCCGACCAACCACCTCGATGCCGATTCGGTCGTGTGGCTGCGCGGGTTCCTCAAGGCGTTCTCCGGCGGCATCGTGATCATCAGCCACGACGTCGAGCTGATCGAGGAGACCGTCAACAAGGTGCTCTACCTGGACGCCAACCGGGCCACGATCGACATCTACAACATGGGCTGGAGGCCGTACGTCAAGCAGCGCGAAGCCGATGAGCACCGCCGCAAGCGTGAGCGAGCGATCGCGGTGAAGAAGGCCTGTGAGCTGACCAGCCAAGCCAACAAGTTCCGTGCCAAGGCATCCAAGGCCGCGACGGCTCAGCAAATGCTGCGCCGGGCCGAGCAGCTCGTGGCAGGGCTAGAAAATGAGCGGGTTCAGGACAAGGTCGCGCACATCAAGTTCCCCAAGCCTGCTGCTTGCGGCAAGACGCCGCTCATGGCAGAGGGGCTGTCCAAGTCGTACGGATCGCTGGAGATCTTCACCGACGTCGACCTCGCGATCGACAAGGGCAGCCGCGTGGTCGTGCTTGGCCTGAACGGCGCCGGCAAGACCACGCTGCTACGCATCCTGGCTGGAGCGCTGGAGGCTGACACCGGCGACATCCTGCCGGGAAACGGACTCAAAGTCGGCTACTTCGCCCAGGAACACGAGACCCTCGACACCTCACGCACGGTGCTCGAGAACATGCAATCCGCGGCACCCCAGCTGACTGACACCGAGGCACGAAGTGTTCTGGGCTCGTTCCTGTTCAGCGGCGACGACACGTCCAAGCCAGCAGCAGTCCTCTCGGGCGGCGAGAAGACCCGACTCGCACTGGCAAGCTTGATCGTGTCGAGCGCCAACGTCCTGCTGCTCGACGAGCCGACCAACAATCTCGATCCGGCATCTCGTGAAGAGGTGCTGCGCGCCATTCGTACGTATGAGGGCGCCATCGTGCTCGTCTCTCACGATGAGGGCGCAGTCATGGCGCTGGAGCCCGACCGCGTGTTGCTGCTGCCTGACGGCGACGAGGACCTTTGGTCCGACGAATACGCCGACCTCGTCAGCTTGGCTTAGCTGCGAACCCGTCGATGCGGGTGGGGCTACGGCGCTCCTTGGCCTCGGCCCAGGCGAACCAGAACCAACCGACCGTGCCCAACACGGCGAAAAACCACCACTGCAGAGCGTAGAAGAAGTGCGGACCCTGCCCGAGCTCCGGCTTGGGCTCGACGGCGAGTGCCTTGGTCGCCGCAGGATCTTGGGTGCGGAGGTTGAGGTAGCCGTTGCTGAGCGCGTATGGCACGGATCCTTCGATGCCCTCGCTGGATATTGCCCGCACCTGACCGTGGACAGGGCGAGTTGCTTGTTGGCGGGAACCGTTGTTCTGCCTCAGCCACCCCATGACCGTCACCTGGCCGGACGGTGGCGCGGGCACGTCGGGGTCTTCAACCGTGTTCTTCGTCGTGATCCACCCGCGATCGACAAGTACCGCGCGACCGTCGGCGAGAACGAGGGGAGTGACAACGTCCACTCCCGGTGCGCCGTCGCGGGTCGAGAACTTCACCGTGATCTGATGCGCGGCGTCGTACGTTCCCGTTGCGGTGACACGCGTCCATTCGGATGTGTCATCTACCTTCGTGCCTTGCGGGAGCACCGTGGTGAGATCGACGGGAGCTGCCTTGAAGTGAGCTTTGACCACCTTGTTCTGCGCGAGTCTGTGCTCAAGGCGGTCGAATTGCCACAGACCGAGGCGGACGCACAGTGCCGAGAGCAGGACCACGAATATCGCGAAGCCGATCCAGCGACTGCTCAGCAGGAAGCGGAACACACCATGACGGTAGTTGAGACACCCAACGATGGCACTGCGGGGTGGCGTGGCCCATCTAGGATGAACGTATGCAGCTGATCGACACTCACGGGCGAGTCGCCACGGACCTGCGCGTGTCGCTGACCGATCGCTGCAACCTGCGCTGCCAGTACTGCATGCCCGCTGAAGGCCTGGACTGGATGCCGACCGAGGAGACGTTGACCGATGACGAGCTCAACCGGTTGATCCGCATCGGCGTGGAGGTGCTCGGTGTACGCGATGTTCGCTTCACCGGTGGCGAACCCTTGCTCCGCCGTGGGCTCCCGGCGATCGTCGCTGCCACCAAGGCTTTGCCTTCACGGCCGCGCACGGCGATGACGTCGAACGGTCTCGGTCTCAAGCACACGGCCAAGGCACTCGCCGAGGCTGGGCTTGACCGGGTCAACATCAGCCTCGACACAATTGATCCAGCGACGTTCGCGACCATCACCCGGCGTGACCGACTCGCAGACGTCATCGATGGTCTCCAGGCCGCATCAGATGCAGGGCTCGCTCCCGTCAAGGTCAACGCCGTCCTTCTTCGGGGCATCAACGACGCCGAGGTGCCCGATCTGCTTCGTTGGTGCATCAAACAGGACTATGAGCTGAGGTTCATCGAGCAGATGCCGCTCGACGCCCAGCACGGGTGGAACCGCGAAGCCATGGTCACCGCCGACGAGACCCTGACCTTGCTCCGCGAGCACTTCACGCTTGCCCCGCTCGGCGGACGCGGTTCGGCTCCGGCCGAAAAGTTCCTCGTCGACGACGGTCCCCACACTGTCGGGATCATCGGCTCGGTCACCCGCCCGTTCTGCGGCGACTGCAACCGCGTACGCCTGACGGCCGACGGACAGATCCTGAACTGTCTGTTTGCCCGCGAGGAGTCAGACCTTCGGGCAGCGCTGCGTGGGGGAGCCGTTGATGTCGAGATCGCCGAACGCTGGGTTGCCGCGATGGCCACCAAGCTGCCCGGACATGGCATCGACGACCCGACGTTCCTGCAGTCGGCGCGCCCGATGTCGTCCATCGGCGGTTAGAGTCCGACCGTCTCCGTGTAGAACCCTCGTGCATCGAGGAAGCGCCGCAGTGACTGCTCATGGTCGTCACAGGCGAGCCAGATCTTGCGCCGGTCGGGCGTGTGGATCTTGGGGTTGTTCCACACCACCTGATGTGTCGCATCGACGCCACAACCCTTGGCCGAGCAGATGAGGCGCTCAGTCATCGAGCTGGGCCAGGCCGGGTGCCTCGATCGCCCTCTCAGGTCCGAAGACCGAAGGTCCGTCGCCACGCTTGCGCACGCCGGCATTTGCCAGGATCACTGAGGTGTACGGAAGCAGCAGCGCTGCGGCGACCAGGACCCAGCGCAGCCAGCCGTCGGCGATGATCGCACCGACGAAGCACAGCGTGCGGATGGCCATGGAGACTGCATAGCGCTTCTCACGCCCGCTGATGTCGTCGCTGTGCGAGGTGGCAGCAGTCGTGATCGAGTAGACCTGCTGCTTGCGGGGCTCCACCGGTTCGCGTGTCACACCTCCAGAGTACGTCGGTTCCGCACGGTGCATGATGTGAGCATGAGCAACCGCACCTATCGCATCAGTGAAATCGTCGGCACCTCGTCCGAAGGAGTCAGCGAGGCCGTCGACAATGGAATCGAACGCGCCGGCGCCACGCTTCGCCATCTCGACTGGTTCGAGGTCACCGGCATCCGCGGGCAGATCACCGACACCGAGGTGTCGCACTACCAGGTGACGATGAAGATCGGATTTCGGCTCGAAGACGATGAGTGAGACCGAGGGCGCCCCGCGCCCGAGCGTCTCGCCAGGTTGAGCGAATCACGCCGAAGGCGTCAGGAAGGTCGAAACCACGTGAGCCGAAAGCAAAACGCGGCTTAGTCGGCCGCGTCGGCGGCTTCGACTTCTTCGCGAGTGATGCCGAGCAGGTAGATGATGGCGTCGAGGTACGGGACGTTGACTGACGTACGCGCCTGATTGCGTACGACCGGCTTCGCGTTGAACGCGATACCCAGTCCGGATGCAGCGAGCATGTCGAGGTCGTTGGCTCCGTCACCGATCGCGACGGTGTTGCGAACCGGTATGCGCGCCTCGTCAGCGAATCGGCGCAGCGCATCAGCCTTGCCGGCGCGGTCGACCACATCGCCGAGAATGCGTCCCGTGAGCTTGCCCTCGACGACCTCGAGCTCGTTGGCCGCGAAGTAGTCGACCCCCAGCTCGTCGGCGATCCGCTCGATGATCTGGGTGAACCCACCGCTGACCAGTGCGAATCGGTAGCCGAGGCGCCTGAGCGTACGGATCATGGTGCGAGCACCGGGCGCGTAGACGAGCGCGTCGTACACCGCGCCGAGGGCTGACTCGTCGACACCCTCAAGCAGCCTGACGCGTGCCGTGAGCGAGGCCGAGAAGTCCAGGTCGCCATTCATCGCTGATTCGGTGATGGCTGCGACCTCGGCCTCGCAGCCGGCGTGGGCGGCGATCATCTCGATCACCTCACCCTGGATCAGGGTGGAGTCGACGTCCATCACGACAAGTCGCTGTGCGTGCCGCAGGATGCCGTTCTCCTGCACGGCGATGTCGACACCCTGGTCGAATGCCACGGCCGCGAGATCGGCCTGGAGCTGGTCGGGATCAGCGCCGGACACCTCCATCCGGATCGCGGTCACCGGATAGCGGGCCATCCGGGTGATGCGGTCGATGTTGCCGCCGTCGTCCTTGATACGTGCCGCGAGCGCCCCCATCGCGCCGGGTTTGAGAGGCGCTCCGAGCACGACAACCTGCGCGCGTCCGACGCGGCGAGGCCGGTTGTCGCCGGTGCCGTACTCGACTGAGACATCGAGCCCGAACGTCTCACCCACGGCGCGAACCGTACGCTCCAGCCCGTCGCGGTCATCCGGGATCGTCAGCAGCGCGCTCAAGATCAGGCGACCACGGACGACGAGCTGCTCGATGTCGATGACCTCGATGCGGTAAGCGGCAAGGTCGTCAAACAGGCGCGTCGTGACACCGCTCTGGTCGGTCCCGGTGAGGGTGACCAGAACGGTCGGATCGGTCAGGTGCAGCGCTGGAACGTGCTCGGTCATCGCCCCCGAGGCTATCGCTCGCGCCCGTGAGCCTCGCGATAGGTTGACTGCACGGCGATCCATGGGGACGAGGAGAGTGCATGCCCGCTGCGTTCGAGCTGGCGAAGGTGACTGTGACGCGCCCGGGCAAGACCCTGCTCGACAAGATCAGCTGGACCGTCAACGAGGGCGAGCGCTGGGTTGTCCTGGGCCCCAACGGTGCGGGCAAGACGACGTTGCTGCAGGTCGTGGGCACATCGCTGCACCCGACGTCGGGCAAGGTGAAGGTGCTCGGCCAAAAGCTGGGTCGTGTCGACGTGTTCGAGCTGCGTACGCGCATCGGTCACACCAGCACGGCCGTCGCCGACCTGATTCCGCCAGCCGAGTCGGTGCGCAACACGGTCCTGTCGGCTGCGTATGCCGTGACGGGGCGCTGGAACGAGAAGTATGACGAGGAAGACATTCGGCGGGCCATCCAGATCATGGGCGAGCTAGGAGTCTCCGGCCTCGGCACCCGCACGTTCGGCACGCTGTCCGAAGGGGAACGCAAACGGGTGTTGATTGCTCGTGCGCTGATGACCGACCCCGAGCTGCTGCTGCTTGACGAACCGGCAGCGGGCCTTGACCTTGGGGCACGCGAAGACCTGATCGAAAGCCTTGAGACCCTCTCGCTCGCCGAGGACTCCCCAGTCATGGTGATGGTGTCGCATCACGTTGAGGAGATACCCGTGGGTTTCACGCACGTCCTGATGCTGCGCGACGGCAAGGTCGTGGCGCAGGGGCCGATTGGGTCGACCCTGACGGCTCAGGCTCTGGGGGCTACGTTCGGACTACGACTTGAGGTCCATCACGACAGTGGACGGTTCAGTGCACGTCGGGCAGCATACGGACATCGGGCGGACAGACGAGGAGAGCCATCATGATCGATTGGATCAGCGAACACGCCGCAGCAGCATGGATCGGAGTCGCCGTTGTCCTTGCCCTGGTCGAGATGATGAGCCTCGACCTGGTGCTCCTGATGTTCGCCCTCGGTGCCCTTGCGGCAGCCCTCACAGCCGGTCTTGGCGCCCCTGTCTGGGCGGCCATTCTGGTCTTTGCACTTGTTTCCCTCGGACTTGTGTTCTTGGTACGCCCGCCGTTGGTCGCCAAGCTCCACTCCGGTCCGACGCTGGCAACCGGCCACCAGGCACTGGTCGGCCAGTCAGCGGTTGTGGCTGAGCCCGTAGACAAGCATGGCGGTCGGATCAAGCTTTCGGGTGAGGTCTGGTCAGCTCGCGCTGCGACTGACAACGAGTCGTTCGACACTGGTACCGAAGTCCTCGTCACCCGGATCGACGGCGCCACTGCCGTCGTGACAACCAAGGAGTCCTGATGTCTGCAGCACTAGTCGTACTTGTCGCGCTCGCCGTTTTGGCGATCGCGGTCGTCTCGATGACGGTCAAGATCGTGCCACAGGCGCGTGCTGGCATCGTCGAACGATTCGGCAAGTACCGCACGACCTTGCCCGCTGGCCTGAACATCGTGATGCCATTCGTGGACAAGGTGCGCTACATGATCGACCTGCGAGAGCAGGTCGTGTCGTTCCCGCCGCAGCCTGTCATCACCGAGGACAACCTCGTGGTCTCCATCGACACAGTGATCTATTTCCAGGTCACAGACCCGGTCGCGGCGACATACGAGATCGCAAACTACATCCAGGCCATCGAGCAGCTGACGATGACCACCCTGCGAAATATCACGGGTGGCATGACACTTGAGCACGCACTGACCAGCCGTGACCAGATCAATGCCGGACTACGCGGCGAGCTCGACAGCGCCACCGGCAAGTGGGGCATCCGCGTCAACCGCGTCGAGCTCAAGGGCATCGACCCGCCGCCCACGATCATCGACGCGATGGAAAAGCAGATGCGCGCCGAGCGTGACAAGCGAGCCATGATCCTCACCGCCGAGGGCGACCGTCAGTCGGCGATCCTCATGGCTGAAGGTCAGAAGCAGTCGTCGATCCTCACGGCCGAAGGCAACCGGCAGGCGCAGATCCTCACGGCCCAGGCCGACCGGCAGGCACAGATCCTGCGCGCGCAGGGTGAGGCTCAGGCCATCCAGACCGTCTTCCAGGCGATCCACGACGGCAACCCCGACCAGAAGCTGCTGTCCTACCAGTACCTCCAGATGCTGCCCAAGATCGCCGAGGGCGACAACGCGACGACCTGGATCATCCCGGCCGAGCTCACCAAGGCGCTGGGCACTCTGGGTGGCACATTCGGGAAGATCCCCGTCGACGGTGGCGGCAGCAAGACCCGGATCGACTTTGATGAGCCGATCATCGATGACGCCCCCGAGGAGGGTGCAACGGCCGAGGCCGTGCAGCAGGCCCTCGATGCAGCCAAGGCCGCTGAGAGCACGGCACCTGGTGGAGGTGCGGAGGAGCCTCCAGCAGCACCTGACGCACCGCCGGAGGCTCCCAAGAAGTAGGGCTCAGTGCTGGGTACGTGCTCAGTGCTGGTAGGTGCCGTGGATGATCGCGCGGCCCAGTGTCTTGAAGGCGAGATTGAACCCGACGACAGCGGGGGAGACGTCGCCGTCAACGCCAAGCTTCTCCTCGCCGACGGCGTGAACGACAAAAAAGTAGCGGTGGACCTGGTCACCCTCCGGTGGGGCGGCGCCCATGAAGTTCTTGGCGCCGCCGTCGTTGCGTACGTGGAACGCCCCAGCCGGCAACGTGTCATCTGAAGCACCTGCGCCAACGGCCAGCTCGGTGACGTCGGCCGGGATGTCCACGGCGACCCAGTGCCAGAAGCCCGAGACGATGGGTGCGTCGGGATCGAAGCAGGTCACGACGTACGACTTGGTCCCCTCGGGTGCGCCGCTCCAGCTGAGCTGTGGGGAGGTGTCGCCGAGCGCGTTGACTTGGTGGTCCTTCAGCGGTTGACCGTCGGTGACGTCCGAGCTGGTGACGCTGAAACCAGCGGTGGACGGAAGAAGTGGGTAAGGATCAGGATGGACGGCTCGATCAAGGCTCATGGTCGTAGGCTAACCCGGTGGCCAAGATCGTACGACTGGGTGATCTTGATGACCCTCGCCTCAGGGACTACGTCGACCTCCGTGATGTACAGCTCCGCCTTCGGCTCGAGTCCGAGCACGGGCTGTTCCTCGCCGAGGGTGAGAAGGTCGTACGCCGCGCCGTCGAGTCCGGGCGCCGGCCGCGCTCCTTCCTGATGTCTCCGAAGTGGCTCGCCGCCCTGGATGATGTGCTCCAGCAGACAGATGTGCCCTGCTTCGTGCTGGATGACGCGGCGATCGAGAAACTGACGGGATTCCACGTCCATCGAGGTGCTCTGGCGGCACTCGAGCGCCCAGTCCTGCCGTCACCGGAACAGGTGCTGGGCAAGGCTTGCCGCGTCGTGGTCGTGGAGGATCTCGCCGATCATACGAACGTCGGCGCGATCTTTCGTAGCGTCGCAGCGTTGGGGTTCGACGCGGTTCTGCTTTCGCCGAGGTGCGCCGATCCGCTCTACCGACGAGCCATCAAGGTCTCGATGGGGTCGGTGTTCTGGCTGCCGTACGCACGGGTCGAGGACTGGTATGACGCACCGGATCTGCTTCGGACCGCAGGCTTCACCACATACGCGATGACGCTGTCCGACGATGCAGTGCCACTGGACGAGGTGCCTCGCGATGTCGAACGGCTGGCCCTGATCGTCGGTTCCGAGGGGCACGGCTTGAGCACCAGGTGGGAGCAAGCGGCGGATCACCGCGTCACGATCCCGATGTCGGCGGACATCGACTCACTCAACGTCGCCTCATCAGTAGCCGTGGCCTGCTGGGTGTTCTCCCGGGCCCGCCAAGTCAACTGACGCTGAGGGGAGAGCTAAAGCGCCTGACGGGAGAGTTACGGCGACCACAACTCTCCCCTCAGCCGACGGAACTCTCCCGTCAGCGGTCGAGGACTGGGTCGTCGACGAGGGCTGTGATCGGCCAGTCGGCGGGATAGTTGTCGGCCAGCTCCTGGTGCTGCTTGTGGAGCTTCTTGCGGGCACGCTCGGGCAGTCGGTCACCGAACACCGTGCCAAAGAGGTGGTCGGTCTCGTGCTGGAGACATCGCGCAAGCAGGCCTGTTCCGAGGAACTCGACTGGGTCACCATGCTCGTCCAGACCTGTCACCCGAGCCTGGTCAGGTCGGGCGCAGGATGTAAACGCGCCGGGCAATGACAGGCATCCTTCATCCTCGTCCTCCAGCTGTCGGCCCTTGCCCTCCGGCAGCATCAGGACTGGATTGCACACCACTCCGGTGACGTGGATGTCGTCGGCGTCTGGGCAGTCAAAGACGAAGACCTTTAGGTCGACTCCGACCTGGTTGGCCGCGAGACCGACACCCCTGGCTGCTCGCATCGTCGCAACCATGTCCTTCACCAAGGTGGTGAGGTCATCGTCGAAGACGGTGACCTCAGCGAGCTCGCGGTGCATGACGGGCGTGCCCCACCGGGTGATCGTTCGCACGCTGCCATCGTCTGGCAGCGGTCTGGACTGAGACATGCGCACAAGGTTATCGACTGCTGGCAACGGCTCGTTGCTGGTCCACGAATGTGAGTTCGGATACCATGGGTATGCGAAGACGCAACTCACAGTTACAGTTGCAGTCAGGTGGGCACACCACCCCACAAACAGCGTCCAACCAATCGCTTCAAGGGAGTTCCCGTGGCAAGTCGCAGAGATCCCATGGGCATCGGCCTGGCCGTGCTCAATCGGATCGCCAGCTCGGAGATCGTCGACAAGCTCAAACTCCGGGCTTCGACCGAGAGGGCTGTCTACCAAGGTGCCAAGAGCGGCTTCAGGGTCGCTGGCGCGGCCGGACGTACGTTCAAGCGTGCCAAGGGCTCAGGCAAGCCCTCACGCCTCTCCAAGATCGGGGACAGCGGCGTGTTCGACCTGACACCCACCGAGGACCAGGCGATGATCGTCGGGGTGATCAAGGAATTTGCCGCCGAAGTGTTGCGCCCGGGAGCCCTTGGTGCCGAGGTCACCAACGACACACCCAAGGAAGTGCTAGCGCAGACCAGCGAGTTCGGGCTGACCCTCCTCAACATCCCGGAGGCGCTGGGTGGCCTCTCGGAGGATCGTTCGGCCGTAACCGGGGTTCTGGTCGCCGAAGCACTCGCTGAAGGTGACATGGGGCAGGCGGTCGCCTGTCTCGCGCCAGCAGCGGTCGCAACGGCGATCTCGCTGTGGGGGACAGACGAGCAACAGCAGACCTACCTGCCGGCCTTTGCCAGCGATGACATCCCGACGGCGGCGCTCGCAGTAGCCGAGCCGCGGGCACTGTTCGACCCGTTCACGCTGGCGACGACAGCAACTCGCACCAAGACCGGATTGCGCCTCAACGGTGTGAAGTCAGCCGTGGTACGCGGCAGCGAGGCAGAACTGTTCATTGTCGCGGTGGACCTTGAAGGCACGCCGACGCTCGTCCTGCTGGAGTCCAGCACGAAGGGCGTCTCGATAGAGGCCGACCCGAGCATGGGACTTCGCGCTGCCGGACTCAGCAGGCTCATTCTGGAAGACGTCGACGTTGATGCCGACGCCATCCTCGGTGAGGGCTCGATCGATGACTACCGCGAGTGCATCCGCCTTTCGCGGCTGGCGTGGGCCGGCCTTGCACTCGGCACGGCCCGTGCTGTGCTCGACTACGTGTCGGAGTACGTCAAGACGCGCGAGGCATTCGGCGAGCCGATCTCGCATCGACAGTCCGTCGCGTTCATGGTCGCCTCTCGCTTCAGTTCCGGACAAGTGACAAGATCTTGGCAGGGCGTCAGGAAGTGCGCCAGTCGGGATAACGCGTACGCGCCCATCGCCAGCAGTACGTTCCGCGGGTGGCGGCGGAGCACCTCGACGATG
>CAZWZC010000056.1:0-16950 GCA_964638755.1 uncultured Aeromicrobium sp. | reverse complement strand
GCCGTACATCTCGTTGAGTGTCGCGAACACTGACGCCGTCACAGTCCAGTCGCGCGTCGCGGGGTTGGTGACCATCGGACCCACCATGATGCGCCTGGTCTCGGCCAGGATCTGGCTGTAGATGACGTACGGCTCCTGCCAGAGCAGGTGGCTGTCGAAGGTCCAGACGTAGTCGAAGCCATGCGCCTCCGACAGCCTGGCGAGTTGCACCGTGCGCGAGGCCGGTGGGTTGGTCTGCAAGACGACGCCGAAATCCATGATTGTGCCTTCGACTAGATGAGGTATTGCGAGAGTCCGCGCTTGACGTACTGTCCGTGACCCTTCGTTCCGATGTATGCGCCATCGTCGACGACGACTGTCCCTCGCGATATGACCGTGTCTACGTGGCCGTCGATCTCGAAGCCTTCCCACGCGGAGTAGTCCATGTTCATGTGATGTGTCTTGCCGACCCCGATCGAGGTGTGCCCCTTCGGGTCGTAGACGACGACATCACCGTCGGCGCCCGGCTGGATGACACCCTTCTTGCCGTACATCCCGAACATGCGGGCCGGTGTCGTCGAGATCAGCTCGACCCAGCGGGGCAGGCTGATCTCTCCTGTCACGACGCCCTGGTACATCAGATCGACGCGGTGCTCGACCGAGCCAATGCCGTTGGGGATCTTGGAGAAGTCCCCGATGCCCATCTCCTTCTGGTCCTTCATGCAGAACGGGCAGTGGTCGGTCGAGACCATCTGGAGGTCGTTGGTGCGCAGGCTCTGCCACATGTGGTGCTGATGGCCCTCGGCCCGCGAGCGCAGCGGCGTCGAGCAGACCCATTTGGCACCCTCGAAGCCGGCCGCGCCGAGCTGCTCCTCCAGCGACAGGTAGAGGTACTGCGGACAGGTCTCACCGAACACGTTCTGACCCTTGCCCCGGGCAGTCGCGATCTGCTCGACGGCCTGCTTGGCCGAAACATGGACGACGTACAGCGGGGCACCGGTCAGGTGCGCGATCATGATCGCCCGGTGCGTCGCCTCTTCCTCGGCCTGCCAGGGACGCGAGATGCCGTGATAGTAGGGATCGGTCTTGCCGTCCGCGATCATCTGCTGCACCAGGACGTCAATCACGCCGCCGTTCTCGGCGTGCATCATCATCATGGCCCCGTTGGAGGAAGCCTTCTGCATCGCTCTGAGGATCTGGCCGTCGTCGGACAGGAACACGTCCTTGTAGGCCATGAACAGCTTGAAGCTCGACACCCCTTCGGCGAGGAGTTCGTCCATCGCGGTCAGCGAGTCGTCCTGCACGTCGGAGAGGATCTGGTGGAACCCGTAGTCGATTGCACAGTTGCCGGCCGCCTTCTCGTGCCACAGCGCAAACTGGTCGAGGACGTTCTCGCCGGCATACTGCACGACGAAGTCGACGATCGTAGTCGTGCCGCCCCACGCCGCCGCCCTCGTGCCGGTCTCGTACGTGTCGGACGCGAACGTGCCGCCGAACGGCATCTCCATGTGAGTGTGGGCGTCGATACCGCCTGGGATGACGTACTTGCCGGCAGCGTCGACCACAATGTCGACGTTCTGCTCGACCTCAAAGCCCAGCAGAGTCGAGCCCGGCTCGAGCACTGCAGCGATCGTCTCGCCGTCGATCAGGACGTCCGCCGCGCCCGTGCCGGTCGCGTTGACAACTGTGCCGTTCTTGATCAGGGTCTTCATCGCTGCCTCTCGCTGACGATCGATACCATGCTCACGGCCTCGGGATGGAGGTGTAGGACTCGGGGCGGCGATCCCGGTAGAACTGCCAGTCGTCGCGGACCTGACGAATCATGTCCATGTCGAGGTCACGGATGACGATCTCCTCGGAATCCCCGCTGCCGTAGCCACCCATGACGTTGCCCTGCGGGTCGACGAACTGGCTGTTGCCGTAGAACGTGACCGCGAGGTCGCCGTACTCGTTGTCCTCGGTCCCGACCCGGTTGGGCGCGGCAACGAAGTAGCCGTTGGCGCCGGCCGCGGCGGGCTGCTCGATCTCCCACAGCCGATTGGACAGGCCGGGCTTGGTGGCATTCGGGTTGAAGACGATCTCGGCGCCATTGAGTCCAAGCTCGCGCCAGCCCTCGGGGAAATGCCTGTCATAGCAGATGTAGACGCCTATCGGGCCGACCGCGGTATGGAACACGGGATAGCCCAAATTGCCGGGACGGAAGTAGAACTTCTCCCAGAACTTGTCCAGATTGGGGATGTGGTGCTTGCGATACGAGCCCAGGATCGTGCCGTCGGAGTCGACCACGACTGCGGTGTTGTAGTAGACACCCGGCATGTCCTCCTCGTAGATCGGCAAGATCATGACGAGCTCGAGCTCAGCGGCGAGGGCCGCGAAACGCTGCACGATCGGCCCGTCGGCCGGCTCGGCGTAGGCGTAGTACTTCTTGTCCTCGGTGATGCCGAAGTAGGGGCCGTAGAACAGCTCCTGAAAGCAGATGACCTGCGCCCCGTCGGCCTTCGCGTCGCGGGCGAACTGCTCGTGCTTGTCCAGCATCGACTGCTTGTCGCCCGTCCACGTCGTCTGTGTGATCGCCGCCCTGATGACCGTCATGTCGCATCGTCCTCCCTCATCGTTCGCTCACTCTAGGCACGACGACACCACCCGTCCACCATTGATTGCCAGTGCGGTTCACCGGCGATCGCGGGGCCGATCTACCAAAGCCGACCACGACCCCTCGGCCTGACCGGGGATGCGACCTACTATCGATTCATGAGTGACATGACAATCGGGCACTGGCTCGACAACGAGACGTACGTCGGGGGGTCGGGTCGCTTCGGTGACGTGACGAACCCCGCCACCGGAGCGGTCACGGCGCAGGTCGCCTTCGCTGACGAGCACGACGCCGCGCGGGTCATCGCCGCCGCGAGTGCCGCGGCGCCCGGATGGGCTGCGACTTCGCTCGCCAACCGCACCAAGATCATTTTCGCCTTCCGCGAGCTGCTCAACGCCCACAAGTCCGAGCTCGCGGCGATCATCACCGCCGAGCACGGCAAAGTGCTCGACGACGCGATGGGCGAAGTCAGTCGGGGGCTGGAGGTCGTGGAGTTCGCCTGCGGCATCCCCCACCTGCTGAAGGGTTCACAGTCCGAAGGGGTCTCGACCGGCGTGGACATCCACTCCAAGCGCCAGCCTCTCGGAGTGGTCGGCATCATCAGCCCGTTCAACTTCCCGGCCATGGTGCCGATGTGGTTCTACCCGATCGCGATCGGCGCTGGCAACACGGTCGTGGTCAAGCCCAGCGAGAAGGACCCTTCGGCCGTCATGTGGACCGCCGCACTGTGGAAGGAGGCGGGCTTGCCCGACGGTGTGTTCAACGTGCTGCAGGGTGACAAGGTCGCGGTCGACGCATTGCTCGACGCGCCAGAGGTGAAGTCGATCAGCTTTGTCGGTTCGACACCGATCGCCCGCTACGTCTTCGAGCGGGCGAGCCAGGCAGGCAAACGCGTCCAGGCCCTCGGCGGTGCCAAGAACCACATGGTCGTGCTCCCCGACGCCGACCTCGACCTGGCCGCCGACGCGGCAGTCAACGCCGGCTACGGATCGGCCGGCGAGCGGTGCATGGCCATCAGTGTCGTCGTCGCAGTCGGTGCCATCGCCGATGACCTGGTCGACCGGATCGCCGCCCGCACCCGCACGTTGCGCATCGGAGACGGCACGCGAGGTACCGACATGGGTCCGCTGGTGACCCTCGCGCACCGCGACCGGGTCGCCTCACTCATCGGTGCGGGAGCCGAGGCCGGAGCCAAACTGGTGCTCGACGGCCGCGACTCACCGGCTGACGGGCACGATGACGGGTTCTGGCTCGGGCCCTCCCTGTTCGATCACGTGACCCCCGAGATGAGCATCTACACCGAGGAGATCTTTGGCCCGGTGCTCAGCGTCGTGCGGGTCGACACCTACGACGAGGCCGTCGAGCTGATCAACGCCAACCCGTACGGCAACGGCGTTGCAATCTTCACCAAGGACGGTGGCGCGGCCCGCAAGTTCGAGTACGAGGTCGAAGTCGGCATGATCGGCGTCAACGTGCCTGTCCCCGTACCGATGGCGTACTACTCGTTCGGCGGCTGGAAAAACTCGCTGTTCGGCGACACCCACGCGCACGGTGTCGAGGGCGTGCACTTCTTCACCCGTGGCAAGGTCGTGACGAGCCGGTGGGCCGATCCGGCCGTGTCACCGTCCGGCGGTCTCGAGCTGGCGTTCCCGACGCATGACTGACGACATACGTACACCAAGGAGTGACCGATGAGCAGGACGTACGACCTCGACCGCGCCCACGTCTTCCACTCGTGGTCGGCGCAGGCCGAGATCACGCCGATGGTCGTGACCGGCGCCCAGGGCAGCGAGATCTGGGACGAGGACGGCACTCGATACCTCGACTTCTCCAGCCAGCTGGTCTTCACCAACATCGGACATCAGCACCCCCGTGTTGTGGCTGCGATCCAGGAGCAGGCTGCGACGCTGTGCACTATTGGGCCTCCGATCGCCAACGAGGCGCGTGGAGAGGCCGCCCGGCTCATCACCGAGCGCGCTCCCGATGGCTTCAACAAGGTGTTCTTCACCAATGGCGGCGCCGATGCCAACGAGCACGCGATTCGGATGGCGCGTCTCCACACCGGACGCACCAAGGTCTTTTCGACCTACCGCTCCTACCACGGAGGCACCCAGCTCGCGGTCAACGTGACGGGTGATCCGAGGCGCTGGCCCAGTGACACCTCATCGGCTGGCACAGTGCACTTCTTCGGGCCGTTCCTCTACCGCTCGGAGTTTCACGCCACGACCGAGGCCGAGGAGTCCGAGCGCGCGCTCACCCACCTGCGACACCTGATCGAGAACGAGGGTCCGAACACGATTGCCGCGATCATCCTCGAGACGGTGCCCGGCACTGCCGGCATCATGGTGCCGCCACCCGGCTACCTCGCGGGAGTACGAGCCTTGTGCGACGAGCACGGCATCATGCTCATCGCCGACGAGGTCATGTGCGGATTCGGACGTACGGGTGAATGGTTTGCGATCGACGCCTTCGACCTCGTGCCCGACCTGATCACCTTCGCGAAGGGCGTGAACTCCGGGTACGTGCCGATGGGCGGCGTCGTCATCAGTGACCCGATCGTCGAGACGTTCGCGCATCGCGTCTACCCCGGCGGACTGACCTACTCCGGACACCCGCTCGCAGCGGCCGCCGCGGTGGCGGCACTGACCGTGATGCAGGACGAGGGCATCGTGACGAACGCCAAGCGACTGGGCGAGGAAGTCTTCAGGCCCGGCCTGGCTGAGATCGGGTCCCGTCACCCGTCCGTGGGAGAGGTGCGCGGTCTCGGCGCTTTCTGGGCGCTCGAGCTGGTGTCGAACCCGGAGTCTCGCGAGCCACTGGCGCCGTACGGCGGCAGCAGCGCGGCCATGGGTGAGGTCATGTCCGCCTGCAAGAAGGCCGGAATGATCCCGTTCGCCAATTTCAACCGCATCCACGTCGTGCCACCGTGCAACATCAGCGACGACGACGCGCGCCGTGGCATGGCGATCCTCGACGAGGCCTTGAACCTCGCCGATGCCCACGTGACCTGAGCCCCGCTAGGACGCGATGCCGCCCACCGCCGCGACAGCGCGGACGAGGTCTTCGGCCGCCGTGGCGAGATCAGAGGGGCGGGTGGAACGCCCGAACGTGAACCGTACGGCGGTCTGCGCGACCTCCGCGTCATAGCCCATCGCCGTGAGGACGTGTGACGGCTCGTCGCTGCCGGCGGCGCAGGCTGAGCCGCTCGAGACGACGATCCCGCGCGACTCGAGCTCGATGAGGATGGCCTCGCCACTGGTGCCCGGGAACACGAATGACGCGCTGCCCGGCAGACGATTGGTGGCGTGGCCCGTCAGCTCGGCGCCGTGCACCGTCGTCAGCACCTCGCGGATGAAGTCGTCGCGCATGGCGATCGTTGCTCCGGGTGAACCTCCGGCCGAGCGGAGCGCTGTGGCCATGCCGACCGCGGCGGCGACATTCTCTGTACCGGAGCGCCGACCGGACTCCTGTCCACCGCCGTGAATCAGCGGCTCGAACGAAGTGCGCCGCTTGACGTAGAGAACGCCGATGCCCTTGGGTGCGCCGATCTTGTGGCCCGAGATGCTCATGGCCTGCACGCCGAGTTTGCCGACGTCGAGGTCAAGCCAGCTCGCTGCCTGCACCGCGTCGGTGTGGAACGGTACGTCACCCGCGATCGCGGACAGCTCGGCGATGGACTGGATCGAGCCGACCTCGTTGTTGGCGTACTGGATGCTCACCAGCGTCGTGTCTGGACGAAGGGCAGCAGCCAGCTTGTCCGGTGAGATGATCCCGTCGCGGTCGACGCCGAGCGCCGTGATCTCGTAGCCGAGCCGGCCGAGCCACTCTGCTGACTCCAGCACTGCCGGATGTTCGATCGACGAGACGATGATGTGTTTGCCGCCGGGTGCAGCGAGTGCGATTCCCTTGATCGCGGCATTGTCGGACTCCGTGCCACCGGACGTGAATGTGATCTCAGAGACCTTGGCACCGAGCACCTCTGCCACCTCGGCGCGTGCTTGTTCGAGCGCGTTGCGGGCGGCATCTCCGACCTCATGATGGCTCGACGGATTGCCATACTCCGTGCTGAGGAACGGCCACATCGCCTCGAGGACTTCTCGCGACAACGGAGTGGTGGCCGCCTCGTCCAGATAGATCATGGGAAGTCGATCAACGGACCGTGATGTCGAGACCGAGATCGAGAGCTCGGACACTGTGCGTCAGTGCACCCACTGAGATGATGTCGACACCCGTCTCAGCGACACTCTTGATCGTCTCGAGCGTGATGCCGCCGCTGGCCTCGACCAACGCCTGGCCGCCGATCTGTGCCACACCAGTGCGAAGATCATCCAGCGAGAAGTTGTCGAGCATGATCGTGTTCACAGCACCTGAGGAGAGGACCGCGTCGATCTGGTCGAGCCGATCGACCTCGACCTCGATGTGTGTCGTGTGAGGAAGATCGGCCTTGGCGTGCTTGAGAGCTGCCGTGATGTCGTCGATCACGGCAAGGTGGTTGTCCTTGGCCATCACGGAATCTGACAGCGAGTAGCGGTGGTTGTGCCCGCCGCCGCACCGTACGGCGTGGCGCTCCAGCGCTCGTAACCCCGGGGTCGTCTTGCGGGTGTCGACAACGCGCGCATTTGTTCCAGCGACGGCGTCGACGTACATCGCGGTGAGCGTCGCGATGCCGGTCATGCGTTGCACGAGGTTGAGCGCAACCCGCTCTGCCTGCAGAACGGCACGGGCCGCACCTTCGACGTGAGCCAGCACGGCACCTTTCTCGAACCGATCACCATCGGAGGCCTTCAGGGTCACCTTGACCGTCGGATCGAGAGTGCTCATGGCAATCTCGAACACCTCTGCGCCGGCGAACACCCCCGGCTCGCGAGCCACCAGATCTGCTGTCGCGTTCGCTGTATAAGGCACGAGGGTCTGCGACGTCAGATCGCCGAACGGCGCATCTTCGTCGAGCGCCATGTCGACGATGGGCTGGATCTGGCGACGCTCAAGCATCAGCAACCACCGAGGAGTGACGCGCCTGCGCCGGATCGGTCTCGGGGAAATCGGTGCGGAAGTGACCTCCACGGGACTCGTTGCGCGCAAGAGCGCTCGTCATGACGGCACGAGCGACGACCAGGAGATTGGCGTCCTCGGCCGACTTTGCATCGTTGACGACCGGCGCCTTGAAGCCCTTGAGCTTGGCGATCGCTTGTTCTAGGTCTTCACCGTTGCGAGCCAGACCTGCCGCATCCCACATCAGGCGCTGCAGATCCGTACGGTTGACGTCGTCGGCCCCGGGATCGTCGACCAGGTCGACCGTGATCGGCGCGGGCCAATCACCACCAAAGGTGGCGACAGGCTGCGGATCGTTGAGACCCTCGATGACCCGGGTGCCATAGACGGCGCCTTCGAGCAGAGAGTTGGACGCCAGCCGGTTGGCGCCGTGCAGGCCATTGCAGGCGACCTCACCCGCAGCGTACAGGCCGGGCAGCGAGGTGCGTCCCCACTCGTCGGTGCGGATACCGCCCATGTAGTAGTGAGCCGCCGGGGTGACGGGGATCGGCACCTCGCCCCAATCGAAGCCCTGCGCGCGGCAGGCGGCGTCGATGTTGGGGAAGCGCTTGGCCAGAAACTCCGCACCCAGCGCTGTGGCATCGAGGCGTACGGGGATGCCCGGCTGCTTGGTCATTTGCATCGCGATGCCACGCGCCACCACATCACGCGGAGCAAGCTCACCATCGGGGTGCACATCGAGCATGAAGCGCCTGCCATCAGCGTCGATCAGCGTCGCACCCTCACCGCGTACCGCTTCCGACACCAAGAAGTTGCCCGGGGCGTCGAGCGACGTGGGGTGGAACTGATAGAACTCCAGATCTGCAGCGACGACTCCCGCGCGCAGCGCCATCCCGAGTCCGTCGGCCGTGGCGATCGCCGGATTGGTCGAGTAGGGGAACAACTGTCCCGCCCCACCTGTGGCGAGGATGATGTGGTCTGCTCGCAGCTCGTCACCGCCGAGCAGCTTCACGCCCACGCAGCGACCGTCGTGGATCAGAAGGTCGACGACAGTCGTCTGCAGTCGTACGTCGATGTCGCTCTCACGAACGCGATCGATCAGTGCGTATGCGATCCCCGCACCGGTGGCGTCACCGCCGGCGTGCAGGATGCGGGCGTACGCATGGGCGGCTTCGAGACCGTGTGAGAGCTCGCCGTCATGGCGGTCGAACTTCACCCCTCGTTCGATCAACTCATCGATCGCCGCGGGACCTTCAGCGCACAGGATGCCGACGGTCTCCTTGTCGGAGAGCCCCGCGCCAGCGACAAGAGTGTCCTCGACGTGGGACTCGATCGTGTCGCCGAGCTTGGGCGCACCCGGATCGCTCATGGCGTCCGTGACCACGGCAACGCCGCCCTGCGCATAGCGCGTGTTGCTCTGCGCGAGAGTCGCCTTGGTCAGCAGCGTGACGTCGTACGAGCCGACCGCCTCAAGCGCTGCCGTCATACCGGCAACTCCGCTGCCGACGACGATGATGCTGGGCATGTCAGTCTCCCGTCACTGGGATGGTGTTGGGCAGCGCCGCAAGCATGCGCTCGAGTGCCACCTTGGCCTCGGTGGCGATGGCGTCAGGGACGATGATCTCGTTGCGGTACTCCCCTTCCATCAGCCCGTCGAGGGTCCAGGCGAGATAGCCGGGATGAATGCGATACATCGTCGAGCACGGGCACACGACCGGGTCGAGACAGAAGATCGTACGGTCGGGGTACTCCGCCGCGAGCCGGTTGACCATGTTGACCTCAGTGCCGATCGCGATGGTGTCGCCGGGTTGTGACGCCTCGACGAACTTGCGGATCGCATCAGTCGACCCGGATGCGTCGGCGGCATCGACCACCGGCATCGGAGCCTCAGGGTGAACGATGATCTTGACGTCTGGGAACTCTTCGCGGGCCTTGTTGATCTGACCCACGGTGAACCGCTTGTGCACCGAGCAGAAGCCATGCCACAGCAGCACTTTGGCATCCTGCAGCACCTGCTCGGAGTGCCCGCCGAGCGGCTTGCGCGGGTTCCACATGGGCATCTGGTCCATCGTGATGCCCATCGCCTTGGCGGTGTTGCGGCCCAGGTGCTGGTCGGGGAAGAACAGGACCCGCTCTCCGCGCTCGAACGCCCATTCCAACACGGTTGACGCGTTCGACGACGTGCACACGATCCCGCCATTGCGCCCGCAGAATGCCTTGAGCGCGGCCGAGGAGTTCATGTAGGTCACCGGGATGACGGGCTGCTTGCCGTGCTCACCGAGAGCGTCGCCATAGATTGCCATGAGCTCTTCCCAGCACGCCTCAACCGAGTCTTCGTCGGCCATGTCAGCCATCGAGCAACCAGCGGCGAGGTTGGGCAGGATCACATGTTGGTCGGGGCGGGCCAGGATGTTGGCGGTCTCGGCCATG
Source organism: uncultured Aeromicrobium sp. (assembly GCA_964638755.1). Lineage (GTDB taxonomy): Bacteria > Actinomycetota > Actinomycetes > Propionibacteriales > Nocardioidaceae > Aeromicrobium. The sequence continues at coordinate 6,956 of CAZWZC010000056.1, read as the reverse complement.
AAGTGCACCCCGCAGAACACGATCGCCTCGGCGTCCGGCATTGCAAGTGCGGCGTTGGCCAGCTGGAACGAGTCACCCACGAAGTCGGCGTGCTGGATGACTTCGTCGCGCTGATAGAAGTGTCCGAGGATCACCAGCTTGTCACCGAGTGCCTTCTTGGCAGCGCGGATCCGCGAGTGGAGCTCGTCGTCGCTCATCTTCTGGTAGGCAGCGGGGAGCTGGCCTGGACGTACGACCGGCTCGGGGATGATGTCGTCTTCCGAGCAGCCCGGGCCGTAGCCGGGGATCGTGTCGAACTCCCACGGCCCCTTCACCAGCTCCACATCGCAGCTCGCTGCGGGGTCGGCGGTGATGATGTCATTGATGGAGGTCATCTGCGCTCCTCTGGAAGCGGTGTCGGTGCGCCGGCCGTGAATCGGAACAGCGCTGGGGGTCGGTGGCTGGTGCCCTGCAGGTAGTTGCCCGTCGGTATGAGCGTGTCGCCAGCGAGCGCCTGGCGGCGAAAGTTGGCCGGGTCGAGGGACGTACGCAGCACCGCTTCGTGAACCGACCGAAGCTCCGCCAGGGTGAACTCCTGCGGCAGGAACCCGTAGGCAATCGGTGTGTAGGTGATCTTGGCGCGCAGGCGTGCAAGCGCGTACGCGACGATCTCGGAGTGGTCAAAGGCCAACAGCGGCAGCTCGTCGGCGACGAACCACTCGACGTTCTCGCCATCGACCGCGCGGGCGACCTCGTCGGGCTGGACGAGCGCCCAATAGACGATCGACACCACCCGATCATCCGGAGAACGGTCGAGGCTGCCGAACGCATAGAGCTGCTCGAGGTAGTTGGGCGTGAGACCCGTCGTACGTTCGAGTGTGTGACGAGCGCTCGCGGCGAGATCCTCATCGGCTTCAAGCGGTCCACCGGGCAACGCCCACTGACCCTCGTATGGCTCGCGTATGCGGCGAACCAGCGGCAGCCACAGCGTCATAAGACCCGTTCGGGGGTGCGGACGGAGTGCGAAGATCACGGTGGAGACAGCAAGCGAGACTCGCTGATCAACCTGCATCCCGATCGTCATGCCCGCCTCCTGACTTAGTGTCAACACGACTCTAAGCCGCACCTTAAAGTCATGTCAACCTTTACCGCTCGATGGTTTCCACGCCTCTGTGCGACATGTCACACCGGATCAGACTTGTCGCGCGATGGAACGATGTCGTACTGTCTGACGGTACGAAACCGTTTCGTTCCATAAGGAGCACGATGACACCGGCAGAAATTGCCTCCCGACCCCGCGTGGAGGGAGAACGCGAGCAGGAAATACTCGAAGCAACGCTCGATGTTCTCGCAGACGTCGGCTACGACCGACTGACGATGGATGCGGTTGCCGCCGCGGCCCGAGCATCCAAGGCCACGCTTTATCGTCGCTGGGATTCCAAGGCCAGCCTCGTGCTGGAAGCCGTTCTTGCCCAGAAGGGGCCAATCGGCGATGCGCCCGACACCGGGACCTTGCGAGGCGATCTGATCGCCTCGTTCTGCGGCCACGGTGGCCTGGCCGATGAGCGTGCGCTAGCGGTGTTCAGCAGCCTCATCACCGCTCTGGGTCGAGATGCCGAGTTCGCCGAAGGCTTTCGCACGCAGTTCATCGGCCCACAGATCGAACGCACGCGTGAACTGTACAAAAGGGCTGAGGCAAGGGGCGAGATCCGTGAGGACCTCGATCTCGACATCGTCGGCCCGGCACTCGCGGGCATCGTCCTTCACCGTCAGTTCATCATGGGCCGGCCGCCCACCCCCGAAACCATCACCAAAGTCATAGACCAGGTGATCCTCCCCGCAGTTCTTCGCCCATCCAATCCCAAGGAAGAGTCATGACAGATACCATCACGACCGGGAAGTCGGCCTCCAACGAGAAGCTGGGGTGGGCGCTCGTCGTCATCTGTATGGCTCAGCTCATGGTCGTGCTCGACAGCACGATCGCCAACATTGCCCTCCCCTACATCGCCCATGACCTGGTCATCAGCCAGAACAACCTGCAATGGATCGTCACGGGCTACGCCCTGGCATTCGGAGGGCTGCTGCTGCTCGGCGGTCGCCTGGCCGATCTGTACGGTCGTCGCCGCATCTTCATGACCGGCCTGACCGTCTTCGCCATCGCGTCAGCGTTTGGCGGGCTCGCTCAGAACGAGGCGATGTTGCTCAGCTCGCGAGCGCTGCAGGGCGTCGGCGCAGCCATGGCCGCCCCCGCGGCCCTCGCGCTGATCACCACGACGTTCCCGGCAGGTCCACTGCGCAACCGCGCCTTCTCCGTGTACGCAGCCCTGTCTGGCGTCGGCGCCGCGATCGGCCTGATCCTTGGCGGCTGGCTGACCGGACTCAACGTGAGCGGCGTCGAGGGTTGGCGCCTGACGTTCCTGATCAATGTCCCGATCGGCCTGTTCGCGGCATTCATCGCGCCGCGGTTCCTCAACGAAAGCGCTCCGCAGCGCATTGCACTCGACGTCCCCGGCGCGCTTTCGGGCACGCTGGGTCTGGCGTCACTGGTCTACGGGCTCTCACGAGCCGGCGACTCGCGATACGGCTGGGGAGACACCTGGACAATCGCCGCCCTGGTTGCTGCCGCGGCTCTGCTGGTCACTTTTGTAGCCATCGAGCGCACCGTGGCGCACCCCTTGCTGCCGCTCGGCATCTTTGCCAGCCGTGCCAGGGCAACCGCCTTCGTGTCAATGATGATCACCCCTGCGGCCATGTTTGCGATGTTCTTCTTCTTGTCGTTGCTGGTCCAGAACGTGATGGGATACAGCCCTCTGCGAACCGGCTTCGCGTTTCTGCCCTTCACCGTCGGCATGATCGCCGGTGCAACAGCTTCCTCGAAACTCATCGCCAAGATCGATCCGAGGTTCCTCGCGGGCACCGGCACAGTGCTTGCAGGTATCGCACTGTTCGGGTTCTCGCGCATCACCGTCGACGACAGCCCCGCCAACCTGCTCCGCCTCGCAACCAACGGTGGAATGGTCGGCGACGGCATCAACTACTGGACACAGATCGCCCCGTGGGTCGTGCTGATGTCAATCGGCATGGGGCTGACCTTCGTCTCCATGACGTTGGTCGCTCTGCACGGCATCCCGACCGAGGAATCGGGCATCGGCTCCGGTGTGCTGAACACGATGCAGCAGGTCGGTGGTGCCATCGGTCTGGCGGCGCTGTCGACGGTTGCCGTTCACTTCACCCGGGGCAAGGCGGCCGAGATCTCCGGATCACTGTCGGGTGGCAGCGGTCCGGCACCGACGGGCGACATGAAGCAGCGCATCGCTGATCTCGTCGGGCAGGGCGCGTTCACCTCTGGCGCAACCCATGCCTTCCTGGTCGGTGCGTTCATGATCTGGACCGCCTCGGCGATCGTGTGGATCTTCTTGAACGTCAAACATCACGAGATCGTCGACGACGAGGTGCCTGAGGGGGTCGTCGTCTGATCCAGCACAGCGTCATGGCCGCAACTTCTGCTCAACGGAAGTTGCGGCCGCTGTGCTTTGCAGGAATGGCCGAGGCAGCCTGCGGATAGACCGCCTCGATGCGCTCCAGCTTGTCGGCGACCAGGTTGGTGACCCCCTCATACCTCTCGAGCTTGCCTCGAATGATCATCCCCGCGGCATTGCGTCCGACCCGTCGATAGCGCCTCCAGAGCGCTTCCGAGCACACGATGTTGAGCATCCCGGTCTCGTCCTCGACGTTGAGGAAGGTCACCCCGACCGCGGTGGCGGGTCGCTGCCGGTGGGTGATGAGCCCGGCAACCTTGACCCGGCTGCCCGATTCGACTTTGTCCAGACCGGCGACGGAGTAGATGCCCTCGCTCGAAAGCAGTGACCGCAGGTGCTCGATCGGGTGTATCTCCGGTGAGATGCGGGTGGCCCAGAGGTCTGCCATCGTCAGTTCGACATCGCTCATCCCCGGCAATGTGGGAGGAGACAGGGTGACTGACGTTCCTTCGAGCTGGTCGGTGCGCTCGGCATAGCCGGCATTCCAGATCGCTTGGCGCCGAGTCATGCCGAAGCCGTCGAACGCTCCAGCAGTCGCCAGCGACTCCATCTGGGCAACCGTCACCTCCGCCCGGCGGGCAACGTCTGCCATGTCGGTGAAGGGCCGCTCAGCACGTACGGCGACGATGCGCTCGGCGACCTCGGTGCCGAGTCCCTGCACCTCGTCGAGCCCCAGCCTTACGGCAAAGTCGCCGTCACGTCGGTGCTGGGGCGTGGGATCGGCAGTGCCACGGACGAACCTCTTCACTTCAGGTTGCAAGCGTTCCAAACATGATTCCTGACCACGTGGCCCCGACTCACCCAGCTCCACATCTGCCACCGCCCCCGAGCGGATGATGTCAGGGCGCAGCACCGTGACCCCGTGATGCCGGGCATCGGTGACCAGCGACTGAGGCGAGTAGAACCCCATCGGCTGGTTGCGCAACAGCGCTGCGAGGAATGCGGCGGGATAGTGCAGCTTGAGCCACGAGCTGGCATAGACCAGCAGCGCAAAGCTCAGGGCATGGCTCTCGGCGAAACCGAAGTTGGCGAACGACTGGATCTTGAGATAGATCGCGTCGGACTCCTCCTCGCTGAGCCCGTGGCGCGCCATGCCTTCGTAGAGCTTGGTGCGCAACGACTCGATGCGCTCGATGCCCCGCTTGGACCCCATTGCCCGGCGCAGCAGATCTGCCTCGTCGCCGGTGCAGTCGCCGATCGCGATCGCCATCTGCATCAGCTGTTCCTGGAACAACGGCACGCCCTGGGTGCGTTCAAGCACGGGTTTGAGGACGGGATGCGGATAGGTCACCTCCTCCTTGCCGGTCGCCCGACGTATGTAGGGGTGCACTGCACCGCCTTGGATCGGACCCGGACGGATCAGCGCGATCTCGATTGCGAGGTCGTAGTAGGAGCGGGGCTGCAGTCGCGGGAGAGTGCCGATCTGGGCGCGGCTCTCGACCTGGAACACGCCGATCGAGTCGGCCCGGCACAACATGTCGTAGACCGCTGCCTCCTCCTTGGGAATCGTGTCGAGGGTCAACTCCTCCCCCAAGTGCTCGGCGACGATCTCGAGTGTGTGGTTGAGCGCACCGAGCATGCCGAGACCCAGCAGGTCGAACTTGACCAGCCCCATCCACTCGCAGGCGTCCTTGTCCCACTGCAGGACCGTGCGATCTTTCATGCGGCCTCGCTCGATGGGACACACCTCGCCGATGGGGCGCTCGGTCAGGATCATTCCTCCCGAGTGGATGCCGAGGTGTCGGGGAGCCTTGATCAGCTGGTTGGCCAGGTCGACGACCTGCGCAGGCACCTCCGAGGTCTCGTCGGTCGAGATCGAGCTCCAGGCGTCGATCTGCTTGGACCACGCATCCTGCTGTCCCGTCGAATAGCCCAGCGCCTTGGCTGCATCGCGGATCGCCGAGCGCGGTCGATAGCTGATGATGTTGGCAACCTGGGCGGCGTTGCGTCGGCCATAGGTCTCATAGACCCACTGGATGACCTCCTCACGCCTCGCCGAGTCGAAGTCGACGTCGATGTCGGGCTCCTCCTCACGCGTCGTGGCGAGGAACCGCTCGAATGGCAGGTTGTAGAAGATCGAGTCGACCGCGGTGATGCCAAGGGCGTAGCAGAGAGCTGAGTTGGCCGACGAGCCTCGCCCTTGGCACAGGATCTTGCGTCGCTTGGCCTCCTTGACAATGTCGTGGACGATCAGGAAATAGCCCGGAAAGTCCTTCTCCTCGATCACCGCCAGCTCGCGCTCGATGCGTGTCCGTGCCTCGTCGGGATTGTGGGCGTAGCGCGTACGTATGCCCTGCTCGGCGAGCTCACGCAGCCAGCTCATCGCGGTGTGGCCTTCGGGTATGCCACGACGAGGCAGCCGCGGTGTCACCGCCCGTAGATCGAAGGAAACCTCGTCGGCGATCGTGACACTGTGCTGGATCGCGCCCGGATAGCGGGCGAATCGGTGATGCATCTCCGCACCCGATCGCAGGTGCGCCGAGCTCGACGTTGGCAGCCACCCGTCCATGTCGCCAAGACTGCGGCGCGCGCGTACGGCAGCGGTCGCTGCGGCCAGCTGGTGGGCTGCTGGCTTGGCGTAGTGCACGTTGTTGGTCGCCACGATCGGCAAGCCGTGATCAGCTGCGAGCGCTGCCAGTGCGTCGTTGGTGGTGCTGTCAGTCGGGAACCCGTGGTCGATCAGCTCAACGACAACGTTGTCGTGGCCAAACATCGCAGTCAACCGGTCCAGCTCCTTGGCTGCATCCTCAGGCCGACCGGTGAGTGCCTGCCGTACGGAACCCTTTCGACAGCCAGTCAGCACCAGCCAGTGGTCACGACCCATCTCAGCGAGCTCGTCGAGGTCGTAGACGGGGCGTCCCTTCTCGTCTCCGCGAAAGTGCGCCTCAGTCATGGCGCCGGCGAGCCGGTGGTAGCCCTCGACGCCACGCGCCAGCACCAGCAGGTGGCTGCCCTCGGGGTCGGCGACGCCGTTCTGCGGCCCGCTCAGGCCGATGGAGAGCTCAGCACCGTAGACCGTGATGAGCTTTTGGTCCTCGTACTTCTGAGCGATCTCGGCGAACAGCGGCGCGCCATAGAAGCCGTCATGATCGGTGATCGCCAGACCGTGCAGTCCCAGGCTGATCGCCTCCTCGACCAGCGCATCGGGGCCGCTCGCACCGTCGAGGAAGCTGAAGTTGCTGTGGCAGTGCAGCTCGGCGTAGGGCACGACAGGTCCGTCGGGCCGTCGAATCTGTTCGACGGGTTCGTACGCCGGACGCTTGCGGGACCAACCCGGCGCGTCTCCCCCATCGGGCTCGGTGCGCCCTGAGAGCCGTCGCTCGAGCTCGCGCCATGGGACATCGGGATTGTTGAACCCCATGTCAGAACCCTCGCGAGTGGCGCAGTGTGGTTGGGTTAAGCGGCCAAAAACCAACCAAACAGCGCCACACGCGGGCA